>JAIYDA010000093.1 GCA_027487735.1 Planctomycetaceae bacterium | reverse complement strand
ATCGCCCGCGAAGCCTGCGACCGGCGCACGGGCGTGGGTGCCGATGGGCTGCTGCTCATCACGCAGCCTCCGCCCGGCATCGACGCCGCCTGCCACATGCACGTCATCAACAGCGATGGCACCGACGGCGGCATGTGCGGTAATGGCATTCGCTGCATCGCCCACTTGCTGCTCGCGCGGGGCTTTGCACCGCGCAGCGGCTCACTGCGCGTGCTCGCTGGGGGCAGCGTGCGTACCGTCGCGCTCGTGGGCGAGTGCACGCCCCACGCAGCCCGCGTGCGCGTGGAGATGGGCAGCGCAACCGTCCACGCCCGCCGCGTGGCGCCGCATGCACTGCTGCCCGAACTCGCGCCGGAGATTCTGTTCGCCTGCGGGCCCGCCACCACGTGCAGCACCGTCGACGTTGGCAACCCCCACCTCGTTTTGCACTGCGAGCAGTTGCCAACAGACGCCGCCCTCGCGCACCTTGGCCCTCGCATCGAGCACCACCGGGCATTCCCGCATCGCACGAATGTGCAGTTCGCTCTTGCCGAAACGACAGCAACGGGGAGCTGCTTCCAACGCGTGCGTACGTGGGAGCGGGGCAGCGGCATCACGCAGGCTTGCGGCACCGGGGCGTGCGCTGTCGCGGCGAGCCTTGCGGGCAACGCCCCCGCATCGGTCGACGTCGCCCTGCCGGGCGGGATGCTCACGATCGACACGGGCATCGCGAGCAGCGGGGGCGAAGCGATCGTTCCCGACCTTTGCATGACGGGCCCCGCAGCATTCGTCTTCGAGGGCGTGCTTCCGATCCTCCACGCCGCGATTGCTCCATAGGCTTGCCCAGTGCGCATCACGCTCCCACTCGCGAGTAAATGCCTGCTGCTCTTTGGCGGAGCCGTCGTGCTGTCGGTGCTGCTTGCCCTCAGCGTGCCGTGGCTGCGCATGACGCACCTCATCGACGCGGGCCAGCTCGATGTCGCCCGCCAGATGGCGCAGACGTGGGAGCTCTTGGGCAACCAATCCAAGCGCGACCCGTTCGACCGAACGCAACAATCTGACGCTGCGAATGTCCCTTGGCTTCTGCCCACGCTGCAGGGCCTGCCCACCACAGCTGTCGAGCGAGGGGGCGTGACCGCACGCGAGCTGCCCGTGAGCACCGCTCAGCAAGACGCCGACGAGTTTTTGAGGCGTGCCGTCGCCGCGCTGCAAGCGAACCGGGCGCTGCCCGACTATCAGGAGGGCGTGTGGGCGGGCACCGTGCGCGACTATCGCTATGCCAAGGCCGTGCGCGATCAGCCCACAGGCGAGCTCCGCGCCATCATCGACCTCAGCCGTCGCAGCGTGAGCGCGACAAAGCTGCTGGTGCTGAACACCGTGTATCTGCTGGTGGCGGGCGCGCTCGTGCTCGTCATCAGCATGCTCGTCTTCTGGCTCATCACGCACAAGCTTGTGCTGCTGCCCGTGCGAAACCTGCGCGACACCGCCGAGCGCGTGCGAGAGGGCAACTTCGCCATTCGCAGCGAGATTGCAACCGGAGACGAGTTCGAGGAGCTTGCCACGACTTTCAACAGCATGCTCAACGACATGCAGGGCGCGCAAGAGCGCCTCCGCAACATCAACGCCGCCCTCGACCTCAAGCTGCACGAGCTCGCCGAGACCAACACCGCCCTGCACCAGACCGCAAAGGTGAAGAACGACTTCATCGCGAACGTGAGCCACGAGCTGCGCACGCCCCTCAACAGCATCATCGGCTTTGCCGAGCTGCTGCGCGACATCGCAAGCAGCGAGCTGGAGCGCGAGGGACCAAGTGCCACCCTCGCGAAGCGCACCCGCTATCTCGACAACATCCTGACCGCAGGCCGCAACCTTCTCGCGCTCATCAACAGCCTGCTCGAGATGGCCCGCATCGAGGCGGGCAAGATCGAGCTGCGCATCGAGCACGCCAACCCGCGCGAGATGTGCGACGCGCTCATGGGCCTCCTCCAGCCGCTGGCAGACAAGCGGGGCGTGGAGCTCGTGCTCGAAGCATCCGACGACCTGCCGAGCATCCGCACCGACATCCGCAAGCTGCAGCAGATCGTCTTTAACTTCCTCAGCAACGCCCTGAAGTTCAGCACCTACGCGAGAGGCCCGGGCAGAACGCCCCGTGTTGTGCTGCGAGCCGAGCGACTCGCGCCCGTCGCGGGCGAGGTGGACAGCATCCGCATCAGCGTCATCGACAATGGCCCGGGCATCCCACTCGCGGAGCAGGACAAAATCTTCGAGAAGTTCTACCAGGTCGATGGCAGCCACGTGCGCGAGCAGAGCGGCACGGGCCTGGGCCTCGCCATCGCCAAAGAGCTCGCGGGCGTCCTCCGCGCCCAGTTGCAACTCGTCTCCGACGCGGGGCAAGGCGCTATGTTCAGCGTCATCGTGCCCCTCGACATCGACGCCGCGGCAGAGAAAGCCGCGGAGGCGCAGATGCTCCAGTGATCCTAAGGTGCGGAAGGGTTGGGTGTTTCGGTTTTCAGCACAGAGACACAGAGAAAGTGAGCAAGATGAGGGGAGCGGGGGATGGAGGGATGCAGGGAGGGAGGGAGAAAGGGACGAAGGGAGTGAGTGGGAGTTTCCGGCGCGGTTGCCTCTCGCAAGTCAACGCCTCGCACGCGAGTTGCATGTTCACTCTATCCCTTTGTCACTTCGTCCCTCCACCCCTCCCTCTTCTCCTCTTGCTCATTCCCTCTGAGCCTCTGTGCTGAAGCATCTTGCCACATGTCCATAGATCGGCGCGCCCACGCTCCCTGCCCACCGCCGTCACCCCCCTCGAACTTCTCCACCCATCACGCCCGCCACCACCGCCACTGCCAGCGCCCTCGTGTGCGTGAGCGACAGCGACCAGCCTGCGATGCCCAGCGCTTGTGCGATCTCCGCCGCCCGTGCGTGCAGCGCAAGGCTTGGTGCCCCGGTCGCCGTGCGCACCGTCTCCACATCTTGCCACGTGATGCCGCCTGCGAGGCCCGTGCCGAGCGCCTTCATCGCCGCTTCTTTCGCTGCAAACCTTGCCGCAAGGTGCATGCACCGCCCGCGCCCATTGCCCGCGTCGCGCAGTTCGCGGGGCGTGAACACCCGCCGCAGAAACCGCTCGCCATGCTCCACGAGCATCTGCTCGATGCGAGCAACCTCGCACAAGTCCACGCCCAGCGCGATGCCCGCGAAGACTGGCTGCTGGCTCGCGCCTGGACCTGCGTCACTTCTTCCGCGTGCTTGCCTTGCGGGGCGCAGTGGCTTTGGACTTGGCTTTGACTGTGTCTGGCCCCTTCGCTGGCGTTTTTCTAGTGCTTGTTGTGGCGGTTGCGATGCGCGTGCTGGCTCTGCTCGGCGCGCTGCCTTCACGCTCCGAGGCATTGCCGCGCGTTGTGGTCGCGGAGCCACCGCCGCCTTCGCTCGTGTTGCCGCTGGAGTTCTTCGCGCTCGCGCCATTGCTGCCTCCAGTCTGGACGGGTGCCGCCGCGTTGGTCGATGTTGCCGCTGCGCCGCCCGCATTGCTTCCTGTGGCTTGCGAAGCCTGCGTGGTACCACGCTCGGTACTCTGCTCCGAGCCCTTCTCCGCCGGCTTCTCCGCATGCTCAGCCGCCTTGTAGCTCTCGCTGCGGTAGTCTGTCTGATAGAACCCTGCGCCCTTGAAGATCAGCGCAGCACCCGTGCCGATCAGTCGCTCGAGCGATGCCTTGCCGCACGCGGGGCACTTGCGTAGCACAGCGTCCTTCATCGACTGGAAGTGCTCGAATGCGTGCCGGCAGGCTTTGCAGCGATAGTCATACGTAGGCATAGCGAATCAGCGTTCCTCGCGTCGGTGCTCTTCAGCTCGCAACCACGACCTTCGCGGGCCGCAGCACACGCTGCGTCTCGCCCTCCACCAGCACAAACCCCGCCTGATAGGTCATCAAGATGCGCCCGGGCTCGACGCCATTGCCGGGTTGCTGGCTCAGCGCCTCGTGCTTGCCCGGCACGAACTCATCGCCGGGTTGCGGCACCACGCTTGCTACGCCCTGGCTCGCCAGCGCCCGCAGCAGCTCCTCGCGAATCACGCGCACGCCGCTGATGATCGATTCCGCAGTTGCCGTGCGCGGGTCCTGCGTCAGCGCCATGTCAAAGTGATCGACCACGGGCACGATGCTCGCGACCACCGCGCCCACGCCCTGCTGCCGCGCCACGCGCTCGTTCTGCACGCCCCTGCGCTGCACGTTTTGCATGTCCGCCAAAAGCCGCAGGGCCCGGTTGCGCTCCTCCGCCAGTTGCTGCTCCAACTGCTGCACCCGCGCTGCGAGCCGACCCGCATCCTGCGTGCCTGCCGCGGGTTCGCCAAAGTCGACACTATCAAGGTCCCACTCGTGCGCAGGCTCGCCCTCACCGCCGTTGCCTGCGTCGTCCGAGCTCATTGGTCGCTTCTCGCTGCTCATCGTGTGTGCTTTCTGCAAGTGGGGCCCGCTCGCACCTTCCGTCCCAGTCCGTCACTGCTCGTCGGTCACTGCCGTCCTTCACTCTTTGCCACGCAAGAAATCGCCCGCCTTCTTCCAAAAACTCGCGCTCTCGGGGTTCACGTTCTTGTCCTCGCTCTGCGCAAACGCCCGCAGCAACTCCTCCTGCTTCTTCGTCAGCTTGCGCGGCACCTCGATGCGTGCGATCACGCCCAGGTCGCCCTTGCGCCCGCCCCGCAGCGTGGGCAAGCCCTTGCCCTCAATGCGGAAGATATCCCCATGCTGCGTCCCACGCGGAATATCCAGCTTCGCCGCGCCCTCCAGGCTCGGCACCTCAATCGCCGCGCCCAGCGCTGCCTGCGTAAAGCTCAGCGGCAGCTCGAGCACCAGGTGCTCGCCCTCGCGCTGAAACACGTCGTGCTTCTTCACGTGCACCACCACGTGCAAATCGCCCTTGGGCCCCTCTCCCGAGGCCGACACCTGGGGCCCGGGCGGCTCGCCCTCACCCTGCACCCGAATTGCCTGCCCATCCTCGATACCAGCCGGGATGCGCACGCTGAGGCTGCGCTTGCTGGGCACGCGCCCGCGCCCCTTGCACACATCGCAGAACTCCTTCACCACCTTGCCGCGCCCGCCGCATGTGGGGCACGCCACCACCATGCGGAACATGCCCCCGAGCCCCGCCTGCTGCACGCGCCCCTGCCCGCCGCAGGTGCCGCACGTCTGCGGGCTGCTGCCCGCCTTCGCGCCGCTGCCCACGCACTTCTTGCAGACATCCAGCCTCGTGAACTCGACGTCGCGCTCGCACCCCTTCGCGACGTCTTCGAGCGTGATGCTCACCTCGGTCTCCAGGTCATACCCACGCTGCGGCCCGCGCCGCCCGCGTGCTCCGCCGCCGCCCATGCCCATCCCCTCAAAGATGTCGTTGAACATCGAGAAGATGTCGTTGGGGTCCATCCGCGAGAAGTCGTGCGTCGCGGGCCCGCCCGACGAGCCCTTGAGCCCCTCGCGCCCATATTGGTCATAGATGCGGCGCTTCTGCTCGTCGCTCAGCACCTCATACGCCTCAGCCGCTTCCTTGAACTTCGCCTCGGCTTCCGCATCGCCCGGATTGCGATCCGGGTGATACTTCATCGCAAGTCGGCGATACGCGCGCTTCACCTCTTCGGCGTCCGCCTTCTTGTCAACGCCAAGCACTTCGTAGTATTCGCGGGTGGGGGGCATGCGTGTCTTCTACCAATCACCACAGAGTCACTGAGGGGCACAGAGCATTCACCGAGAGACATGAGCAACCAGACGAACGAACTTCGACTACAGCACTCGTCGTGTGATTCCCTTGGTCATGAGTGGTACATGGAAGTTCAGCAGAAGCCCCACGTGAAGTTTCGCTAGCTTCATGTAGGTCAAAAGCTGGGCTTCGTGGACTGGCAGCACCGCATCCAAAGCCTTCACTTCTACAACCACACGACGACCCACGACCATATCCATGCGGTACGCCTGATCGATCTGCACACCCCGGTATTGAATGCTCAGCGGCACTTGCCGCTGCACGTCGAGACCCCGATGGGCGAGCTCAATCGCGAGGCAATGCTCGTAGGCATGCTCAAGAAGCCCCGATCCGAGCGTGCGATGCACTTCAATCGCACCACCGATGATCTCCCTCGTGAGCGGATCGTCTTGCTGCTGAGCTACTGACCGAGATGTTTCCGCTTCCGTGCCCATCTCTGTGCTGCTCTGTGGTCCTCAGTGACTCTGTGGTGACAAACGAAATCCCAAGGGCCCACTTCTAGGCCCCTGGGCTGCTTTCATTACGCCGTCGCCCCAACCTCCGCCTTCGTGTCTTCCTTCAAGTCCGTAATCAGCACGTCGGTCGTCAGCATCAGCCCCGCAACGCTCGCGGCGTTGATGAGCGCGGTCTTTGCCACCAGAGCCGCATCGATGATGCCACTCTTGACCAGGTCCTCATACTCGCCCGTGGCGGCGTTGTAGCCCTTCGTGCCGCTGAGCTCCTTGACCTTCTCGACGACCAGGTCGCCATCGATGCCCGCGTTCTCCGCGATCTGCTTGCACGGATACTCCACGGCGCGGATCACGATGTCAAAGCCCAGCTTCTCGTCGTCGGTTTTGGCCTTCTTGCGGGCTGCCAGCATTGCGTCCTGCGTGCGAATGAGCGCCACGCCGCCGCCCGGCACATAGCCGCCCTTGGCAGCCGCGCGGGTGCTCTTCAGGGCGTCGTCCACGAGGTCCTTGGTGGCCTTCATCGCCACCTCGCTCGCGCCACCCACGCTGATCATCGCCACGCCGCTCGTCAGCTTCGCGAGGCGCTCCATGAGCTTCTCGCGGTCATAGTCGCTGGTGCTCTTCTCGTGCTGGCTCTTGATCTGCGCCGCACGGGCCTCGATCTCCTTCTTCTTGCCAGCACCCTCAATGATCGTCGTGTCGTCCTTGGTGATGACCACCTTCTTCGCACGACCCAGCTCGCTCAGCTCGACGCTCTCCAGCGAGCGACCCAGGTCCTCGCTGATGAACGTGCCGCCCGTGAGGCTCGCGATGTCGCCCATCATCGCCTTGCGACGATCGCCAAAGCCCGGGGCCTTGACCGCGCACACCTTCAGCACGCCGCGCAAACGATTGACAACCAGCGCCGCGAGCGCTTCGTTCTCCAGCTCTTCTGCCACGATGAGCAGGGGCTTGCTGCCCATCGCCACCTTGTTCAGCAAGGGCAGCAGGTCGGGCAGATTGCCGATCTTCTTCTCGTAGAGCAGAATGTGGCAGTCCTCGAGCACGCACTCGCCCGTCTTGGGGTCGGTCATGAAATAAGGCGACAGATAGCCCTTGTCAAACTGCATGCCCTCGACGTAGTCCAGCGTTGTGTTCGCGGTCTTGCCGTCCTCGATCTCCACAACGCCATCCGCGCCGACCTTGCTGATCGCTTCCGCGATCAGCTCGCCGATCTGCGCGTCGTGGTTCGCGCTCACGGTCGCGACCTTCTTGTAGTCTTCCTTGCCTTTGCACTTGATCGCCATCGCGTCAACCGCGTCGGCCGCCGCCTGCGCAGCCGCGTTGATGCCGCGCTGCAGCAGCACGGGGTTTGCGCCCGCAGCCACGATCTTCAGGCCCTCGCTGAAGATCGCCTGCGCGAGCACGGTCGCGGCGGTGGTGCCGTCGCCCGCCTTGTCGGCGGTCTTCTTTGCCACCTCGTTCACCATCTTGGCGCCCATGGACTGGAAAGGCTCGGGCAGCGAGATTTCCTTCGCCACGCTCACGCCGTCCTTGGTCACGTGTGGTCCGCCGTAGCTCTTCTCGATCACCACGTGGCGCCCGCTGGGGCCCATCGTGACCTTTACGGCTTCTGCAAGCCTGTCAACGCCCTTCTTCATTTCAAGAAGCGCGTTGGACGAGAACATGATTTGTTTGCTGCTCATTGTGTGCATTTCCTCGACTGTCGGTTGTTTGGAAAGACGATGTCTGTGCGACAACTCACGCTGGCGTTTGCGCTCAGGACATGACGCCGAGGACTTCCGTCTCGCGCATGATCAGGTGCTTCACGTTCTTGATCTCCACCTCGGTGCCCGCGTAGCGACCATACACCACGTGGTCGCCCACCTTGATGCTCATCTCGCCGCGCTTGCCGTTGTCAAGGCGCTTGCCCGGCCCGGTCGCGACGACCTCGCCCTTCACGGGCTTTTCCTTTGCGCCCTCGGGCAGATACAGACCCGACGCGGTCTTGGTCTCCGACTCGATGGGCTTGATGAGAACACGATCTTCAAGGGGCTTGACTGCCATGATGCACTTCTCCTGATGAAAACGGGCCGACAGCCGCGAAGGGCTCGCCCATGGGTTGTTGCTTCT
>JAIYDA010000026.1 GCA_027487735.1 Planctomycetaceae bacterium | reverse complement strand
CGGGCCCTGCGCAGCGTGAAGGCGTTGGAGCATGTGCAGGGGCTGCCGCAGAAGTTGACCCCGAAGATGAAGGTGCTGGTGAAGCAGTGCGATCCGGATGCGGACGCGCTGAAGAAGCTGACGAACGCTGTAGAGGACATGGTTGATCGGCTACGCGGCATGCACGTGACGCGGATGTGCTTTGTGGCGGGCACGCCCGTGTGGACGGCGGATGGGCTGCGGGCGGTTGAGATGGGCGAGCGGATCGTGCTCGCGAGCGGCGAGCGGGTGGTGGTGCAGTGTGTCATGCAAGTGCCGCTTCGGCGTCGTCCCGAAGGACACGACCTTGTTGCATCACGAAGCGATCGTGCTGCGGTGCGGGACAAGGGTGCGGGGCTCTGGCGAGGCTGGTTCGGTTGGCTGCGCATCCGGCGTATCATGCGGCATGGCGAGTATCACGATTGTTTCGGGCCCGAATGAGGGCGATTACTACCCCTTGGGAAGCCGCACGGTGGTCATTGGGCGCGATGAGGCGTGTCCGGTGCAGATCGTGGACACGCGGGCATCGCGCAAGCACTTGCAGGTGCGGTTTGACGAGCCGACGAAGCAGCACATCGCCCTCGACATGAAGAGCACGAACGGCACGCTGTTCAATGGGCGTGCGGTGACGGGCGACGTGCCGCTGAAGGACGGCGACGAGATGCTGATTGGAAGCAGCAAGCTGGTCTACTCGACGGCGGACTTTGCGAACAAGGAGAGCGCACTGTCGCACTACAAGCAGCGCGGGGAGCGCGGGCGGAACACGATTGAGCAGCGGTAGCAGCAAGGACGCAAGCTGCGATTCGTAAAGGCGTCGTGGGAGTGACGCGTTCGTCTCTCGAAACGCGGATGGCTTACGTGAGCTTACCAAACAGCTTGTACAGACCGCTGAGCAAGAGCACGCATGCAAATGCGACGAAGACATAAGACACGCTCGCATACCGACGGTAAACAGCCGGATCATCGCACTGTCTGAAGATTGACGGGAATCGCTTTGATCGCAGAAAGTCTCTGTACAGCAAGGCAAGGCACCCAATCCCGAGTGCGACAAGCATGTGCCACGCCCACGATCGCTGTTGGTCGAGGTGCTCAAGGGTTGCCCCAAGAGGTATCAGGCAGATGCCGATAGCGAGCGCGAGAGCGCGTACGTAGTGCATGGACTGCTCGTGGTTTCATGTTGTGGCGACCGCAAAGGGGAACGTTGAATCGGGCGGGAAGCCTGATTCACTGAGGCATAATCACCTCATCTGCTACTTCGGTGCAGGCGGTTCGATCGGCACGATGCGGGGCTTGCCGTCTTCGGAGGGGCGGGCGGGCTCGGTGGTGGCGGGGCGGACGAGCAGCTTTGCGGCCTCTTCTGGGTTGTCGGCGCGGGCGACGATGCCGCTGCCTTCGTTGGCGGCGGCGAGCTGGGCGCCGAGGCGATCGCTCTCGGTGCTGAAGGCGGCGCGGGTGGCGCCCTGGCTTTGCAGCGCACTCAGCACGGCGACGACCTGGGAGTAGTTCAGGTTCAGGCCTTGGCGCGCAGCGTCGATGCCTGTGGCGTTACGGTCGGGCACGCTTGCGAGGAGTGCGACAAGGTCGGGCAGGGTGGGCTTGCACTCGAGCAGCGCGGGCTGCGATGTGCCGGGGCGGACGTAGCGAATGCGCAGCATCGCGGGCATGCCGTTTGTGTCGGGGCCTGCGCTGGCGATGGCGAGGCGGTTCTCCCACAGCGAGACCATCGTGGGGATGCGCACGCTGAGGTCGCCTCCGAAGAGCACGATGCGCGGCACTCCCTGCTGCGAGACATAGATGAGCGGCTCGCGCGTGGCGCTTGCGTTCTGAAGTCGGAGCGCTTCGGGCACGGCGAGCTGCACCTCGTCGAGCAAGAACTTGCCCTCGACGTTGCGGCGCGTGACGCCTTGCAGCGAGCCCGGGGGCAGGTTCTCTCGCGCCAGCTGCTGCAACTGATAGGGCGAGAAGACCAGGCCCGTGGTGTCGCGGTTTTGCTCCTGCATCGTGCTGAGTGCGACGAAGCGGGCCTTCTCGGCGCGGCGTGCGAGCGACTCGTAGGCCGCGACGCGCACGGCGAGGTCGTCCTCGCTCAGCAGGTTGCGCAGGGTGGTTTCGATGGTGGGACCGGCATCGACGAAGGCGAGGTTGACGATGGCGGAGAGGCGGGTGTTGCCGCGTGCGGTTTGCGCGAGCTCGAGCAAGGAGGGCGCGACGCGCGCGTCGTTGAGGCGTGCGCCGGCGCGGAGGGCGGCTAAGCGCGGGCGGAGCTCGGCGAAGTCGTACATCTCGCGCAGGGCGGGCAAGGCGCGCGGACCCAGGGCCTCGATGGCGAGGCTCATGGTCTCGGCGAGCTCGGGCTGCTCGCGCATCGTCTGCACGTAGCGGCGGGCGTAGAGCTCGGGCACGCTCTGGTCGATCTGCACGTGCCGGAGCACTTGCAAGAACTCTTGCGGCTGCGAGCGGTGCTCAGTGGGGACAACGATCTCGATGCTTGAACCCGTGCGCCCGCGGGCGGCGGGCTGGCGATCGCCCCGCCCTTGCGGGAAGCGGCTGTTGATCGCGCTGACGATGGAGCGTGCGCGGCCGTGGCTCGCGGTGTTCAGGCTCATCACGATGCCCAGGCTCTCGACGATCTCGCCCCCCGCGAGGACGCGGCCTTGCACGACCGACGAGCCCGCATCGAAGGGGTTGGTAAAGATGGGTCCGCGCGCGATGGCGAGACGCCGGGCTTGCACCTGACCAAAGGTGGTCGTCGGGCCGATGCGCAGGTCGGTGGTCCAGAGTGAGCCGCCCTCGAGGCTGGTGGCGTTCAGGGCGCGGACGACGACGTCGAACTTTGTGCCATCTGGCGCGCCGGGAGGAACGGCGGATTGCACCTCGACGATGGCGATGTTGGGGTCGCGCAGAATCTCGCGCGGCGTCTTGCCTTGCAGGGCGGTGCCGCGGAGCGCATCGTTCGTGCTGCTGATGCCCATGAGCCCGAGCTGGCGTTCCATCGTGGCGGCGACGGCGTCGTTGAGGGGTTGGCCACCGGTGCCGGCAAGGCCCACGACGAGCCCGAGGCCCGAGACGACGGTGGGCTGCACGTTGCGGAACTCGACTTCGGTATCGACGAGGCCTCGCAGGGCGGTGGGCACATCGCGCAGGTCGGGCTCAACTTGCTCGATGACGGGCTTGGGGCCGCTGCTGCAGCCAGCGAGGGGCAGGCCTGTGACTGCGAGCAGGCTGAGGGCGAGGGCACCGGCACGGGTTCCCACGGCGGACGCGGCACGACGGGACGGGTTCGGGCGGGTGGACAAGGGCGAGGCTCCGAAGGGCGCGGGATGCGGACTGGCGGCAGTGTACGTGGGGCGGCAGAGAAGCTTCGATACGCAGGGCGGGGGCGGGGAGCCTGTTGATTGTGGGCAATGGAAGACCCAAACGGGTTGGGGATGGGCCAGGGGAAATTCCTTGTGCGGTTGGGTCAAACTGGGGTAAATGCCCGCTGCTGACAGCGGGGGCCATGTGTTCAGATTGCGCAAGCCCAGCGGGGACAAATTCTTCTGATACTTTACAGCTTTCGCACACCACAGGGCCGATATTTTGTGGTCGAGATGTGTTGCACCCCCAGCCGGTTGTGGTATGCTATCCCCTCGCGACGCTTGCGCTGGTCTTTGTTCCTGGGTGACGTCGGGTGGTGGGCGATGGGTCGCATGTCGTTGCGGGGCTGGATGTTGGGTCAGGTGTTGGGTTGGGGTGCATCGTGCTCGACATGGAGACAGCTCTGGACAGCCCTTGGGCGAGTTCTGAGCTGGATTGAAGTGTCGCTTTGTTCGAAGTTTGGTCGTATACTGTTCGGGAGGTTCTTGTGGGCATTCTTGCTGACAAACAGATTCGCGCGGAGGTGAAGATCACCCCGTTCGAAGAAGCCCGCAAGCGACCGGGGCGGATTAGCTATGGCGTGAGCAGCTACGGCTATGACGTGCGCGTGGGGCCTCGCTTCAAGATCTTTACGCCCACGCCCCGGACGGGGCAGATCACGGTGGTGGATCCGAAGGCGTTTACGGATGACCTGATGGTGGAGGTGGACTGCGAGAAGCTGGGGCTGGACCACGTGATCATTCCGCCCAACAGCTTCGCGCTGTGTGAGACGGTGGAGTATCTCGAGGTGCCGCGCGACGTGCTTGTCATCTGTGTGGGAAAGAGTACATATGCCAGGTGCGGGCTCATCGTGAATGTGACGCCGCTCGAACCAGAGTGGCGCGGCAAGGTGACGCTGGAGATCAGCAACACGACGCCCTTGCCCGCGAAGGTGTATGCGAATGAGGGCATAGCTCAGTTCCTTTTCCTCCGAGGCGACGCTGTCTGCGATGTGAGCTACGCAGATAAGGGCGGCAAGTATCAGGATCAGGGGGGGCTGACGCTTCCCAAAGTCGATTGAAGCACAAGAGGGCAACAAGGCACGCGGCATCGAGGCATCAGGATGGGACAGGAGATTCGATCGTACAAGGACTTGATCGCTTGGCAGCGAGCATTCGCGCTTGGGAAGCGTGTGTACGCCATCGCCGGGAAACTGCCCGACTATGAGCGGTTCGGATTGACAGCGGCGTTTCGTCGTGTCGCTGTCGGGATAGCAAGTGACGTTGCCCACGGGTATGGACGGGGCAACACGCAGGACTACGTGTACTACCTGAAGAAAGCCCGCGGTGATCTCTACACGCTGGACACCCAGCTTTTGTTCGCTCGCGATTTTCAGTATGTTGGTGCCGACGAGTATGCATCGCTCAAGGAACAGCTCGACGAGACCGAGCGCGTGCTCGCAGGCCTGATTCGCAGTCTTGGCGGTTGATTGGCTGGATGCCTTGATGCCGCTTGCCCCGTGCCCTCTTTTCCTTCCACTTGTTTGCCAAGGACGGACCCATGAAGATCTCCCGCAAGTTCACGACCGCTGGTTCTGATCCGTTTGCTTCCGTGAAGTGGGTGACGCGCAGCTCGCGCATCACCAACCCCGACGGCTCGGTCGTCTTTGAGATGAACGACGCGGAGGTTCCGGAGACGTGGAGCCAGCTTGCCACCGACATCATGGTGAGCAAGTACTTCCGCAAGGCGGGGGTGCCACAGATCGCGCCTGGGCAGGACGTGCTGGAGGGTCAAGAGCTGCGCGACAGCGCGGGGAAGGTGCAGCTTGGGAGCGAGAAGAGCGCGAAGCAGGTGATCCATCGCCTGGCGGGGTGCTGGCGCTACTGGGGCGAGAAGCACAACTACTTTGATAGCGAGGCGGATGCGCAGGCGTTTTATGACGAGCTGTGCTACATGATGACGCACCAGATGTGTGCGCCCAACAGCCCGCAGTGGTTTAACACGGGGCTGAACTTTGCCTATGGCATCAGCGGCCCTGCGCAGGGGCACTTTGTGCCCGACCCGGAGACGGGCGAGGTGAACCTGGCGGACGATGCGTACACGCATCCGCAGCCCCACGCGTGCTTCATTCAGAGCGTGGACGACGACCTCGTGAACGAGGGCGGCATCATGGACTTGTGGGTGCGCGAGGCGCGGCTGTTTAAGTATGGCAGCGGCACGGGCACGAACTTCAGCGGCCTTCGCGGCGAGGGCGAGAAGCTGAGCGGCGGCGGGCGCAGCAGCGGGCTGATGAGCTGGCTCCGCATCGGCGATCGCGCGGCGAGCGCGATCAAGAGCGGCGGCACCACCCGGCGCGCGGCGAAGATGGTGTGCCTGGACATGGACCACCCCGACATCGGCGACTTTGTCGACTGGAAGGTGCGCGAGGAGATCAAGGTGCAGGCGATGGTCGAGGGGCTGCGGCTGCTGAAGAAGCACGACGCGGCGCTCGCAAAGCAGTGCGACGAGCTGAAGCTGAAGCTCGACTATGACTACAACGGCGAGGCGTATCAGACGGTTGCTGGCCAGAACAGCAACAACAGCGTGCGCATCCCCGATGAGTTCTTCGATGCCATCGACGCCAACGGCGAGTGGAAGACCATCAACCGCACGAACGGCAAGGTGGCGAAGACCTTTCAGGCTCGCGAGCTGTGGGACCGCATCGGGTATGCCGCGTGGCGCTGCGCGGACCCTGGCGTGCAGTTTGACACCACGATCAACGCGTGGCACACGTGCCCGAATGCGGGCCGCATCAACGCAAGCAACCCGTGCAGCGAGTACATGTTCCTCGACAACACGGCGTGCAACCTCGCGAGCCTGAACGTGCTGAAGTTCTATGACGCGAAGACGCGGGCGTTTGACGTCGCGGCGTATGAGCACGGCATCGATCTGTGGACGATGGTGCTGGAGATCAGCGTGCTCATGGCGGCATTTCCCAGCCGGCCTATCGCGGAGCGCAGCTGGAAGTATCGCACGCTTGGGCTTGGGTATGCGAACCTGGGGGCGATGCTGATGCAGGCGGGGATCGCGTATGACAGCGACGAGGGGCGTGCGCTGTGCGCTTGCCTCACGGCGATCCTCACGGGTCGCAGCTATCGCATGAGCGCGATGATGGCGGGCGAGCACGGGGCCTTCCCGGGGTATGCGAGCGACAAGGACAACATGCTCCGCGTGATTCGCAACCACCGCCTCGCGGCGCACGGCGAGGCACGCAGCAGCGGGCGGTTTGAGAAGCTGCGCATCCGCCCTGTGCCCATCGACCACACGCTGGTGCGGAGTGGCAAGGTGGCGGTGGCGAACGCGGGCGAGCTGCTGGATCGCAGCGTGAGCGCGTGGGACGACGCCCTGACGCTGGGCATGCAGCACGGCTATCGCAACGCGCAGACGACGGTGATTGCACCGACGGGCACGATTGGGCTGCTGATGGACTGCGACACCACGGGCGTGGAGCCCGACTTTGCGCTCGTGAAGTTCAAGAAGCTCGCGGGTGGCGGCTATTTCAAGATCGCCAACGAGAGCGTGCGCCCGGCGTTGGTGGCGATGGGGTATAGCGAGCAGCAGGTGCGCGACATCATGACGTATCTGCTGGGCACGCTGCACCTCGACACGCCCTGCCCCGCGGGCAGCGCGGGCGCTGGGCAGACGGTGCGGCAGTTCCTTGCAAGCAAGGGCATGAGCGAGAAGGACATCAAGCAGATTGAAGATGGATTGCCCGGCGTGTTTGAGCTGTCGTTCGCGTTTGCGAGCTGGGCGATTTCGCCCGAGGCTCTGCGGGCCTGCGGCATCGACGCGGCGAAGGCGAGCGCCGACAGCAGCTTTAACCTGCTGCGGGCCCTTGGCATGAGCGAGGCGCAGTTTGACGCGATGAGCACGACGATCTGCGGCACGGGCACGATCGAGGGTGCGCCGCACCTGAAGGCGGGGCATCTGGCTGTGTTTGACTGCGCGAACAAGTGCGGCAAGCTCGGCAAGCGGTTCATCGCGCCCGAGGGGCACATTCGCATGATGGCGGCGGCGCAGCCCTTCATCAGCGGTGCCATCAGCAAGACCATCAACCTGCCCACGGATGCGAGCGTGCAGGACATCAACCGGTGCTACCGCCTGAGCTGGGAGCTGGGGCTGAAGGCCAACGCGTTGTATCGCGATGGGTGCAAGCTGAGCCAGCCTCTGTCGGCAACGGCGGATGAGGCGAAGAAGGAGATTGGCAAGGAGGACGACGCGGGAAAGTCTGGCGAGGCCCTGGTGACGCAGCCTGTCGCATCGACGGTTGTGGAGACTAAGCCTGCGGCGGGCATGGTTGGCGCAGGGGCTGGATCGGGGGCGGCGGCCGCGATCGCGAGCGCGATGGCGGGCGAGCCCAGCGTGAAGGGGCCGGATCGTGCGCGGCGGCGTCGCCTGCCCGACACGCGTCGCAGCATCACGCACCGCTTCAACGTCGCGGGGCACGAGGGGTATCTCACGGTTGGTCTGTTTGAGGATGGCAAGCCGGGGGAGCTGTTCATCACGATGAGCAAGGAGGGCAGCACCATCGGCGGCTTGATGGACAGCCTGGGCACGGCGATCAGCGTCGCGCTGCAGTATGGCGTGCCGATTGAGAGCCTGGTGACGAAGTTCAGCCATCAGCGCTTCGAGCCCGCGGGCATGACCGACAACCGCGATATTCCGTTTGCGAAGAGCCTGGTGGACTACATCTTCCGTTGGCTGGGCATGCAGTTCATCCCGGGGTATCGCGAAGCGAACGCCCCGCAGCGCGACAGTGATGCGAAGGGTGCGGCGAACTCCCCCACTGCTGCGGTGAGCCGGATTAATGCGGTGATTGGGAGCATCCCTGGCATGCCCAGCGGCGCGGCGATGGCGATGGACATCGCGGGCAGCGTGGCTGGCGGCATGACTGGCGGCATCCAGTCGGGCGGGGCTGCGGCGGCAGCGCAGATCGCGGGCACCAAGCCTGCGGCGAGTGCGCTGAATGATGCGCTGGCGGAGGCCCAGACGGATGCGCCGGCGTGCGATGTCTGCGGGAACGTGACGGTGCGCAGCGGCACGTGCTACAAGTGCCTGAACTGCGGCAACAGCATGGGCTGCAGCTAACGCAGAAACAAGTGCTTCAGCACGCGGCGAGCGTCGCGTGCTGAGGGTTTTGGTTTGGCCTGTGGGCGAGCGATGGATGAGGAATCGTCGATTGCCGTTGGGTCGGGCCGGTCGAGTGAGGTTGGTTGGGTGAGGTTGGTTGGGTGAAGTTGGTTGGGTGAAGTTGGCAAGCTCGGGGCAGAGAGCTCTGGGCAGCATGGGGAAAGGGGAACGCAGGGTGTTTCTCGCGCGGCGTGCGGGCGGCGGGTTGTGCTTGATTCTCGTGCAAGCACAGTCTGTTGCAGGCTGCCGGGTCCGGGTCGGTGCTCACAGGAGGTGGGCCCGTGGGTGAGCGCGACAGGATTGCGCTCGCTCGATCTGCCCATCATGCGTGCGACAATCCAGACGGCGCCCCGAGGCCCCTGGCTGCTCCGAGCGGTTGGGATGGCTGCGGGAGTCCGCTTTGCTCATGGTCTTTGCCCGCCTGGCCGCGGGGCAGAGATGAACAGACGCATGAGCGAGGCGCGAAGCCACGGAGGACGTTGCATCGCACGCAGAGCGACGCGGCAGACGAGCTCTCGACAGGAAACGTCGAGGGCGGTGTGCACGCCGCGCGAGAAGGGCCTTGGGTGGGGGGGGGTGTGGTGTGGTGTGGGTGCGAGGGTGTGGGTGGGGGGAGGTGAGGAGCGGGCTGTGGCGGTGGGTGATGGTGCGTGATGGCGGCCGGGGTGGAGACGCGGGGTACGCGGGAACTGGGCGTCGATCACTCGCGCACCGACCGCACCTTCGGCGGCAATTACATCAAGGGCATGGTCCGACGAGATTGGGGTTCTTGATTGGGCATCTCGATTGGGTTTCTTGATTGGGCCTCTGGGGCTACGCCAAGACGCGCATGAGCCTGTTCCGAAGCATGCGCCCAAGCACGTTCTGCTTGCACGTCAAGGAGTGTGGGTTCTGATGCAAGCACAGGGGCCAAGACCTCTACCATGTGCTGCTGGAGCTGTGTCGAGAGAACCCGCTCAACTAGTCATTGACCCTCAGGGTGTAATGTCTTCCTTAGCGACCTTGTTGCCCATGGCTGCTGCCAATGTCTTGACGGATGCTAACTTCTCCCTAAACGCCTTTACCCCCGTGGGAAATGTAGCAAATGCGTCTGGGCCGCGCATGCTCAGGAATGCCAAGATATTGGCATGCAGAATACAACTATTGAACTCATCAATGTAATCTCCGAGGTGTTGGGCTGTGAGCTTATTCGACAGCAGCATCGCGGTGAATGCGGCTAACCATGCGTCGCCCACTCCAAGATTAACAAGCTGGCTCTTTGTCAGAACGGATGTATTCGTGTGCTCTTCCAAAAGTGGTTCTGAGCATGCTGGCAATTGGTAACGCGTGATCTTCTTGTTGCGCCTGACATAGTGCAGCACGTTCATGTCGCCTCGTTTGACGATGATGTGCTTAAGCTTCTTGCTTGACTCAAAAAGCCGAAGGCATGAAATGTCGCACGCATCTATTCTAATCCCACGATCCTTTGCGACTGTAAAGTCGGCTGCGTAGTGAAGTTCGTTGAAGTTTGGAGCGAACACGCTGCAGCCGTAGATTAGATTACGAAAGTCCGTTTTACAAGAAGACAGAATGTTCGTATCTGCGATTGTGATCGCCTGCTCGCAGTAGAAATCAAGAGCGTTGAATAACTTTCGAGATTGTTCTTTTCTCTCGAGACCCGGAAGCAGTCCAATTGCACCAATGCTCACGACCTTGACATTTGTCCATCGCGGCACTAGCTTAGAAATCGTTCGATCAAAATCGAGTTTAGAGTTTGATCCCAGGTAGTGAGCGTAAAGCGGAATACCATCGGAAGTGGACCTGGCGAAAGTGATCGAGCCAACCAGATCGTCTGCCATGTGGTCGCAACACTCGTTGGGTATGACGAGCGAGTTCTTCGCGGCAATCTTGGAGGCAAAATCCCAGCCTTTTTTCGACATAAAGCACGCGACATCTGTCAAAAAACCTAGTCTTGACAAAGCGATTGCGTTGTTGAGTGCACATCCGCCCGTTTGCCAACGCGATTTCGTTGCGATTATCTCTGTTTCACTCCCTTCCAATCGCGTCACATAATCACTCAGCAGCACATCAATGCACGCATGTCCGATACAGGCAACTACGTATGGCGTATTGTTTTCCATTTCGAGCTCTCTCCAGTTTGGCATTCAATATTAATACTTTGCACTGCCTTGATATTTGAATATGGCGCAACGCATTGAAGTGAGTTATGGGGTACGCCACTCAAGCAAGATACACTGCTAGGTGTAAATGTCTATGTCGCCCCCCGCGCTGTTAGGCCACCTCTTCCACGTGCGTTGCCCCGCATGCGCGCATCACCGCCTGCACGCCGTTTTCCATCGCTGCGGGGCTGCTGTACATCTCGCTGCGACCGATGGGCTCCTTGTTGCTTGCCAGCAGCACGAAGTAGGGCTCGCCCTTTGCGCTCGTGCGGCGTTCGAAGCGGGTGCCGTCCAGGCCGTTGCTGCGCACGCTGGCGATGCCGCCCAGTGCGCCATCCTTGCTCGCGTAGCTCTCGCTCGTGAGCACCACCTCGCCATTGCCCGCCTTCAGGTTGAACATCCACTTGCCGCCTGCGTCCTTCTTCACTTCATACCACGCGTTTGCCGCGAGGGCACCGGCGTAGAGCTGGGCGACCTTGCTCCAGTTCACCACATTCCACCACGCCGCCATGTAGTCGGGCCGGCGGTTCTGATACTTGAGGTAGTAGGCGTGCTCCCACACGTCGCACCCGAGGATGGGCTGGCCTTCGCAGCCAGCGATCGCCTTGCCCATCAGCGGGTTGTCCTGGTTGGCCGTGCTCACGACGCTGAGGCTCTTGTCGGCATTCACCACCAGCCAGGCCCAGCCACTGCCAAAGCGACCCGCACCGGCAGCCGCGAACTTCTCTTTAAAGGCGTCGAAGCTGCCAAAGGCCTTGGTGATCGCATCAGCGAGCATGCCGCTGGGTGCGCCGCCGCCCTTGCCTGCTGGCGCCATCACTTCCCAGAACATGCTGTGATTGACATGCCCGCCCACGTTGTTCCGCACGGGGCCGCGCTTGTCGTCGGGCACGTTGGCGAGGTTCTTGATGATCTCGACGGCGTCGAGGTCTGCCATGGGGGTGCCTTCGAGGGCTTTGTTGCCGTTGGTCACATAGGCGTTGTGATGTTTGCCGTGGTGAATGCCCATGGTGGTCGCGTCGATGTGGGGCTCGAGGGCGTCTTGGGCGTAGGGGAGTGCGGGAAGGGTCATGGGCATGGGGGCGGTCCTTTGCATTGATCGAGAATCGACAGTTATTCCCTCGCCCGCACCCAACCCGGTGCACCGCGAGCCATCTCCTCCCCGCCTGTCATGGTTGGCAGGTCCGAATGCGAAGTCTCGCGCCGACTCTGCCGCTTCCGAGAATCCCTCGGCGGTCATTTGTAAGCACTTCGTCAAGTTTTTTTGTTTCTGCCCTTGCAATCGCCCCAGAGTGCGGTATCTTCTGAGTCCGGCTCCGTCGTTGGCCCGCCCGAACACCCCCCGGTGCTCCCCATCGAACCACTCCGTGGTCTTCCCTGGGGCACACGCACCAAACTTTGGGGCGATTGGCCACGCGAGCAGGTCTTGACCGTCTCCCTCGCAGGATGCGAACGGAGTGTCTGCCACGGATGGTCGGTTGCAAAACCAGCACTCGGCAGCGACCCTGCCGGGAATCGGTTCAACGGTCTTCAGACGGACGTGCGCTGCTGAAAACCGCCTGTCGTGGGAACTTTTTTGCCCGCTGTGCGTACACAGTGGCATCAAAGCCCCATGCGAGCGACGGCAAGCAGGGCTCAACACATTGCAAACGCGAGACTTATGCACCGTTGGTGCAGGGGTATCTTGTCGGTTGTTGGTGTCGGCTTTCTTGGGTGTCTTGCTTTGATGTCGTAGGCCGGTTTTTGTTCGGTTCTCGGTGTGCGTTTCGTAGCGACCTTGCCAGTTTCTGCGAATCACCTGAGTCCGACCGGCAGAAGACATCAACCGGCACCTTGGGCTT
>JAIYDA010000040.1 GCA_027487735.1 Planctomycetaceae bacterium | reverse complement strand
CTTGCCGGCTTTAAGGAGGGCTTGGACGAGGTCGTGGGCGGAGGCGGCGGCTTTGGGCATGGGAGAAGGATAAGGGCGGCATTGGGCATTCGCCATCGGGCACTCGCCACCGGGCACTCGCCACCGGGCACTCCTGGTTGGGATGGGCATGGGGTTTGCGGAAGGTGTGGGTTGGATTGGACCCTTGCGATGTTGCTTGATGGAGGTTTGCATGCCTGTTGCGCCAGCGGCGAGTTCGAGTGGAGCGGTGCTCAAGCCTGCGCGCGCGAGAAAATCGCGGGCGAGCACGCTCGTGAGCAAATGTCCGCACTGTGGGTGTGCGATGCGGCTGCCTGAGGCGGAGGAGGGGGACGTGTATGCGTGCCCCGCGTGCGAGCTGGAACTTGCGTGGCGGGGGAACGCGCTGACGCTCGCGGAAGATGCGGACGTGGAAGGGGAGGAGGAGGCCCTGGAGCACGACGAGGCGCGGGTGGACGATGCGCCGGCGGTGCGCCGGGCAGACACGCGGAGCGACGCTCGCGGCGGTGCGAAGGCACCCGCGGTGAGCGCGTCCCCCAATCGCAGCGCACGCGAGGCGCTGCGCGAGCTGCCCGAACCTGCGGGGCCCGAGGTGGAGATTCTGCGCACGTGCCCGGCGTATTGGCGCGTCAGCCCCTTTGCGTGCGCGGGCACGACGTTTGCCGCTGCCCTGGGGCTGGGGCTGGCGGCGATGATGGTGCTGCGGGGCTCTCCCGCGTTGTTTGTGGGCGTGTGCGTGGTAATTGCGATGATCAACATCGCGGTGTTTGCGCACGGCTGGCTGCGGACAAAGAGCACCGAGCTGCGCATCACGAACAAGCGCATCATCGATCGCGACGGCATCCTCACGCGGCACATCAGCGAGGTGCTGCACAAGGACATCAAGAGCGTGCGCGTGCGGCAGACGCTGTGGCAGCGGGCGCGGGGCATTGGCGAGATCGCGATCAGCACCGATGGCGACGAGGGGCCCGAGATCTACATGGCGTGCGTGACGGAGCCCAAGCAGGTGCAGAAGATCATCGATCATTACAGGCTGTAAAAAAGCGATAAAGGGCAAAGCGATGAAGCGATAAAGAGGACGTGCGAGATTCGCGCACGTCCTCTTTATCGCTTCATCGTTTTCCAGCTCTATCGCTTTGCTTACCCCAGCTTCTTCAGCATCATGCGGAACTCATCGATGTTCGGGCTCGCCTCTTCGGCGATGCGGAGGGAGATGTACTCCTTCTCCACGAGCTCGACGAGGTGCCAGTTGAAGTCCTGCATGCCGGTCTGGCGGGCCTCGATGCTCTTGAGATACTCGCGCAGCTCGCCCTCGCGGGCCTCAAGGATGTGCTTGCGCACGACGCTGTTGTTCATCAGGATTTCGATGCCCGGGATGCGGGCGATGTCGGGGTGCAGCGTGGGCAGCAGCTTCTGATACACAAAGGCACGCATCTGGTATGCCAGAATCTTGCGGACCTGCTCGACCTCCTCTTGCTCGAAGAGGCCGTAGATGCGGCTGAAGCACTGCGTCGTGCTGCTGGCGTGGATCGTTCCGTACACCAGGTGGCCCGTCTCGGCGGCGTGCAGCGCGGCTTCGAACGTCTCGTTGTCGCGCATCTCGCCCACGAGCACGACGTCGGGGTTCTCACGCACGAGCGCACGCAGAGCGATCTTGAAGTCCAGGCAGTCGATGCCGATCTCGCGCTGGTTGATCGTGGCCTTCTTGTCGGTGAAGATGTACTCGATGGGGTCTTCGATCGTGACGATGTGCACGGGCTTGCGCTCGTTCACATAGTCGAGCATGGCGGCGATCGTGGTGCTCTTGCCGCTGCCCGTCACGCCGCAGAGCAGCACGATGCCGTTGGGCTGGAGCGCGATGTCGCTCATGCTGGGCGGGAGGTAGAGCTGATCGAACCGGCGGATGTTGCTGGTGATGAGTCGTGCGGCGACGCTGAGCTTGCCGCGGGCCTGGAAGAGGTTGACGCGGAAGCGGTTGTTGTCGTCGTAGTCGTACGCAAAGTCGACGGAGCCGAACTTGTGCAGGTCCTCGAACTGTTCCTTGTCGAGGATCGCCTCGGCGATGCCCCAGAACTCCTCGGTGCCTACGGGTTCGGTGTCGAGCGGCTTGAGGTTGCCGCGGAGGCGCAGCTTGGGGCTCTGCTCGCTCTTCATGATGAGGTCGCTCGCGTTGAGCTTGATCGCGGCTTGCAGAAACTTGCCCCAGCGCGTCGCGTGCGGGTCGCTCTTTTTGCGGCGACCCATGCTGACGTGGCCAGTGAGGGCAGCTGTGGACGGAACGCTGTCGGTGTCGAGGCTCATGGCAGAACTTTCAAGAAGCGTGCCTTGCGAACGCAGCGCACGCGGCGGGGCGAAGACCAGCGGAACGAAAACCAGCGGATGCCAAACACGAACAAAATCCGCACGTGCGGCGCACGGCGCGGGGGATGGATGATACGGCTCGCGGGCATCGCGGTTGCTGCCCGGGCCAATCTCTGGTTGCCCGTCGCGTGCGCGCGGTGCCGCGCTGTCCAAGGCACGTCGGCATTCTCGCTTCTGGGTTCGGTGTGCGCTGCCCGTGCGGCGCAGAGGCCCCGAGCGAAGCAGGAGAATGCCATGAGCGTGCGAGCCAACGATTTCCGCAGCGTGCGTGCAAAGAAGAGCGTGTTTGGTCAGGCCGTTCGCGTCTGCCGCGTCCTCGCGGTGCTCGCGTGCGCAGGCACTGCCCACGCCCAGTCCATCGGCACCATCTTCACGTATCAAGGCCAGCTCTCGGTCGCTGGCAACCCTGCAAGCAACGCAACCGCCGACATCCTCGTGCGCATCTTCGGCGTGCCCAGCGGCGGCACCCAGATTGGCTCCGCGCTCCTCTTCTCTGGCGTCGCGCTCGATGGGCAGGGCCGCTTTGCACTGAACGTCGATCTGGGCTCTGCGAGCAACGCGAGCGGAGCCCGCTGGCTGGAGATTGAGGTGCGCAGCCCCTCGGGCGTCGGGCCGTTTGTGGCGCTGGGTCGGCAGCGTGTGCAGCCGACACCCAGTGCGATGTTCGCGAGCCTCGCGAGCAACGCCGACCAGCTCGGGGGGCTGCCCCCGGCGTTCTATCGCGACGCGAGCAACCTCAACGCGGGCACCATCAGTGACGCCCGCCTGCCTGCAACCGCCGTGCGCACAAACGCGGCCCAGACCATCACCGGCGCGACGAGCTTCACGAGCGCGGGCAACACCTTCGTGGGCAACGGCGCGGGCCTCAGCGGGCTGAGTGCAACCAGTGTGGCGACCGGCACGCTGAGCGACGCGAGGCTGTCCAGTAATGTCGCGCTGCGCAACGGCGGCAATCAGTTCTCTGGCCCGCAGACCTTTTCTGGCGGGTTCGTCGGCATCGGGCGCGACTTCGTTGTTGGATCCGAGCAGTTTGGCCTTGGCGCCAACAACCCTGGCTATAACGGCATGTACGTGCAGAACTCCAATAGCGCGGGCCTGCCGTTCTATGGCTACAGCCTGCCGGGTGCAGTTGCGTGGACGTATCTCACGCAGCAGCCCGGCGGCGCATCGCTCTGGCAGCTGTTTCATGGCGGAGATCGCGTCCGCGTGCAGGACAACGGGCAGATCACGCTCTTCACGGGTGGGGTCGACGACGTGACGATGACGAGCTCGGCCAATGAAACGACCGCGGTGATCGAGAACACGCAGATCGAACCCGCCTTTGGCAACCGCGTGGGGCGCAGCTGGGCGCTGCGTTCGGTGGGTGATGCGGGGGGCGGCTTCTCCAACCCGGTCAGCGGGGCCCTGCGCATCGTCGACGACACCTTTGGTGCCAACAGCACGCGCATGGTCATCACGCCCAGCGGCATGGTGGGCATCAACCGCGACCCCGGGCCCAACGTTGGCTCAGCGAACGGTGCGCTGTGGGTGCAGGATGTCGGCGCCCTGGGTCTTGACGTGAGCTGCGACGACAGCTTTGGCGAGACCGCGCGATTCGTGAACACGGGCTTCCGCAACGGCTGGGCGGTGATTGCCGATGCGATCCCTGGTGCGGGCCAGACCGCCACTGCCATCTGGGGGCGTGCCCCAGCCCCGGGCTTTGCGGGGTTCTTCCAGGGCAACGTGCAGGTCAATGGCACCATCAGCGCCACGAGCAAGAGCTTCCGCATCGACCATCCGCAAGACCCCGCGAACAAAGAGCTCTGGCACACCAGCATCGAGAGCGATGCGTACCTGAACATCTACTCGGGCAACGCCACGACCGACGCGCAGGGCTACGCCACCATCTCCCTGCCAGCGTGGATGCAGGCCGCGAACACGAACTTCCGCTATCAGCTCACGGTGATCGACGAGGGCGAGACGCAGGCCGAGTTCGTGCTCGTGCGCGTGGTGCGCAAGGTGAGCGATGGCTCGTTCACCATCAAGACCAGCGCGCCGAATGTCGAGGTGAGCTGGCAGCTCACGGGCGAACGCAGCGACGCCTGGGCCCGCGCCAACCCGCCCCGCCCAGAACGCATGAAGCGGGCTGAGGATCGCGGGCGATACATCCACCCCGAGGCGTTTGGGTTGCCGCAGGATCGCGCGATGGATAATGCGCCGCCGAGTGTGACATCTGGGGCCACGGCGAGCCCTGACCAAACCGCGGCGAAGCAGCCCTCGCTCACCGCACCACGCTAACACCTCAACAACCCGCCCCCCTCAACTCACCAGGACCGCCTTGTACACCGCCTCAAACTGCTGCACGATGTTGTCCTCGGCGTACTCGCGCATCACAAACTCCCGCCCGCGTTCCCCAAGGGCATCGCGGGCGGGGGTGTCGTTCGCTAGCTTTGCGATCGCATCCGCGAAGGCCTGGGGCGTGCGCTCCGCGATGATGCCGCCGCCGCGCTCCAGCGTGGGCCAGATGTCCACGCCCTTGGTGGTGATGACTGGCGTGCCCGCCGCCATCGCCTCCGGAAACACGAACCCGAAGTTCTCTTGAAACGTGGGCAGCGCCAGGCAGAGCGATGCCTGATACAGGCTCACCTTCATCTCCCCCTTCACATGCCCCACAAAGTGCGTGCGGTTGCCCAGGCCCAGCCGCTGCGCCCGCTCGCGCAGGTCGGCGACATAGCCATCCTTGCCCGCGCCCGCAAACACGTAGTGCAGCCGCAGCCCACGCTCGTGCAGCAAGGCGGCGGCTTGCAGCAGCACCTCCGCACCTTTTTTCTCATGGATGCGCGACAAGAAGAGCACGACGGGCTCGTTCTTGTCAAACGCGCTGAACTTTTTCATCGCGAGCTCAGGCCCCGGAGGCGTGCGGAACGGATCGAGGTCGAGCAGGTTGGGTATCACCACCGCGCGCTCGTTCTGAAAGCGCTTGGTTGCCTGGTCCTTCTCTGCCTCTGCCGTCAGGTGCACCGCGCCAGCCCGGGCAAAGTGCGTGCGCCCGAGGGTGGCGAGAAAGATCGACTTGATGAGCGCGCTCTTCTTCATCGTCCAGTCGTCGAGCATGCCGCGCACGCTGACGATGTACGCCTTCCCCAGTCGCTGCGCGATCCACCCCACCTGCACGTTGGAGTAGTTCCACACGCCGTGCACATGCACCACGTCGTACTGCGACACGAGGTCGCGGAGCTGATCGTGGGCACGCTTGCTCAGGGGTCGCGTGCCCGCATAGGGCCCCGCCAAGGGCAAAATCTGCGCCTGCCCATTCATGAGCTGCTCGCCCGAGCGATGCTTGGCTTCGAGGTCGTCGGGTAGCTTGGTCGTGGCGATCGCGACATCGTGCCCGCGTGCCGCGAGCGCGGCTGTCAGATCAGTCACCGCACGGACGGGACCGCCTGCTTCTTGTCGAAGGGATGGTAGAAAATGCAGAATCCGCATTGCGCACGAGGTGATCCGCAGCTTGGGAACGGAAGTTGCCGATGAGAACCGTGATGGGACAGAAGATAGGGGGATAACGTCCCTTTCGCGCGTTGCTTGCCCAACCATTGTCGAAAAATGCAGTCCGAAAGTCCCAATCACCGGATCTTTCAGCGGCTCGACTCGACCGCGAGGTTCCCCTATGCGCTCTCGTGGTATCTGCGACGCACCATTTGGGTGCTGGTCGATGCCACCCTGTTTCGCTGGAGCTTTCCGCGGTCGGAGGCGTGGCGACGCTTCGTGCTGCGCTGCTTTGGCGCGAAGCTCAGCCACACCTGCAAGATCAAGCGCTCGGCCCGCGTGAAGCACCCGTGGCTGCTGGAGATGGGCGAGTTCAGCGTCATCGCCGAAGACGTCGACGTGTACAACCTCGGGCCCATCCGCATCGGGCATCACAGCGTGGTGTCGCACCGCGCCACGCTCTGCGCGGGCACGCACGACTACACGAAGCCCAACCTGCCCTTGCAGCGTCCACCCATCGACATTGGTGATGGCGTGTGGGTCTGCTCTCAGGCCTTTATCGGGCCCGGGGTTCGCGTCGGGCACAACGCGATGGTCGGCGCGTGCGCGGTTGTGATGAAGGATGTGCCCGATGGCATGATCGTCGCAGGCAACCCCGCGAAGGTCATCAAGCCCAGGCCCATGGATGAACCGGCTCCGCAGGTCTAGGGGGCATGTGGAAGTCCGGAGACTTGCGCGCGAGTGATGGCGAGGGAGTGCCAGGCATTCGGGATTCGGCATTCGCCATTCGTTTCGCCCGTCGCGCTCGCCACTTTCTCGAATGCCGAATGGCGAATCCCGAATGCCTCGACTTTGCTTTGTCTCCCCCTGCGAATGCTGCGCACAAGTACCCGCGCCTCTAATGCATCGGCTCTTCCAGCACCCCCGAGCGCACCACGCACACTGCTACCACGGGCAGCAGCACGACAGCCCCGGCGACGAGCGGCGCGAGCTCGCGCAGCAGCGGGCGCGTCGCGAAGCGGCGTTCGCTCCAGCGGGCCACGAGCGTGCTCGCCCAGAGGGCGAGCGCGATGGCTGCGCAGTAAAGCAGGGCCGAGCCCTCGCTTGCGCCGCCAAACACCGACGCCTGCCACAAGATGTTGAGTAGCACCACGCCCGCGCCGGCGGCTGCCGCGAGCAAGCCAACGCGCGACACACGCCGCGTGCCGCTCCGCAGCAGCACGACGATTGCGCCCGCAAAGAAGAAGCTCGCGATGCCTCCGGTGATGAGCGCGAGGCGCAGGTTCTCAAAGTCCAGCGCGAGCATCTGGGCGCCCATGCCCACGATGAAGCTCAGCGTGCCCACGCGCCCCCAGCCGCTTGCCGCGGCACGCGGAGCCGCAAGCGCGAGCATGCCCAGCACGATGGCAACGCCCAGCCCCAGGCCCGCGGCTCCTCGCGCAAGCTGCTGCTGGGCGGGCCAGGTTGCGAAGCGCTCCCACACGGGCAGCGCGAGCGCAAGGCCCAAGGCGAGCATGAATAAACCGGCAACCACCCCAGCGCACGCCGCGCGCATGCCGGCACTGCGCGCGGGCACGCCCTCTCGAGCCGGCCCTCGCACCCCAAACCCAAGTGCCGACCACGCGATTGCCACGACCCCGCCCGCCAGAGCCACCCACCACACGCTTTCCAGCGAGCTCACGACGGGCCACACGATGCGCACCTTGACCGCGAGCGTCAGCAGCACGAGCAGCGCAGCAAGGCAGACGCTGAGCGCGACGCCATGCCACACGCTGACGGGGCTGCGGAGCGCGCCCGCGTCCTCTCCCCGCGGCAAGCGCTTGGATTGCGTCGCGAGCACAAAGCCCACGCCTCCGAGTGCGAGCGCGGGAAGCTGCGTGCGAAGGGCCTGATCGAGGATGATGGGGTCGATTGCCATAGGAAAGCGGGCCGGGCATGGAGAAGTGACTCTGCGAGAATGCCCTGAGAGAAAAACACTCGCCCGCGTCTCCGCAAGCGAGTGTGAGATTGCAAAGCACGTGTGTGCCGTCCGTCGGTGCCGTCTTACTTCTGTGCGCCCTGCAGGCTCACGATGAGGTTCGTCGCATCGCTGATGCCCGGCACGCCGTAGTTGATGCCGAACTCGCTGCGCATGAACGTGAGCTTGGCCTCAAAGCCCGCAACCTTCGCGCCGCCCCGGCCTTCGCCCGAGCCCGTGTCCTGCACGCTCACGACGACCTGCTTGGTCACGCCGCGCACGCTGAGGTCGCCCGTCACGGTCCACATGCCGTTCTCGCCCTTGGCAAAGCTGGTGCCCTTGAAGGTGAGTGTGGGGAACTCCTTCGTGCTGAAGAAGTCGCTGCCCTTGAGGTGGTCGTCGCGCTTGGTGTTCGCGCTGTCGATGCTGTCTGCCTGCACGGTGATGTCCATCACGCTCTTGCTGGGCTCGTCGGCGTTGAGGTGGAAGGTGCCCGACACGGTGTTGAAGCGACCGTAGAAGTTGCTCACCTTGTTGTGCACCACGCTGAAGAGCACGCTGCTATGCACGTTGTCCACGCTGTAGGGCGTGGCTTCCATCGCCACGGTGCGCACCACGGGGGTGCTGGCCGAGGCCTGAGCACCAGCGTCGCACGCGCCGCAGGGGAAGAAAGCCATCTTTGCGCCGACCGCACCAGCAAGCACCACGCCCAGCCCAATCATCGTCGAAGTCTTCATACCAAAGTTCTCCAGGGGTTTTTGTGTTGGCCTCACTTCAGGCCTTTGCCTTGGCTTCGGGCGATGCCCGGGCCACGCCGTGTCTGGCGGATGCTCCGGTGGGCACCCCGCACGCACCGGTGGTTTCGCTGGTGCGTGCGATCCGGACGCACCACCAGCTATCGCGTTGGATGCCTGGCAGAGCGCGGCGTGACCAAAAAATCGTGGGACCGACCGATTCGCCGCGTGCGATCGCCCCGCTCAGGGCGGGCCTTGCCTAGTCCTTGTCCTCTTGCACCGCCGTCCGGGTGTTGCCGGGCATCTCGCCCCGCTCGATGGCGGCGAGGGCCCCGCAGAGCCATTTGCCAAACTCGGGGGCGTTGCGCGGGTGGTGCCAGATGGCAACGGGGATAACACCACCCGAACGCAGGCGGACCGTGACCGTCGAGTTGTCTTGCACGAGCGCGCTGCGCTTGCGCCCCAGGCTCTGATCCCAGCGCCAGGGCCGGCGCCAGGTGTCCTCGATCACCACCGCCTCGATCTCATGGGCGTGCAGAGACAGGTTGGCATCGCGATTGTCGCGTCCGCGCCCGCGCACCACGAGGGTGCGTTCGCTCGGGCTGAGCAGCAGTACGCGACCACTCGCAAGCTGGGCGCGAGCACGACGCAGGCCCCCCGCAGCCCCCAGCGCGCCGCACGCGAGCGTGATCGCAGCGATGAAGGCGAGCGAGACGCTCGCCGGAAAGAACCACGTCGAGATCGCGCACACCACCATGCAGAGCGAAGCCGCGAGCACCGCGCCGCGCCTGCCATACCGCAGTGCATCCTCGCTGGGCATGCGAACGCGCAGGGCGGTCGAGCCGTCGGAGCCGTCCACGCGGTCGATCTTCACGCCTGTGCGGCTTGGGTCGGCGTTGGTGCGCAGCCAACCGATGATCGGGCCCGCAAGCCTGCCCAGCACCAGCAGCAGCAGGGGTGGCAGCAGCAGCATCGTGGGGGCGTGCTCGACGAGCAGACGCTTCTCAATCACGGCTTGCTCGGGCTTTTGCGGGTTGAAGTAGACGGTGGTCACGCCACCCTCTGGGTATCTCGACGCGACGCGCTGGGCCTGGGCCCGCGTGAACCAGTAGAGCACCTTTCCGCTCAGGTTGTTGCTGATGTACTCGTTCTCGCCAATGCGGTAGGTGGTGCGGACGCGCGTCTCGAGCACACGCCCGAGGGTGCGGTGGCTCACGTCGACGATTGACGTCTGGACGATCCCCGCGGGCTCGACGCAGCGCTGGAAGCCCCGCACCGCCCACTGCGCCTCGCCCAACGACGCGGTGGTAGCTAGCAGCCCCAGCAGCAGCATCGCCAGGAGGGCCGTGGAGACCTTACGCCCTAGCGTGCTCTGCACGCTGCGTGTGCGGTCCTTAAAGCGCGGGCCCCGCCCGCCCGGAACGTCGAAGCTCGCGCCAGGTGCTGGCGCACCGGGCGTGGGTTGGGCGGTCGGGGTTGTGTCGGGCGAGGGGTCCATAACTGCTGGGCATGGGCAGCGCGAGCGCGCGTTCCCGCATCATGCACCATCGGCGCGCAGAATGCCAGCCTTCACCGACTCAGGGCGTGAGAGTTTTCGGGCTTCGCGCAGGCTTTGCGCGGTTTGTGGACCGCTGTCCGCGTTTAAGCCGTCTGTCGAGCGCGACGCATCTATCCTTGGGCCCTATGCCCGGCGAAACAGTTACCAATCGTTCGTTCCCGCTTGCGGGGCGTGTTGCGGTCATCACCGGGGCCAGTGCGGGCATCGGCGCGGCGATCACGCGGTCGCTGAGCGATGCGGGGGTTTTTTGCGTGGTAAACGGGCGGCGGAGCCAGCAACTGGAGGACCTCTGCCAAGAGCTTGGGCCCGAGGACGTGACGCCCGTGGTGGGGGACTGCGCGGACGACGTGGTGATTGAGCGGATGCTCGATGTCGCGAAGGTGAGCCTTGGAACCAAGGGGCGCGAGGCGGACATCGTGGTCATCAACGCGGGGCGGGGGCTGGCTGGGAGCGCGGTGACGAGCGACGCGGCCCAGTGGGAGGAGATGCTGCGGACGAACATTCTGGGTGCTGCGCGGCTGCTGCGAGCGGCTGCGCAGCGGATGCTCGCGGACAAAAAGAGCGACGATCGGCGGGCAGGGCCGCGGGACATCATCGTGCTGGGCAGCACTGTGGGCAGGCACATCAGCCCATTCAGCAGCATGTATGGCAGCACGAAGTTTGCGGTGAATAGCCTGGCGGAGGCGGCGCGGCGCGAGCTTGGCCCGCAGGGGGTTCGCGTGACGCTGATTGAGCCCGGGTTCGTCGAGAGCGAGTTTCAGGGGGTCGCGGGATACAAGCCCGAGTGGTTTGCCGAGGTGAAGGGGCGGATCGGGCCTGTGCTGACGCCCGAGGATGTGGCGCGGAGCGTGCGGTTTGTGGTGGAGCAGCCCGAGCACGTGCATGTGAGCGACATCCTCATTCGCCCGACGCGGCAGGATTATCCGTGAGTGTTGGGCCGTAGGGGTTGGGCCGTCAGCGTTGCGCGATCTGCCTGCCACGCAGGGTGTCGCGGCGAGAAAAAGTGTCCGATACTTCGGGCTTGTCCCAGTCCGATTGCTGTCCTTGCTTCATGAAGTGAACCATGCCAAGCACCCAAGCCCAGCCCATGACACTCGACAACGCGATCACCCACATCGCGAAGGTGTTTCCGCACCAGCCCTACGTCATCGATGCCAGCCGGCAGTCGTGGCGGTTCATCGCGACGTGGGCGCAGCGCTTCGTGCAGCCCGGGGGGAGCATCCTGGACTTTGGCTCCGGGCCTGCCGACGCGGCGGCGGTGCTGGCGAAGCTGGGGTATGAGGTGCACGCGTGCGACGACTTGCAGGACGCGTGGCACCTGCTGCCCGGGATGCGCGAGAAGGTGCTGCGGTTTGCGAAAGAAGAGGGCGTGCAGTTCGCGGTGGTGGATCACAACACGCCCCTGCCCTATCACGAGAAGCAGTTTGACATGATCGTGATGCACCACGTGCTGGAGCACATCGGTGACTCACCCAAGGACCTGCTCAACACGCTGGTGGGCATGCTGAAGGACAACGGGCTGCTCATGATCGCGGTGCCCAGCGCTGTGAACATTCGCAAGCGGATCGACGTGCTGCTGGGGAAGACGAACTACCCGCCCTTTGACCAGTTCTTCTGGATGGAGGGGACCTGGCGTGGGCACCGGCGCGAGTATTGCAGGCGCGACCTGGAGTTGCTCTGCGAGTATCTGGGTGTTGGGCCTGAGGTGCTGACGACCTATCACTTCATGCTGCATCGCATCCCGGGCCCTGCGCAGGGGCTGTACAAGGCGGTGACGAGCGTGATCCCAGGGTGGCGAGATTCGTGGATTCTCATCGCTCGCAAGCCCGCGGGGTGGAAGCCTCGCGTGGAGGTGCCATCGGGCATGGCGTGGACGAAGTCGGTCCACTTGACTGGCACGCGCGGGGGGTGAATGGGAAGCGGAGCTGATTGCACTTGAACAAGGGCGTGATTCTCATCATCTCTCAGGTCTATCCACCCGACCCCGCAAGCGTGGGGCAGCACCTGCACGACGTCTCGAAAGAGCTTGTGCAGCGCGGCTATCGCGTGCGCGTCTATGCGGCCGACCGCGGGTATGACGACCCGAGCAAGCGCTACGAGCGTCGCGAGCTGCGCGATGGCGTGGAGATTCAGCGCATCCGCTGGAGCAGCTTCGGCAAGGACTCGATCGCGAAACGGCTGCTGGGGCAGGGGCTGTTTGTGGCGCAGGCGTTCGTCAAGTCGCTGCTGGTGGGGGGCGTGAAGGGGCTGCTGGTCTCGACGAGCCCGCCCTTCTGCGGCGCGGTGGGGGCGTGGGTGTCGCGCCTCAAGGGCGTGCCCGTGAAGTATTGGCTCATGGACCTGAACCCCGACCAGATGGTGGCGATGGGCAAGGCGAAGCCCGACAGCCTCTCGGTCCGGGTGTTTGATGCCCTCAACCGGATGATCCTGCGGCGCGCGAGCGACATCGTGATGCTCGACCGCTTCATGCTCGAGCGCGTGGAGCGCAAGGGCGTTGCGGTGCGCGACAAGACCACCATCGCGCCCCCCTGGCCCCACGAGGACGAGCTGCTGCGCATCGAGCACGAGGACAACCCCTTTCGCGCGAAGCAGGGCATGGGCGTGGGGGAGGGCGCGAAGTTTGTGCTCATGTACTCGGGCAACCACAGCCCCGCCAACCCGCTGCGCACGCTGCTGGACGCGGCGGAGCGGATGCGGAACGAGCCGCGGTTCGTGCTGTATTGCATCGGCGGCGGGGGCGGCAAGAAAGAAGTGGACGAGCGCATCGCGGCGGGCGCAACGAACATCGTGAGCCTGCCCTACCAGCCCTTCAGTGAGATCAAGTACTCGCTGTCGAGCGCGGATGCGCACGTGGTGAGCATCGGCAACGACGTGGTGGGCATCGTGCACCCGTGCAAGATCTATGGCGCGATGGCAGTGTCGAGGCCCATCCTGGCGCTTGGGCCAAAGCCCAGCCACGTGAGCGACCTGATCGAGCAGCACGGGGTGGGCTGGCACATCGAGCACGGCGACGTGGACGGGTGCGAGCGGGCACTGCGGCAGATGCTGGCGATGCCCCGCGAGCAGCTGCGGGCGATGGGCGAGCGCGGGGCGCGGGCGGTGTCGCAGAGCCTGAGCAAGCGCACGCTGTGCGCGCAGTTTGTCGATGTGGTGGAGCGGGGCATTCGTGCGGAGCAGCCCGCACACGCGACGGGGAGCAAGGCTTGACCATGAGCGCAGCGCACACCAACCAGCAGGCTTCACAGCGGACGGCGACGCAGCCTCGCAGCGACATCACCGTCATCATCCTGTCGTACAACGAGGTGGTGAACCTGCCGCACGCGCTGGCAAGCGTGCAGCCCTGGGCCGACAAGGTGTTTGTGGTCGACAGCGGGAGCAACGACGGGTCGATCGAGCTGGCGCGGGCCCGCGGCGCGGTGGTGGTGCATCAGGACTGGCTGGGGTATGCCCGCCAGAAGAACTGGGCCCTCGCGAACCTGCCCATCAAGACGAGCTGGGTGTTCATTCTCGATGCGGACGAGGCGATCACGCCCGAGCTGCGCGACGAGCTGCTGGCAACGAGCGCGCGGGGCGGGGCGGCTGCCGCCGATGGGTACTACATCAATCGCCTGACGTACTTTTTGGGCAAGCCCATCAAGCGCTGCGGGTACTTTCCGAGCTACAACCTGCGGTTCTTCCGCAAGGGCAAGGCGCGGTATGAAGAGCGCGAGGTGCACGAGCACATGATCGTCGACGGGCGGACCGACCGCCTGCGATTCCTCATGCTGCACGAGGATCGGCGCGGGCTCGAGCACTTCATCGCGAAGCACAACCGCTACAGCACGCTGGAAGCACGCGAGCTGACGCGCGAGCAGGTGCTGCATCGCAGCGACGCGGCAGGGCCCCTGGAGACGGGCATCGCGACGCGCCGGTGGCTCAAGCGCAACATCCTGCCCAAGCTGCCCTTCAGCGGATTGTGGCGGTTTTTGTACATGTACTTCATTCGCTTTGGCTTTCTCGATGGGGTCACGGGCTTTCGCTTCTGCATCATGCTGGCGATGTACGACACGTTCATCAGCCTGAAGATGGCAGAGCTGCGGGCCAAGGGCCTCGCGGTGGGCCTGGGGCGAGCCGACGTGACGGTGCCCAAGAAGGCAGATGGGCTGGCGGTGGCGGAGGGTGCGGTTGTGCCGCTGCCCCTGTCGCAGCTCGCGGCGACGAAGGACGCACCGAACCTCGCGCCTTCGCTCCAGAACATCGACACGGCGGTGGGTGTGCAGCCGCCCGTGGCGGTGGCAGCACCCGCAGTTGTGGCACTTACCCCGGTGGCGACGACTCCGGCTGCACCTGCCGTGGCGCAGACTGCCAAGCCCGCGCAGGGCCCCAAGGTTGAAGCCCCCGTGCTCATGCCCGATGGCACCGAGTGGGCCCCGCGAAGCTGGCACCCAGACACCGGCCCACTGCCCGACCCGCGCCACCCCGAGGCAGACAAGCTCGCCCGCGAGCTCGACCCGCTGCGGATGCCCAGCAGCGAGTTTCCTGCTGCCCGCAGCGTGAAGGTCTCGATCCTGGTGCCCGTCAAGAACGAGCAGCGGCACATGGTGGATTGCCTGAGGCGCTGCCAGTGGGCGACGGAGCTTGTGGTGGTGGACAGCAAGAGCACCGACAAGACCATCCCCATGGCGCAGGCGATGGGCGCGGATGTGTATCAGTTCTTCTACGACCGCAGCACAGGCTGGCCCAAGAAGAAGAACTGGGCCCTGGAGAGCGTGCCCTGGAAGAACGAGTGGGTCATGATCCTCGATGCCGATGAGTACATGACGCCCGAGCTGGCGCAGGAGATCCGGCGCGTGGTGGAGGGAAGCTGGAAGCCCCAGGGCCGCTACGCGCAGGCGGGGTGCGGCGATGGCTACTGGGTCAACCGGCGGTTCATGTTCATGGGCAAGTGGATTCGCGGGTGCGGGTTCTACCCCAGTTGGAACGTGCGCCTGCTGAAGCACAAGCTGGGCAGATATGAGCGCATCGGCTCGCTGGGCGACACAGGCAGCGGCGACAACGAGGTGCACGAGCACATCGTGTTGAGCACGGGCAAGGCGGGCTACCTGAGCAACGAGTTCTTGCACTATGCCTACCCCGACCTTGCGATCTGGGTGGAGAAGCACAACCGCTACACCACGTGGGAGGCCCACGCGATGGAAGCCAAGGACGAGGGTGCGGTTCGGGCGAGCATCTTTGGCGAGCCCATCGAGCGCCGGCGCTGGCTGAAGGCCAAGGCACGCAAGCTGCCCTTCCGCCCCACGCTGCGGTTCTTGTATTCGTTCTTTGCGCAGCGCGGCTTCCTCGATGGCTATCCGGGGTTCGTCATGTGCCGGCTGCTGGCGTGGTATGAGTTCATGAGCATCGCCAAGTATCGCGAGATGGTGGTGATGCGCAGCGACACGACGAAGCAGGCGTCGCTGGATGTGAGCGGCAAGCCGCGGTAGGGGCGGGTGGTGAGGGGGTGTGGTTCTTGCCTTGTGGTTAGGACGTTGTGTGATGTGCGCAAAGATCGCGTGTGGAGGCGCGGCGCGGGAGCCTTGGAAAGGGGAGGCTGGCCGGGCCCATCGCGAGACTTTGTCGGACTTTCTCGGTCTGGGCGAAGAGCCTCCAGCCCGGGCCTGGCTCGACCGATAGCACGCGAGGGTGGGGAGGGCTGGAAAGCGGCGGGAAACGCGGGAAGATTCGAGGCGACGGGCCTATACCTGTCGCCTTCTGTTGTTGGCGTGTTGCGTTGCAAGTTCAGTTCGCGGGCCTGCTTTGGGGCTCGCTGTGCCTGGAGGTTCCTGTGTCCAAGTCGCGTCGCGTGCTGGTGGTGGGGCATAGGGCGTTTGCTGCCAAGGGGCTGGAGGCGCACCTGCGCGCGGGCGGGCACGAGGTGTTCAACTTCTCTCGCGGTAAGCTGGGCATGTCGGGCAATGTGGTGTCGGGCCCCATCGACAAGATGCACGAGAACGAGCACCTGCTGGCGCTGGGCGTCGACACGGTGATCAACTACGTGCTGCTGGCGGACGACCCGATCGAGAAGAACAACGAGTTTCTTGCGGGCCTCATGAGGTTCTGCGAGCTTGCGAAGGTGCAGCACCTCATCCACGTGTCGTCGGTCAGCGTCTATGCGAGCAACGTGAGCCACGTGACCGAGGGTGCGCGAGTCGAGACCGACCCGGGCAAGAAGGGCAGCTACGGCGGCCTAAAGGTGGCGACCGACGCCTTCGTGAGCAAGAACGTGCCCAAGGGCGTGAAGCTCACGATGTATCGTCCGGGGTTCATCCTTGCGCCGGGGCTCAAGGTGCCCATCATCGGCATGGGCTTCCGCATGCCCGACAACCGCGTGCTGCTGCTGGGCAACAAGAACAACCGCGTGTGCGTGGTGTCGCGCGACATCGTGCACAAGAGCATGGCCCGCACCGTGGACTGCCCGCCCGATGGCGAGAATCAGGTCATCCTGGTGGTGCACCCCAACCCGCCCACACGCAAGGAGTATCTCGAGGCCAGCTGCAAGCTGCTGGGCGTGGGCACCAAGACGCTGAGCTTCCCGGTCCCCCTGTGGCTTGGGGCGGCAGCGGGCGGCAACGTGGTCGCGAAGCTCATCGGCATGAACGTGAAGGTGTGGACGCTCATCAGCGCCGCCTGCCGCAAGCAGACGTTTGACTGCACCACGAGCGCCAAGCGCCTGGGCATGAGCTTTGAGAGCGACTGGCGCAAGGACCTCGTGGGCTCGATGGATGGGCAGACGATGCAGGTGCGTGCGCCGCACAGCCCCACGGGCCTGGAAGCAACGCGCGCGAAGCGCATCACGTTCATTGGCTTTGGCGGCATCGTGAAGCAGAAGCACCTGCCCGCGCTGAAGAAGATCAGCTTCGGCGGGCAGCTGGATGCCTATGACCTGAAGGCAACGCAGGACCCCAGCGGGCATAGCGTGAAGGCGATCGAGGGCGCGACGCTCGCGCCGAGTGATCTGTATGTCGTCACGAGCCCGGGCAGGGTGCACAACAGGTCGATCCCCATGCTCGCGAGCGTGCCCGGGCCCGTGCTCATCGAGAAGCCCTTGTGCTACACCAACCGTGAGCTGGACGAGTGGCTCGCGTTTGACAAGTCACGCGGCGGCGACAGCGTGTTTGTGCTGCAGAACTCGCGCTTCAAGCCCAACGTCATGGCGATGCTGGCGCACATGCAGCAGTACAACCCGGGCGTGCTGCGCCAGGTGGACGTGCACTATCAGAGCCCGCCCGTCGCGATGCACAGCCCCGCCTGGCGGCGCGACGAGCGCGGCAGCCAGACGCTGCTGCTGGACTACTCCTTGCACTACCTCGACGTTGCGATGATGTTCAGCACCAAGCCCTGGCAGCTGCAGGACCTGCGCCACGAGCTGAACTTCCGCAGCGAGACGGCCCTCATCGAGGGCCGGATGCGCACCGAGGAGTACAGCGTGAACTTCATGCTCAGGCAGGGGTTCATCCCGCGCCGGGCACGCATCTTCTTCACGTTCGAGAACTACGCCTGCTCGCTGGGCTTCTTCCCCGACACCTTCGTGCCGCACATGACGGGCGACGGCGGCAACCTCTACAAGCAGGAGGCCAAGGCGAGCAACCGCGCGACCTTCCGCAAGATTCTCGACAAGCTCACCAAGCAGGAGAGCGACGACAGCCACGCCCTCGCGATGATGGCCGCGATGGGCAACAAGAACCTCAGCGGCTCGCTCGCGCTCCGCAACCTCGAGCAGGTGTATCGCGTGCTGTTTGCGATCGGCGAGAAGGTGTATGGGCCGCAGGAGTAGGTCGGGCGAAGCCGAGATGCTTGGGAACAAGATTCTCAGCACAGAGACACAGAGACACAGAGACACAGAGACGCAGAGCAAGAGGAGTGAAGAGAGAGAGCGAGTGTGATGCGGGGGGGGGGGGGGGGGGAGGGGAGTTTGTCAGACAGGGGGGATGCAGCCGG
>JAIYDA010000046.1 GCA_027487735.1 Planctomycetaceae bacterium | reverse complement strand
GGTGGGCGCCGCGTCCTCCTCCACCGCCGCCACCGCCGCCGCCGCCGCCGCCACCGCCAGCTCGCGCTGGCGGGCTGGTGGATGGCCGCCCGCGCGATCCGCGGCTGAGCGACAGCGTGACTCCGTCGGTGTACGACGTCGACTTGCTGCGCCGCATTGCGGTGCAGGGTCGAGGCGTCACGGGCGGAGAATCTCGCGGTGCCACGCGCAGCGGGCGATATGTGTATGAGAGCGCAACCGGCACGGGCATCTCGCTCGAGCAGCTTGCCGCGACGCGGTTTGACTACGACGCTGTGGTCGACCTTGTCGACACGCACGACTTCGTGTTTGGCGTGGGCGAGGCAAGCCGCACGCCGGGCATGCAAGCCGCGCTCGACGAAGCCCTCTGCCGCTACACGTTCTCGCACCCTGCGGGCGAGTTTGATGCGCAGCAGTTCGCGTGGTGGCTCACGAGCCGCAGCGAGAACGAGGAGCTGACGCAGAGCCTTGCGGAGGTGCGCGTGGTGCTCCGCAAGCTGCAACGCCTCGGGCTCACGCCCGGGGAGTATCGCGATGCTCGCGCGAGGCTGCTCGCGCCGCTGGTGCACGACACGATGCCGCTGAGTGCCTACGACCTGGGCGAAGTTGCAGAGATCGTCGGCACGGCTGCGGCGATCCCGGCGCAGGTGCGCTCACGGCTCGTGCTGCCGGGCGAGGTGCCGGTGTCGGTTGTGTCGTCGTCCAGCTGAGTTGGGTTGGGTAGGGTTGGGTTCAGAGATGTTGTGAAGAAGCGGGCCTGCAGATGCGGGCTCGCTTTCTTTTTGGTCTGCGGATTGGGAGTGAGGGAGGGGTGATTGAGAAGCGGCGAGCGGCGCGGCGTGCAAGAGCGCCGACACGCGGTTGTGGCGCTGCGTCAGCCGCTGCATTGTGGCAGGAGGAGCCTGCACGTCGCACTCACGGCATCGGAGCAGTGCATCGCAACGCCTACTGTCGCTCAGACGGCTTTGATCGGAGCGCGTCCATGGCAGAAGCACACACCACATCTGTGACTCATGGCGTGGCGTTGCGTGACGCAAAGTACTTTCACGGCCATGGCGAAGAGGCGGTGTTCGTCGCCGGTTGGCATGTCGGATGGCCGTTCGGCGCGAGCATCCCAGGCGTTGTCGGTTTCGCGATCGATTTCCGAAAGCCACTCGTCTGGTCGGCGATTGATCGCGATCACAACCCGCCCGTGACAGAAGAGGACATGGCGTTCATCATCGCGTTCTTGCGAACTCGACCTTGGTATAAGTTCACCCGAGCGTTGTCGAAGGTATCGCCCAGAACCCGGACCGTGGTGCTGTTGCCCGATGGATCGGAAGTACCGCTTTGACGTGGCGTCTCAGCGGCAGGCATGAAAACAGAAATCCCCTGCAATCGCCGGGGACTTTATATGGTTTTCACGAGTTGTCGGCAAAGCGGGCGATGGGAGTCGAACCCACGACGTACAGCTTGGAAGGCTGTCACTCTACCACTGAGTTACGCCCGCGGTGAAAGAGTGTAGGACGCGCGAGCGGCGGGGCGAGGGCGGAGGTTGGGTGGGTGCGCTGGCGAGGGGGCGGTGAGGGGAGTGCGCGAGGCCCGTCCGGATGCTGGCGCACCTCGGCTCGCACTTCGGCGCGCAAGGCAGGCTCGCGGGGTGCTCAGGTCAGGCCGCGGCCGCCGTCGATGGGGATGATCTGCCCTGTGATGTAGCTTGCGTCGAGGGCGAGGTGGCTCACGAAGGCCGCGATCTCTTCGGGCGTGGCTTCGCGGCCCAGGGGGATGCGGCGGAGGTACTTTGCCTGCTCCGCGGGGAGCGACTCGGGCCCGGCGTCGGGCCACATCGCAACGCCCAGCGCGACGGCGTTCACGCGCACGTGCGGCGCGAGGTCGCGCGCGAGCGAGCGCACCATCTCGTGCAGCGCGGCTTTGCTCATCGCATAGGCGCTGTGCTGCTTGCGCGGGTGGCCCATCGCGTGGATGTCTCCCATCGCGACGATTCCGGCGCGGGCGGCGAGCGTGGAGCGCTGCATCGCGGGCGCGAGGCCCAGGGAGAGAATAAAGGGCGCGAGGGCATTCACACGCATCTGGCGTTCGGCCTGCTCGTGGTGGATGGGCGTGGCGATGCCATCGGCCTCGATGGCGAAGGGCGTGGGCTCGTAGGTGCTTGCGTTGTGGATGACCGCGTCGAGTCGCGGCAGCGTGGTGCCCAGCTTCATCGCGAAGGCACGCACGTTGTGCAGGTCGTCGAGCGCGAGCTGATAGAGCGTCACTTCCCGCCCGCCCTGGCTCAGGTCGCGCGCGAGGGTCTCGGCTTGCTCGCGCGAGTTGTTGTATGTCAGGATGAGATCGCAGCCGCGATTGGCAAAGTGCTGCGCCATCGCACGCCCGACGCGCTTGCCCGCGCCGGTGATGAGCACGAGCGGGGCGGAGCTTGGGGGCCGGGAGCGCGACCACGAGGGGCGCTGGCTCGCCTGGGAGGCGTCGCGCGGTCCAGCAGTTGGTCCATCAGTTGGTTCATTGCGGGGGGCTGGTTCACTGTCGCCCGTGCTCGCTTCGCCGGCGTCGCTCGACAGGGCCTCGCCCGTGCGTGTGTCTTCGAGGTCGCTCGCATCGGGCGTGGCGAGGCGCCGGCCGGATTCTGCCCAGGGGTCTGGTCGCGGCGCGGTGCGGTCGCTCTCGCTGCGCGTGCCGATCGGCTTCGTTGAGCGATGCCGCATGGCGCGCAGCACCGACCACAGCACGAGCGATGCAATCACCGCGAGCAGCAGGGCCATCGTGAGCAGGGCACCCTGGCTCACCGCAGCGCGCTGCTGGGGCGTGGGCAGCACGGGTGAACTCGCGGCAGATGCGGGCACGCTGGCAACAAGCATGGAGCAGGATACGGGAGGCACGCGCTCGCCGCACGGGCGGTGCGTTGCCTCTTAGGCCCCGCGCAGCATCGCCATCACGCTCGTGGGCGAGAGCGTCTTGGCGGTGTTGCGCACCTCGGGCTCGTACTGCGCGTAGAGCGACTTCGCGGCTTGCGTCTGGGCCCCCACCATGCCGCGCAGGTCTTCGAGCGAGAGCTTGCGGCCGTTGGCGTAGTAGACCTTGGCAACCTGGCCCAGGGCGTAGGTGCTTGCGAAGGTGATCGTCGGGCCCGTGGCTTTCTCGACGATTCGTCCGACGGTCTTGCCTGCGGCGCGCCCGGTGAGGGCACCGAAGAACTTGCGGGCGTAGCTCTCGAGCACTTGGCTCGTGACGCCCACGCCTGCGGTGGCGACAAAGTCTTTGATGTGACCCTTGTCGAGTGAGTAGCCGTAGAGCGTGCCGATGCGATAGACCATGCGCGTTTGCAGCGGGATGATCGCCATGCTCGCGAAGCTTTGCGGCAGCAGCTCGAGCGCGGCGTTGGTGATCGCATACTTGAGGATGATGCCATCGGCCTGCGAGGCGGCATCGGGTGCGGGCGCGGCGGCTGCGCTGGCGGTGGCTGCTCCGGCGGCGAACGCGCCCGGCGCGGCTGTGCTCGCATCATCCACGAGTTGCTCGGCTTGCTGCGTGGTTGCCTGCGTGTGCGCGGTGGGCAGTTGCAGCGAGCGACCGAGCTCGAACAGCAGGTCGCGCTCGGCGAGTGTCGTCGCGCCATCGCAGTCGCACATGCCCACGGCAAGGTCGAATGCGAGGCGACGGACGGGCTCGGGCGTTTCGGCGGTGCTCAGCTTCGCGGCTTGGCTGGCGATGGTGGTGCGGCGCAGCACGACATCCTGAAACACCGTGGGCGGCACATCTCCCAGCTCGCGCAGCACGCTCGCGAGCTTCTCCTGCTCCGCGGCGTTTTGCGAGCCATCGGCGAATGCTGCAAAGAGGCAGATGGATGCGATGGCGTCGCGCTGCTCGGGCGTGAGCATGGGCGGGGGGAGGAGCGAAGGGTCGTTGGCGAGAGTCTGCATGGTGGGCACGTCCGTAGCGAACAGGGGCTCCACGAGCGCACGCGCGCGCGTCTTCTGCTGCTTGTTCGGAACGAGCACCGCCCAGTTTCAAGAAATGCGATGTGAGCGCTGGGCTCGCGAACTTCCACGGGCTAGCGAAGCTGCGGCGAGACGCCCCAGTCGGCACTCGTTGCCTGGTCGGCCCAGCGACGCATGTCCCGCAGCTGCGACCAATCGAGGACCTCGGCGTGGCCATCGAGGTGCGCCGCGACCGCACGGTTGCGCTCGCGCAGGCTCACGAAGCCGCTGTTGAGCCCGGGGGATTCGGTCTTCGCGTCGTACTGCGCTTCCCAGCGCGCCGCGCCCGATGCGGTGAAGCGGGGCGGCTCGACGCGGAAGAAGCCCTGGGCGCCGCGCAGCAGGTCGACGCCTTGCGCGTCGCCCCGCGCGCTGGCGAATGCGATGACGCCGCTGGGCCGCTGGGCCTGCGTGAGCTTCTCGATGTGCGTGCGACCGAAGACGCGCGTGAAGGTGGGGTCAAACTGCTGGGAGCGGTCTGTGCCGCCCACAAACATGACGTTCATGCCCAGCGAGGGGTAGAGGCTGAGCACGTAGTTCTGATCGACGCCGAGGGACTGATACTGCTGCGGGTTGTTGGCGATGTCGCGCAGCAGGCTGCCCTCGGTGTAGAGCGAGCCGAAGCTGTTGCCGACGTAGGGCAGGATGCGGAAGGGGTAACGCTGCGCGACCTCGCCATACAGGCGCTCGCCGCTCGCGTCGAGCACCTGCATGCGGTTGCTGATCCACGATGCGGGCGGGTATCCGGGCAAGACGGCGTCGGCGTTGTCGTTGGCATATGCCATGAACGCGACCATGAGCTGGTTGCCCGCGACAAGCTCTTTGGTTTGCCGCGCCACGGCGCGAGCACTCGCGACGGCGGGCAGCACGAGGCCCGTGAGCAGCGCGATGATCGCGATGACCACGAGCAGCTCGATGAGCGTGAACGCGCCGCGGACGCGGGACATGACGGGGCAACGCTCGCAGCGGGTGCGGACGAGGCCAAGTCCGGAAAGAGCCCGTTGCACGGGGCAGCGCGATGGCGCGATGGAAAGAGTCGAGTTCATTTGCTTATGAAACACAACGTGAAGCGATGCGGAGCATTCCCTCATCGAGCCGGGTTATGGAGGAAATCGGCGAAAGGGCTATTCTTTATTGACCATCGTACTGTCCAGCCGTAATATTTCCAGTCGAGCAAGAGATTTCGTGGATTGTAGACTAGCGACTCCGTTGAACGTGGCTGTTCCTGTGGTTTTCTTGACTGATTTTCCTGACTAAAGGTGCTTTGCAATGCGCAGTTTTTTCGCGATTGGTCTAGCTTCGATCGTGGCCTCGGTCGTCGCGTCGGCTGCGGTCGCGCAGCCCGTCACGCTCAACGCGACGATCGATCGCTTCTGGTACCCCTTTGCGACGAGCGCGGGGACCGAGACGACGGTGCCGATCTTCGCGGCTCTCGATGCGCCGGGGTTTGATGATCGCGATGCGGAGTTTGTCTTGGGGTTCAGCACCGCGAGCGCGCTGCCTTTGCAAGCCGACCCGAGCAAGATCGCGATCCAGTCGCTCCGCATCCGCGTGGTGTGTGCGAACCCTGTGACGACTGACCCTGCCCGCTTCATCTACGACCCGAGCTTCGATTCGTACCGCACGGCGCTGCCCACCACGAGCGTGCAGTATGTTGCTGATGCCGACGCGGGCAAGCCCATCGAGCTCTTCATGGTGGGCACGCGGAACAACGTGACGATCGCGAGCCTGCAAGAGACCACGCCCTTCACGCTTGGCAGCCCGCTGCCGCCACGCGAGAGCATTCGCAGTGTGTTCCCGGCGGTCGTTGTGAACGGTGCGCCTGTCGATGCGAGCAATCACGTTGCTCAAGGCTTCGAGGCCCAGCCCATCGCCATCGGACAGATCGCAGGGCTTGAGGCGGGGGCGATCGCGCCAGCGAACAGCGTCGTGACCTTCGATATCGACCTGACGAACAACGACACGCGTCGGTACTTTCAGCAGCAGCTTGCATCGGGCAAGGTGGTGGTTGCCATCAGCAGCTTGCACCCCGCAGCGGGCGGCCCGGGAGGCGGCAGCGGAGCCCCGACGTATCCCGCGTTCTTCACCAAGGAGAACGCGCTCGCGGAGCCGCTCGGTGCGATTCCGAGCATCATCTTCGAGGCTCAGGTGCTGCCCGCGATTGACTACAACAACGACGGCCTCTTCCCGAGCGATGAGGACCTCATCGACTTGCTCACGGTGCTCGCGGGGGGCGAGTGCGAGACGTGCTCGAGCATCGATATCAATGGCGATGGGCTGTTTCCGAGCGATGAGGACCTGATCGAGTTCTTGCGGCTGCTGGCGGGGTGTTGTTGAGGGGGGGCAAGGGATTCGGCATTGGGCATTAGGCATTAGCCATTCGTGCCGATGCTCACACGCCCGAGCGCGGGCGAAAGTGATGTGCGGCCCGCCCCCGCATTTTTCGAATGGCGAATGGCGAATCCCGAATGCCTCACCGCCTTGCGACATACTCACTGCCCTTCGCCAAACCGAGCCCGCTCTACCGCGCCGCGGGAGCACGATAAAACCGTGCGGTGTGGTTCGACGTGATGGTGATGAGCGTTTCGTCGCTCAGCATCGCGGGCAGGCCGTCGCCGGGCAGGGTCACGGTGCGGCGGCTGGTTGCGGCATCCCACACGCCCAGCGTGCCTCCCGGCATGGGGATGATGACGCGCGAGCCATCGGGCGTGAAGGTCGCCCAGCTTGCGGCTTGGTCCGAGCCTTGCAGTTCGCTCGCGACGCGACCTGTGGTGGTGTCGTAGAGCCGGGCCTTGCCGCCTGTGGGTATGAGGCGCGTGCCATCGGGTGAGAAGACGCCGTATTGCGGCACGCCTCGCTCTTCTGCGGGCGGGGCGAGCACGCAGACGAGCGAGCCGTCGAGTGCGCGGCGGATGGTGGCGCGGAACGCTTGCGTTGGCGTGTTGGCGTCGGGTGCAGCTGCGTCAACTTCGATGGGCATGGGCTCGAGGCACTGGATGAGGGCGGCATCGGGCGACACGGCTTGAACGTGCACGCTTTCGAAGGCCTCGCCCTCGATGCGTGCGAGCGTCTCGCCCGATTGCAGATGCAGGATGTGCCACCCACCCGCGGCGAGCTTGCAGACCAGGTGCGGGGCGTTTGGGCCTGCTTGCAGGCGATCGAAGATGCGTGGGCCATCGAGCGTGCCCGCGAGGTCAGGAGCTTCATCTGCGAGCGAGATGGACCTTGGGCGATTGGCGAGCAGGAGCCAGAACGCATCGGCAGAGCCTGGCAGTGGCGCGACGAACATGCCCCAGCCCAGGCCTTCATTCGTGCTGAACGAGCGCACGAGCGCGTGGTTGGAGCTGTCGTAGATCGCGAGCGAACTGGTGTCTCGCGTCCATTGCTCGGTGCGTGGGCGATAGTGCTGCACGGCAAACAGCGAACCCTTGAAGAAAGCGATGGGCATGCCGCCGCTGGGGCCGAGGGGAAGCACGAGCGAATCTGGGCGTGCTGCGACGGCTTGGACCGTGCGCGTTCCGATGCCCCCGATGAGGATGCGATCGCGAGGAGCGTCGAACGCGAGTGCGTGCGGGCCCGTGATGCCCAGGGGCACGGTCTCGAGCAGCGCGCGGCGCGCGACATCGAAGATGCGAAGCTGCGTGACGCCGCCCGCTGCGTAGAGCAAGCGTCCATCGGGCGAGAGCGTGAGAGCAGCGATCACGCCGTTCTCGACGCGGATGCGATCGAGGATGGTGGCGGAGGCGGTGTCGATGATCGCGATGATGTTGCCGCTGGAAGCAAACAGCGTGGCACCATCTGCGGAAGCAATCACAGTGCCAACGCTGTTTGGACCGATGGGCACGCTGCGGAGCGGGCCATTGCCCGAGACGGGCGCGATGTGCAGTGCGCCGGCGACGCTGCCCCAGGCGAACACTGGCGAGACGCCCGAGGGCGCAGCAAACGCGATGTCGCCACTCGCTTGCGCGAGATGGGGCGTGAGCACCTTGCCCGAGGCAAAGTCGACGAGCACGACCTGCGCTGCGGGGCCAGCGCGGCACGCGAGGGCGAGCACGTTGCCATCGCCAGAGAACGCCGCGCCCGTGACGAAGCCATCGACAGCGATGCGCCGCTGCACCGCCCCGGTCGCAGCATCGCAGATGGCGAGGGCGTTTGCCTCGCCCACGGCGAGCAGGGGCAGCGAGGGGTGCCACGCGAGTGCGGGGCGCCAGAAGTTGGTGGGCAGCTCCCACTGCTGCTCGAGCGTGGCTGCGGAGACGACTCGCACCAGCGGATCGTTGCCGGAGATTGCGAGCTGGTCGCCTCGCGGTGAGAGCGCGAAGCGCCCGCAGTTGGCGAGCGCAGGGTGCACCGTGGTGCTGCGCGAGGCGGACCTTTGCAGCACGCGCCATTCCCACGTGCGGTGCTGCGTGGGCACCTGTGCCAGGCGCGCGAGGGCTGTCTGAGTGTCGCCCTTCTCGATGGCGAGGCTGGCGGCGCCAAGGCTATCGAGCGCGGTTTCGTAGGCAAGGACCGCGTCGCGCTGGGCTTGCATCACGGCGAGGCGGCGCATCTGCTGCGTGCGCAGCAACGCGAAGCTGCTCGCGCCGAGCAGCAGCACGCTGAGGAGCGACGCGATGAGGCGCCCCTTGTTGCGCTGCGCGAAGAGGCGGGCGCGATAGGGCAGGGTGCTGGGCCTTGCCTGGATGGGCCTGCGGGCGAGGAATCGCTCGAGGTCGCTCGCAAGGGCCTCGGCGGAGTCGTATCGCTCGCTGCGCTCGCGCCGAAGAGCCTTCGCGAGGATCGCGGACAAATCGCCCTGCAGCGTGCTCGCGAGGGCGGGCCCCGTGGGCATGTCGCGAAGGCCAGCGACCTCTGGCGAGAGTTCGCGTGCTCGACGCGTCAGCGAGACGACCTCGCCCGAGGCGATTGTGCGGCGCATGTCGTCGGCGGAGAGCTCGCGGAGTGGGCCCGCGGCGTGGGGCAGCGAGCCCGTGAGAAGCTGGAAGAGCACGACGCCCAGCGAGTAGACGTCGGTGCGGATGTCGACGTCCTTACCTTGCGACTGGGCCTGCTCGGGACTCATGAACTCGGGGGTGCCTGCGAGCGAGCCCAGCGTGGCGTCGCCGGCGGATGCGGCGGCGGACGGCGGAGCGGCTGGATCGGCTGGATCGGAGGCTTCGCTGTGTGCCGATGCGGTGGCAGTCGTGGTGGTGGTCGCCGGCGCGTCGCCGTGCGCGGAGGCGAGGGCACGAGCGATGCCAAAGTCGATCACCTTCAGCACGGGCTTGCCGTCCACCACCATCACGAGCAGGTTGCTGGGCTTGATGTCGCGATGCACAATCGCCCGCTGATGGGCGTGGTGGATGGCTCTGCACGCGCTGATGAAGAGCGCGATGCGAGCGTGGATGGGCAGGCGCTCGCCATCGCAGTAGGTCGAGATGTTCACGCCTGGCACGTGCTCCATCGCGAAGTAGGGCAGGCCATCGCTCGTCATGCCCGCGTCGAGGATGCGTGCGATGTTGGGATGGGTGAGCAACTCGAGCGACTGCTTCTCGACCTCGAAGCGAGTGAGCACCTGCGCGCTGTCGAAGCCTGGACGCACGACCTTGATCGCCGCCTGGCGACGCACGGGGTGGGACTGCTCGCCGAGATAGACAACACCAAAGCCCCCTACGCCCAGCCTGCGCAGGATCGTGTAGTTGCCGATGGAAGTAGGCGGCGAGGCGATCGTGGCGATCGGCGCACCCTCGATGCTCGAGCGCATCGAGGCGGCGGCGTGCTCAAAGCGATGCAGGCTCTTGCTGGTTGCTGCGCGGTCGGCATCGAGCAGCGAGCGGAGCTGCTGCGCGAGCCAGGGGTTGGCGCGGGCGATGCGATCCATCGCACCGGCTTGATCTGCGGCTGGCAGGTCGGCAACCTCGTGAAAACTCCGCTCGACAGCGGCCCAATCGTGATCGGGCGAGCGAGGGGGAGATGCGGGGCGGAAGAGGGGCATGCGTCGGGGCGGATGTTGTGGCGGGTGGTCGCGGGAAACTGGGCGAGAGACAGACGCAGACAGAGAGACGTGCTGGCGGGGTGCGGAACTCCATCGCGGGCACGCGTGCATCTCACTCGCAGTTGATCGGTGAGAACGGACATTTTTCGGGCGGCATGATTTGGTCTGCAGTTGGGCTGAGGTTGGCCTGCTGTTGGTCCGAGCTTCATCAGAGACCGCGCAGCAAAGCTCGCTTACTCGTGCACGCCGGGTGCTTCTCCTTGCCAGTGCGCCAGCAGCCAGGCGCGGGCGAAGCGCATGTCTCGCTGGATGGTCTTGGTTGATACTTGCAGCACGTTTGCGGTCTGTTCGTCTGTCAGGCCCGCAAAGAACTTCAGCGTGAGCAGCTCGGCTTGGCGGGGGTGCTGGACGGCGAGCGTGCTGAGCATTTCGTCGAGGGCGAGGATGTCGGTGCTGTCGGCATCGAATGAGATCGCGGCCTCTTCCAGTGGCACGCGGGCACGCCTGCCGCCTCGCTTGAGGGCGAGGCGGGCGCGGGCGTGATCAACGAGCACGTATCGCATCGCGATGGCGAGCGCGCCGTAGAGGTGCGCGGGGCTTTGCCAGTGCAGGTCGGGCTTGGAGGAAAGCCTCATAAAAGCTTCGTGCACAAGGGCGGTGGGCTGGAGCGTCTGCCCCGGGGCTTGCTGCGCGAGGGCCTGGGCCGCGAGGCGGCGGAGCTGCTCATAGACCTGAGCGAGCAGGGCATCGCGCGAGGCGGGCGCTGGGGGCGGAGGTGGCGGTGGAGGTGGATTGGGCACGTCTTCCACGCGGGAAATGTAGCGACGCTGCGTGGCGGGCCGTGGCTCCGAGAAGCATGGTTGAGGGCGCCAAAACACGATCTGCGCCGGTGGCGATGTCCGGCTGACCGCGCAGATTGCGAGTGTGGGGTGGAGGCTGCACGCGATGGGCGGGCGCTTCTGCACGCTGGCTTGCCCCGCGCCAACGCGGGCACACACGAAAGACCGACACATGGAACGCATCGAGACTCGCAGCACGAGTGGCAGCACGAGTGGCAGCAAGAGTGGCAGGCGGATTGGTCACGCGGTGGCGGCTCTCGCGCTCGCGGCGGGGGCGAGCAGCGCGCTGGCGCAGCGCACCGTGGACTTTTCAGGCCAGACGCTGGGCGCGACGCCCACCGCGCCGGGCGTGGTCTTCTCGATGTTCAACGCCACGACGCTCGCGAGCATTCCGTGGGGCAGCGCGGGTTACATCGGGGGCGGCATCGTGTCCATCTCCAGCAGCAGCACGCCCGGCAACGCAGTGCAATCGCGCGAGCAGAGCGCGGGGTTCTCTCCGGAGGGCCTGCGGATGACCTTCACGATTCCCCAATCGCTGGTGTCGTTCACGGTGGGCGTGGGCGAGCCCAGCGTGAACAACGCGACGTATCGCGTGCGCGGCTTTAACAGCGCGGGAACGATGGTCTTCAGCCGCGACTACAGCGTGGGGCAAGCGTCAACGCTGAACGCGAACACACTCGTGGAGGTTGTGCCCACTGCGGGGCAGACGGTGACGCGCGTGGACGTGCTGTCGCTCATCACGGCGAGCCTTGTAAACGGCGAGTATCGCGAGGTGCTCGACACGCTGAAGTACGTGGGCGACAGCACCGCGCCGGTGGTGACGGTGACGTCGCCTGCGGACGAGAGCTGCGTGAGCCCGACGTCGGTTGCGCTCAATGGCGTTTCGCATGAGCCTGATGGCGTCTATGCGAACGAGATCTTTGATGTCGCGCCCACCGCGAGCGGGCCCTGGACGGTGATCGCCTCGACCAATCTGTTTGTGCCGCCCCCCGGCGGCTTGCTGTACAACTGGAACACCTCGAGCCTTGCGAGCGGGTGGTATTACCTCCGCCTGCGCACGCGGAACATCGATCAGCTCGAGACCGTGGTCGTGCGGCGGGTGTTTGTCGATCGCGCGGCACCGACGGCGCAGCTCCGCTCGCCCGCGATCGGGCAGGTCGTGGGCGGCAACACGTGCTTTGATGGCAGCGCGGGCGAGAGCCCCTGCGGCATCACGAACTACACGCTCGCGCAGCGGCCCGCGAGCGGCGGATCGTTCACGACCATCCTCACCAGCACCACTGCTGTGACGAACGACCCGCTGGGCAACTGGAACACCACCAGCCTTGCGGATGGCGCGTATGAGGTGCGACTGCAAGCGACCGACCAGTTTGGCAACGTCTCGACGCAGATAAGGCCCGTGACGGTGGACAACACGCCTCCTGTCGCGATCATCAGCAACGTGGTGGGTTGCAGCATGGTGCGGGGCGACAGCCCGATCACCATCCGCGGCACCGTGAGCGACACGAACATGGGGGGCTGGAATCTTCAGTACACCACGGGCACTTCGCTCTGGACGACGATCTCGTCGGGCACCAGCAACATTGTCAATGGCGTGCTGGGCGTGCTGAACCCTGTGGGGCTTCCAGAGTGCGCGATCACACTGCGCCTTGTGGCGGTGGACCAATCCAGCGTGAACTGCTCCAGCGGCACAAACCGCACCGAGGACCAGGTGTCGTTCAACCTCGACAATCCTGAGGTCTGCTCGATTGACTTCAACCAGGACGGGCTCTTCCCCGATGACAACGACTTGCTCGACTTCCTGCGCGTGCTCGCGGGCGGGGAGTGCCCATAAGCACTCGTCACAACCGGAGGCTGGCACATCGCCGGGCGATCCGCGGCTGCGAAGGGGCCGCGGCGCCCGGCGCGGGGCGGGCGGGTGCGTGCTGGGCTGATCAGCGCGCTGACATGAAGCCGCTTTGCCCGCACGCGAGTATCCCACTACCCTGCGGACCTATGCCAAGCTCTATCACGATGTCCGCTTCTGGTTTGTCCGTTCCCAACGAGCCCATCATCCCGTTCATCGAGGGCGATGGCACGGGCCCAGATATCTGGAAGTCCAGCGTTCGCGTCTTCGATGCTGCCGTCGCGAAGGCCTACGGCGGCAAGCGGAAGATCCACTGGCAAGAGGTGTACGCGGGCGAGAAGAGCTTCAACAAGTTCAACAACTGGCTTCCGGACGACACGCTCACGGCTTTCCGCACGCACCTGGTGGGCATCAAGGGCCCGCTCAGCACGCCCACGGGCGGCGGCATCCGCAGCCTGAACGTCGCTCTGCGGCAGCTGCTTGATCTGTATGTGTGCCTGCGGCCCGTGCGCTGGTTTAAGGGCGTGCCCAGCCCCGTGAAGCGCCCGCAAGACTGCGACATGGTCATCTTCCGCGAGAACTGCGAGGACATCTACGCGGGCATCGAGTTTAAGCAAGGCACGCCCGAAGCCGAGAAGTTCCTCAGCATGCTCAAGGAGGCCTTCCCCAAGGAGGCGGGCAAGATTCGCTTTCCTGCGAGCAGCGGCTTTGGCATCAAGCCCGTGAGCAAGGAGGGCAGCGAGCGCCTGATTCGCAGCGCGATTCAGTATGCCCTGCGCGAGAAGCGCCGCAGCGTGACCCTGGTGCACAAGGGCAACATCATGAAGTTCACCGAGGGTGCCTTCAAGGACTGGGGCTACGCCCTCGCGACGCGCGAGTTCCGCGACAGCGTGGTGACGGAGCGCGAGAGCTGGATTCTGGGCAACATCGAGGCGAACGCCAGCGTGAGCAGCGAGGCCAACGCCAAGATGATCGAGCCTGGGTATGACATGATGACCAGCGACCAGAAGGCCAAGCTCGTGGCGGAGGTCGAGGGCGTGGTGAAGGCAATCGGCAACACCCACGGCGGCGGCAAGTGGAAGAGCAAGCTGATGATCAAGGACAGCATCGCCGACATCACGCTGCAGCAGGTGCTCACGCGCACGAAGGACTTCGATGTCGTCGCGACGATGAACCTCAATGGCGACTACCTGAGCGATGCGCTCGCGGCCCAGGTGGGCGGCATCGGCATCGCGCCCGGCGCGAACATCAACTACACCACCGGGCATGCGATCTTCGAGGCGACCCACGGCACCGCCCCCAAGTATGCGAACCTCGACCAGGTGAACCCGGGCAGCGTGATCCTGAGCGGCGAGATGATGCTCCGCTACATGGGCTGGACCGAAGCTGCCGACCTGATCGTGAAGGGCATGGATGGCGCGATCAGCGCGAAGACCGTGACCTATGACTTCGAGCGCCTGATGAAAGCCGAGGGCGAGGCGAACGTGACGAAGGTGAAGTGCAGTGAGTTTGGGGAGGCGGTGGTGAAGGGGATGGGGTAAGGGGCGTGGTGGGAGTGAATGAAGCGGGATTCGCCATTCGGGATTCGGCATTCGGGTGAGCGCGATTCGGGTAGCCGGTCGAGACCAAAAACACAACGGGCGCCGCGGTGCGGCGCCTGTTTTTGTTTTGGCGTGGGTCTGGGCGAGAGGTCTGCAGCGGAGCTTCGCTCGGCAAGGGGTTTAGCCGTTGCGCTTCGCGAAGTCGGCCATGAACTGCGCGATGGCTTCGCAGCCGGCTTTGGGCATGGCGTTGTAGATGCTCGCCCGCACGCCGCCTGTGCTGCGGTGGCCCTTGAGCTGGTCCATGCCGTGCTTGAGGGCCTCGGCGATGAACTTGTCGTCGAGCTCGGGCGTGGGGCAGCGGAAGAGCACGTTCATCGCGCTGCGGCTGTCGGGGCGGGCGTGGCCTTTGTAGAAGCCCGCGTCGATGGCCTTGTACACGATCGCGGCCTTGTCCATGTTGTGCTTGTGCATCGTCTCGAGCCCGCCCTGCGAGAGGATCCACTTAAAGACCAGCCCGCTGACATAGATGGGGAAGGCCGGAGGCGTGTTGTGGCGGCTTTCGCCCTTGGCGTGGGTCGCGTAGGTCTCCATCGTGAAGAGCTTTTTGCCCAGCTTCTTGTGCAGGTCGAGCAGGTCCTCGCGGATGATGACCAGCGTCGTGCCCGCGATGCCCACGTTCTTCTGCGCACCGGCATAGATGAGCCCGAACTTGCTGATATCCAGCGGGCGGCTGTAGATATCGCTGCTCATGTCGCAGACCACGGGCACGTCGGACCATGGAATGCTGGGGTAGCGGAAGCTGCCGTCGCTGTTGCGAAACTGCGTGCCGTAGATGGTGTTGTTCGAGCAGTAGTGCACGTAGCCCGGCTTGTCCTGCCACTTCAGCTCGTTGTCTGCGGGGCAGTAGGTGTGCTTGGTGACGCGCCCGTCCCACGCTTCGTAGCTGCTGGGGAAGTGAGCCCGGCATTCTTCCCAGGTCTTCTCTGCCCAGTAGCCCGTGGTGAGGAAGGCAGCGCCTTGCCCCTGCGCAAGCAGGTTCTTGGGCACCATCTCGTTCTGCGTGGTTGCGCCGCCTGTCACGAACAGAATCTTGTAGTTGCTGGGCACGTTCGCGATCTTGCGGCAGTTGGCCTCGGCGTCGGCAAGCACCTTGTCGAAGGTCTTGGCGCGGTGGCTGTGCTCCATGATGCCGATGCCCGTGGAGTCGATGCTCCAGAGGTCTTGCTGGCACTGGTGCACGACCTCGTCGGGCAGCACGCCAGGGCCGGCGGAAAAGTTGAAGGCCCGCTTGACGGCGGTCATGGCCTGGAGGAAGGACGCGGGGGCGGAAGCGATTGCTGCCATGGGAGTTCCTTGGAGTTGGAGGGATGATAGGGGGGAACGGGCGAACCGATGCCCGCGGCAAAAAGCAAACGACCCGCGCGGGGCGCGGGTCGAGTGCGGGTTGGCTTTGGGCCAGCTTGGTTGGGCTGGCGGCCCACGCCAGCAAATTAGCCCACGTTGGCGGTCTGGCGGTTCATGCGCTTCTGGTTGGCGGGCTCGACGAGCTCGGTGTTCTGATTCTGGAGCTGGGTCTGCGTCAGCGGCTGCGTCTGTGCAATCGGCTGGACGTTCTGGGTGGGAAAGGCCTGCTGCCAGGGGGCGTTGCCGTTGCCAAACACTGCGGGGCCGTAGGCCTGAGTGATCGCGTTCACGCCCTGACCTTGCGGGGCTTGTGCGAAGCCTTGGGCGTACTGCGGCTGGCCTTGGTAGGCCTGCGGCGTGTTCGTGTAGGGAGTGTTGGGGTACTGGTTGATGGGCTGGCTGTAGGGCTGGCTGTAGGGCTGGCTGTTGGCGTAAGTGTTGGGCCAAGTGCCCAGGTTGTTGCCGAGGTTGTTGCCGAAGGTTGGCTGCTGCTGAGGATACTGCTGACCGGGAAACATGCCCCAGCCCAGCCCGTAGCCGGTGCCACTGTTGATGGTGTTGGGCTGCGTGGTGCCGAACTGGTTGGTCTGCTGCCCCAGCTGATTGGTCTGCTGGGCGGTCTGCTGGATCAGGGTGAGGGCCTGGATGATCTGCGTGAGGGCGAACTGCTGGCTCTGCAACTGCCACTGCGTCTGCTGCGAGAGGGCGAACAGCAGCTGCGAGAGGGCCTGCGTGGGCGTGGTGTTTGTGTTGGGCGTGAAGGTGTTGGGGATGATGTTCCAGGGGGTCTGGAAGGTGTTGAAGCCCGTGTTGAAACCGGTATTGAAGCCGGGGTTGAAGCCGGGGTTGAAGCCCCAGTTGAAAGCGGGGTTGAAGCCGGGGTTGAAGCCCGTGCCGAAGCCCGGGAACGTGCCTTGCGGGAAGGTGTTGAAACCGTTGGTGAACTGGGGACCGAACATGCTGCACCTCGCTCAAAAAGTGATGAAAAAGTGATGTCTGCGAACGCGTCGCATGCCGAAGGGCAGCCGCCGGAGCGGCGGGCGGACAAACGCCAAGCGACCGAGGGCCTCCCCGCAAATCGCGGGCCGAACACCGGTCGGCCCGCAGGAATATCGGGCAAGCGGGGCGGGAAGGAAGAAAAAGGCGTGGCAACGTGCAACCAGGGAAGGGGCTGGGCGTCCAGAAACAAGGTCAGGACAGTTAAGCGCTGGACCGACTGGGCGAGCCACACACGCGACACGCCCTCGCGGGGCGCCGGCCCTCAGGCCGCGACAGATGTCGCGACGAGGCGGACGCGAACGACCAAACCCGCAAAGCACCCGCAAAGCCCCCGTAAAGCCCCCGTAAAGGAAGTGACACATGATGCATGGCATGAAGTTGGCACGTGACGGCACTGTTCGGAACGACGTGGATCGTGGCGGCATTGGTTCGGGCGGCTTTGGTTCGGGCAGCTTTGCTCGGGGCGGCATGCCTCGCTCGATGGCGATCGCGGCGCTCGTCGCGGCGGCTTGGGCGGCACCGCTGGCGATGGCCCAGCAGGCACCGGCAACCCAGCCCCAGCCCGCGAAGCCCGAAGCGGCAAAGCCCGAGCCAGCGAAGCCCGAAGCAGCGAAGCCCAGCGAGCCCAAGGCTCAGGGAGCGCCCAGCAGCGGCACCACCACGGCAGCCGTGGTCGCGGCTGCGACGACCAAGATCGTCGCGAGCCAGCTTGGTGTGTCGTATGAAAGCTACAGCTCGGGCATTCCGCAGCGCGACACCGTGGCGCGGATGATGCGGGTGCTGTCGGTGGATGTGAACGAGCAGCGGCTTGAAGACGTCGCGAACTTCATCATCGAGACGACGGGCGCGGACCTTGAGTTTCTGTGGGGCGACGGCTTCAGCGGCCTAGACAAAGAGAAGGCCATCACGCTCAAGGCGACCAATCGCACCGCGCTGCAACTGCTCGAGCTCGTGCTCGACAAAGCCGCTGCGGACATCGGCACGGGCGCGACGTGGCAGATGACCGAGAGCGGCACGATGCAGGCGGGCACGAAGGACAGCCTGAACAAGTTCAAGCGGCTGGAGGTGTACCCCATCGCCGACTTGATGCTCGAGACGCCCGACTACGCCGATGCGCCGATCTTTGACTTGCAGCAGGCGTTTCAGCAGTCGGGTGGTGGCCGGGGCGGGGGCGGGGGCACGCAGTCGCCCTTCCGCCAGACGGGCAATGACGAGGGCCCCGAGCGCAAGCCTGAGGAGGACCGGGCCAATGAAGTGGTGGACATCATCCGCACGCTCGTCGAGCCCGAGCAATGGGACTCGGGCGGCGCGACGATTCGCTACTGGCAGAAGACGCTGCTCGTGAATGCGCCGGACTATGTCCATCGCCAACTCAATGGCTACGCGTGGTGGCCCAAGCCCGCGACGACGAGTGTGGCGCGCGCGAGCGGCGGGCGCTATGTGACGCTGGGCATCGACACGGGCATCACGGGCCTGCCTGAGTTTCAGCCCTTGGCTGTGACGGGCACGGCAGGCGGCGGCGGTGGCGCACCGGGTGGTGGCGCTGGCGGCGGCGGCGGCAGCCAGCCTGTGAAGCCGGGTGGTGGTGGCTAAGGCGGTGGAGGCAGCGCGGCGCGGCGGTTGCCTTCGATCACGCCGACACAGCGTGACGCCCCCACTACGCTCGCGGCATGTCCACAGGCGCAGCACAATCAGCAGGGCACGCAGCAGGGCACACGGGCATCGTCGTCGAGGCGTTTGGCGGGCCCGACGTGATGCAGGTGCGGCCTGGGCTGCACTGCCCAGAGGTGGGGCCTTCGCAGGTGCGCATAGCGCTCGACTTTGCGGGCGTGAACCCGGTGGATACGTACATCCGCAGCGGGGCGTATGGCGTGCTGCCCAGCTTGCCCTACACGCCCGGCTTTGATGGCAGCGGCGTCATCGAAGCTGTTGGCGCGGAGGCACGGTCGCCCCTTGGTGCGCTGCGCGTGGGGCAGCGGGTGTGGGTGTGCCGAAGCGTGACGGGGACGTATGCGAGCGCGTGCGTGTGCGAGGGGAGCAGCGTGTGCGCTGCCCCGGATAGTCTCAGCGGGGCGGAACTTGCGGGCGTGGGCGTGCCTTGCATGACGGCGGCAATCGCGCTGCTGGTGCATGCACGGGCACAGCGCGGGGAACGCGTGCTGGTGCATGGGGCGAGCGGCGCGGTGGGGCTGGCGTGCGTGCAGATTGCCCGCGGGCTGGGGTGCGAGGTGTGGGGCACGGCGAGCACGCAAGCGGGGCAGGATGCCGTGCGAAGGGCGGGGGCGCATGAGGTGTTTGAGCATGCAAGCACTCATCGTGGCGAGGATGGCAGCACGGGCATCGACGCGATGCTGCGAGGGCAGGCGCACGCGGGCGTGCACGTGGTCATCGAGATGCTGGCGAACGTGAACTTGCAACATGACACGAGGCTCGTGGGCAAAGGTGGTCGCATCGTGGTGGTTGGCAGTCGCGGCGAGCTGGTCTTTAGCCCGCGAGGCCTCATGAGCAAGGACGCAAGCGTGACGGGTATGAGCCTGATGAACGCGACGCAAGAGACGTGGGCGCTTGCGATGCGGGCTGTGGACGCGGGGCTGCGAGGGGGCACGCTGCGACCGGTGATTGGGCTTGAGCTGCCTTTGGCCGATGCGCCGCGGGCGCACGAGCTGGTGATGCAGCAGGGCAAGGTCGGGAAGATCGTGCTGCGCGCGTGAGTGCGGGCGGGAGTGCAGGTAGCGAGTCGCGCGGCACGGGCAGGGGCCTGCACGCACGTACAGTAATGCATGGCAGCCGTGATGGCGATCCTGTTCTTTGCGTTTGTCGCGCTTGCGATCTGGGCGAGGCTGGGTGACAACCGCACCAAGCTCCGGCGCTGCTCGCGGTGCTGGTATGACATGGGCAGCGTCTCGGGCCTGCGCTGCCCGGAGTGCGGGCGGACGGCTCGCACCGAAGCGCAGCTGCATCGCAGCAAACCCCGCACGCGGTGGGTGTGGGCCTCGTGCGTGGGCCTCGTGCTGATCGCGGGGTGGGGGCTTGTGCGATTGCCCAAGGGTGGCTGGGCATCGGTCATGCCGCGACCTGTGGTGGCAGCTGCGCTCGCGCTCGCGGCGCCGGGCCCAGCTCCAGCGTCGCAAGCTGGTGGCATTGCGCTACCAACGCCCACGGCGGCGTTTCGCAGTTCGGCTTCACGCTGGGAGCGGCTGGTGTGGCGGAGGCAGGTAAGCGAGGCGCTGCAAGTCTGGACGGATGCGGTGCTGGCGAAGGAGACCGCGTTGACCGATGAGGAGATCGCAACGCTCGCGCCGCTTGCGTTGCAGGCGCATGAGCTGTATCAGAGCACTGGCGCGACGCTCGGTGTCGATGCTTGGGCGGGGCGGGGCACGCACGATCGGCTTCGCAGATTGCGCGAACGCGGCGATATCTCGCCAGCGCATCGCATGCGGATTGAGTGGGCACTCGCCGAGTTGCAGTACCCGGGTGCCGGGTATGGGCATCGCCCAGACTTTGCTCGCTTTCCTGATGCGCTGATCGTGCAAGCCCTGCAAGCGGCGAACGTCGAGGCACGCAGGTTTGGCGTGCGGGCGTTCGGGCAGCGGGCCCACGAGGTGGTGAATGATCGCACGCTGCCGTTTCCTGCCGGGTGGAGCGAGATGAAGGCCCTTGCGGCGAGCGACCCGGACCCGACGCTGCGGCAGCAGGCGCAGTCGCTCGTGGAGTATGTGCAGGTGTTCTTGCCGCAGCCGTAGCAGGAGTGATCGCGGAGCACAGTTTGCTGCGGTTAGCTCTTTGCCGCGCCGCTCCAGCCCATGTCGCTGAGGGCCCGCACCCAGCGAGTCTGGGCGGAGGACGCGAGGGACTTGGTGCGTGCGTCGTCGCTCGCGTGCGGGCCCTTCCACCACCAGCAGGTGTGGACGGGCGCGTCGAGCTCGAGGGCGAGGTCGGCGAGTTGGGCGTCGGTCACGTCGACGTAGGGGGTCTCGATCGACAGCCCCTGCGCGCTCGACGCGCAGAGCGTGACGACGCGCGAGATGGCGAGGGCAAGGTCGACGGTGAGGCTGAGGGCGTCGAGGTCGATGCTCTCGCCCTCGGTTGTCTGCGCCACCCACACCACGCGCGTTGCGCCGGCGTAGCAGGCAGCTTGCGCGATGGCGAGCAGCAAAGCCGCACGCTGGTGGGCTGGGGCGGGCGTGGTGGCGGCGAGCGCGGGTTGCACGTGGATGGGCGGGCTGGGCGTGCTGGGTGCAAACGCGGGCAGCAACGCAACGCCCAGCGCGGCGCACTGGGCCTGCACAGCGGCTGCACGCAACTGCCCCTCGGCGTCGTTTGCTTCGAGCAGCGTGAGCGGGCAGGCAGCAACGGCGGGCACGGGGCCATGGCCCATCGCGGCATGCTCACGCGCGTGCATCATGGCAACAAGGCCCGCGAGGCCTCCGTCGGCAAGGATGATCACGCCTGGGGAACTCATGCGAGGAGCGTACTCGGCTTCGCGGGGCGAGGAGGGCACGAATCAACAGGCAGGGGAGCGAGATGGAGCAGGGCCGATGAGCGCGAGCATGCGCCCCGTGCGGCCTGCATCGCGCCGATGGGAGAAGAAGCGGGAAGAGTCGGATGCGGTGCAGGCATGGCAGGAGGTGTCGACGGTGGCAACGCCCGAGGCATGCAGGTGCAGCGTGATGGCGCGCACGAGGTCGATGAGCGGCCTGCCGCGGTCGCTGCGCTGCGTAAGGAGCACGCCGTTGGCATGTCCAGCGCATTGCTGCGTCGCTGCGAGAATCTGCTGGGCGACATCTTCGCCCATCTCGCTGGCGAGGGGGCCGAGGCAGGGGCCTATGGCAGCGAGGATTTTCGTGCCCGGGGCGTGGGCTTGCAGGGCGATTGCCGTGCGTTGCACGATGCCAGCGACGAGCCCGCGCCAGCCCGCGTGGATGGCGGCGACGACGGAGCCATCGGCGGTGGCGAGGAGCACGGGGGCACAGTCGGCGATGCGCACACCGACGAGGGAATGGGGGTGGAGGGTGAGGAGGGCGTCGCCCTGGGCGCAGGTGCCGTAGCGATCGGGCGAGGCGCTGGGCGAGTTGGCGGGCGAGTCGGTGTGCGCGGGCACGTGCACGATGTGCGCGCCGTGCACTTGGTGCAACTGGGCGAGGGTGCGATGCTCGCACGCGAGCTCACGAAGCACGAGCCGCAGGTTGCGTTCGATGTTGTCGCGGGTGTCGCGCTGCGCGTCGGGCAGGTCGTTGGGGCTGCCGAAGTTGAGTGAGGCGTAGGGGCCTTGGCTCACGCCGCCCAGGCGCGTGGTGAAGGCGTGGGGCACGTGGGCGAGCGCGGGGCTGCGCAGCAGAACGGGCGTCGGGGGTGCGATCGCGGCGAGTGCATCCATGCGAGCAACGATAGCTCGGGGCGATTAGGGCGCGGGTGGCGCGGCGGGCGGCGGTTCGGGTTGCGTCGTTGCGCGTTGGGCATGGGTAGCAACAACGCTCTCGGCACGCGCTCGCAGGCGTTTGTCGGGCTTTGTCATCGCGTCGCACTCGATGAGGGCCTGCTGCGCGGCGGCGAGGGCACGCGGAGTGGCTGATGCATCGAGGAGAGCGGCGGCCGCGAGGCATTCACTGAGGATGACGGCAGAGCGTGCACGGTCGGCATGGCCCAACGGAAGTGCGAGCAGGTTCGCATCGTGTCCAGCTTGAGCGAATCGCAAGGCTTCGTCGGTGCGGCCTTGGCTGCGCAGCATGTCGGCGAGATCCGCGCGAGCGGCGCCGACCACCTTGGTGCCGAGGCCCTTGGGCAGCGGTTCGACTTGAGCGTGCAGGCGCAAGGCCCACTCGTGCGCTTGGTCATCGCCATCGATGCTCGCTCGGCGACCAACCTCGCGCGCGACACGCTGGGCCTCTGCACGCCTTGCTTGCGAGGACCAGTCCACGAGGCCAAAGGCGGTGTCGAGCGCGTGACGCGAGGCCTCGTGGTTGCGAGCACGCCGCTGGTTGGCCGCAAGGATCGCCCAGGCGCTTGCGGTCTCGATCGCTTCGGGGCCGTTCGTGACGATTCGTCTCTCGATGAGATCGCCTGCGAGGGCGACCGAGTCGTCGTGGTTGCCAAGCCTGCCCTCGATGCCGGCGAGGTTTGCGAGGACACGAAGCGTTTGTGGGTGGAACTTTCCTCGGGCTGGCTCGTTGATGCAGTGAGCATCGCTATAGAAACGCTGGGCTTCGCGTGAGTCGCCACGGTTCTCGTGCAGGAGGCCCATGACGTTCAGGTAGTCTGCACGAGCCGGAGCGGAGAGCGGCACGCGCGGGAGCGACTTCGCGGCTTCGTCGGCGAAGGCCGTGGCGAGGGGCACATCGCGCCCGGAGAACGCGAGCGTGGCGAGCGTGGACCAGAGCGAGACCTCGGCCTCGGGCAACCCCGCAAACTCGCCCGCGCGAAGGCGAGCTTGCACGTTTGCGATGAGCTCGGATGGGGCGACGATGCCCGCCTCGCTGGTCTGCTTGACGACCTCCCCCAGCGACTCGAGCAGCGAGAGAGTCGCAGCTTGCGCGAGGTTGGCCTTTCGCATTGCTTCGTCCGACGCGGCACGCTCGGACTGCATCGCGAGCGCGAGCTGATTGCCACGTGCTGCGAGGCGCGAGGCGAGGATCGTGCTCACGACAGCGAGCGTGAGAATTCCGACGAGCCCCACCATGCCCAGCGACACCGCGAGCCAGTGCTGCCTTGCGAGAGCGCGGGTCTGATACAGCAGCTTGGGCGGATGCGCGAGCACAGCCTGACCCGCGAGCTTGCGACGCAGGTCGCTCGCGAAGGCATCGGCAGATTGGTAGCGAGCGGCTGGGTTCTTGGCGATTGCCTTCAGCACGATGGCATCGAGCTCGCCATCCACGCGCGTGCGATGCTTCCGGCGTGCCACGAGCGACGGACGCTGGGCTGGCCTTTGGCTGACGTTGGTCAGCAGCTCGGCGATGTTGTCGCCCGCGAAGGGGCGCTCGCCCGTGAGGGCCTCGTAGAGCATGACTCCTATGGCGTAGACATCGCTGCGGGTGTCGACTTCTTGCCAGCGCGCGCTCGCTTGCTCGGGCGAGGCGTAGGCGGGTGTGCCGAGGAAGCCTTCGGTCATGGTGTTGGTGGGCATCGTGTTCGCGGCGCCCACAGAGTCCGAAGTTGCGAGGCGGGACAAGCCAAAGTCGAGCACCTTCGGCTCGCCTGCGGAGGATTGTCCGAGCGACGACCCGAGCTCAGCTTCGGGCGAGTCTGGCGGCCTGACCACGAGCACGTTGCTTGGCTTGAGGTCGCGATGCAGCACACCTTTGCGATGAGCGTGCGCGACGGCGTCGCACAGCTTCGCGAAGAGGGTGAGGACGTCTCTCTGCGACGCGCGCATCGCCCACAAGTCGATGGGCTGGCCCTCGATCCACTCCATGAGCAGCACGGGCTGGCCGTCGATCTCGTCGTGCCCCAGCAGCGTGACGATGCCCGGGTGCTGCAAGGTCGCGGTTGCCGAAAGCTCGCGTTGAAAACGCACGCGGTCCTTCGTGGATGCGAACGCGCCGAGGCTGAGGCGCTTGAGTGCCACGGCTCGACCCGTGACCGGCTGGAGCACCTTGAACACCGTGCCCTGCCCGCCAGCACCCGCGCGGAGCAGCACCCGGTATGGGCCCAGCATTTCGGGGTCGCGATTGCGCAGAGCACTTGCCGATCTCGCAAGCCGCAGCCAGCGGTCATCGTCCTCGAAGCCGAAGGTTGAGGAGAGTGGGTCGGCGGGTGGGCGTGGATCGGGTCGCCGATTGGGGATCGGTTCGTGGTGGGGCTTGTCGTGGGGCTTCTCGTGGGGCTTGCCATCTCGCCCATCGTGGCGCCCTTGGTGGCTATCCATGCGCACCATCCTCTTCTTCGATCTGCAGACGAATCTGGGCTTGCAGGCGATCGCGCATCCGCTGCTTGGCTTTCTGCACGCTGTCGGTCGAAACGCCGCACTCCCGCGCCACATCGGCTGCACTCAAGCCGCGCAGGCAAGCCTCGAAGATGGCCATCGTTTGCGGCGCGACATGCTCGCGCACTGCGGCGAGGGCCCGACGCATGTGGTGCGCCGCCCACTCCTCTTCCCACGCCGCTTCGAGCTCCGTGCTCGTGGCCTTTGGGTCGGCGAACAAGTCGTGCATTTCCAGCTCTACGCGCGCCGGAGCGTTCGCTGGACGCGAGCGGTAGCGAATAATGATGTTCTTGGTGCAGCGGTGCAAGTAATCGCGAAAACGCCCGCGTTCGCGGTCGTACTGAAACCCGGGCAGAAACCGAACCATGTTCACGAGCACCGCTTGCGTGCAGTCCTCCGCGTCGACGTGCTGCAGGCCTTGCCGGCGGCAGTAGGAGTACACGAGCTCGCGATATCGGGCCTCGAACTCTGTCCAGGCAGCACCATCGCCCACGGCACGCACCCGCGAAAGCAGGCTGGCGCGCGTGACATCCGCGTCGTCGGGCGTCGGCTGGCCACGGTCTGCGTGCCCCATGACGGCATGGTACCACAACTTGCTCAACTCACAAAGGCGATTGCCTTGGGGCAACCTTGCGAGAACTTTTGCGGGGTGTGTCCAGTTTGTTGCTGCGAGCTGCTATCTAGCCAGGAAGCATGCCGCGCGTGGCGGCAGTGCACCACCATGAAGGTCTCGTTTTTCTGAGCTTGCGTGTCCATGCGAGGCCACGGCACGGCTACATGCTGATGACAACGACCGCGTGCAAGCAGGTTGCACGCTTCACGATCTTGATACTCGGCTCTCTTGGAGGTTCTCTCATGCGTGTTGCATCTCGTCTTGCACCCCGTCTTGCACCCCGTCTTGCATCGGTGGCTGGTTTGCTTCGCACGACAGCGCTGGTCGCGGGAACCATGCTCATCGCGGCTCCCGCGCTTGCCCAGCCGGTCGGCACCACGTTCACATATCAGGGCGAGCTCAGCGAGGCTGGCACGCCCGCCAACGGCGTGTACGACCTGCGGTTCTCGCTCTTCTCATCGCCCTCGGGCACCACGCAGACCGGCACGACGCAGTGCGCGGACAACGTGACCGTCACGAACGGGCAGTTCACCGTGCAGTTGGACTTTGGCTCGGTGTTCACGGGCAGCCAGAGCTTTGTTGAGGTGCAGGTGCGCAACGCACCGACCATCACGTGCTCATCGAGCGGCGGGTTTGTGTCGCTCGCTCCGCGGCAGGCAATCCTGCCCACGCCCTATGCCATGAACGCAACCCTGCTCGGGGGCAACGCGCCGTCGTTCTTCACGAACGCGGCGAACCTCACGGGCACCATCGCCGACGCGCGGCTGAGCTCGAACGTGCCGCGGCTGAACGCCCCAGCCGTCTTTACTGGGGCAGTCACTGCGCTCAGTCTCAGCGGCAATGCGTCGGGCGCGACGAATCTCAACGCGACGAGCGTCGCGACGGGCACGCTGGCCGATGCTCGCCTGTCGAGCAATGTCGCGCTCCGCAACGCGACGAACGTGTTTACTGGAGCGACCAACTCCTTTGGCGGGAACGTGGGCGTGGGCCTCACGACAGCGCCGCAAGCCTCGCTGCACGTGCGAGGTGACAGCACGCTGGGCACGATTCTGCTCACGCCCGATGTCTCCGACTCGAACACGCAGTTCATCTTCTCGGAGAATACTGGCGGCACCATCGGCATGATCGCGCGATACAACGGCGCGGCAAGCAACACCCTCGAGATCCTCGGGCGGTCTGCGAGCGTCGACAGCACGCCGATCTTGGCGATCGGGCGAGACAACGGCATCGTCACGGTGGGGAACGCGACCGACCCTGGGCGAGTGAACGTGGTGGGCGGGCCGGTCGCGCTCAGCATCTCGACCACGGGCACGGGCGATGGGACGGTGCTACTTCCGGCGAGCAGCGTGAGCGCCGCGGAAACGAGCAACGAGCCGGGCTTCAACTCGAGCTCTGCAACGAGCGTTGTGACGATGGACGTAAATGCGTCGGTGACGCTACGGAGCGTCTCGCTCAATGCGCCGAGTGATGGGTTTGTGATTGTGACGGGCAGTGCGCAGATCAACAACAACAATCAACTGAGCAACACGACGACGGCCCTCGCGATCAGCACCTCCTCGACCGCGAACGCAGAGACTTCAGGATACAGGAGCCTCGTGCTCCCCGGAGACCCGCTCTCTCTGACCATCCACGAGACATTCCCGGTTTCGGCTGGAGTCAACACGTTCTACCTGCGCGGTTGGACCAGTGGATTGTTCGTTGAGGCGACGCGCCGGCGCATCACGGCGTTGTTTGTGCCGACGCAGTATCCGTGAGGTCTCAGGATTCCGCTGGAGGTGCGCGTGCGCCGCGCGAGGGTGATGGTGGAGCCCTCGCCGGCGGCCGTGGGAGTGGCTGAGGCGCGACGACCAAGGGGAGCGAGGTCATCGCCCATGAATGGCTGGCGCGCCAGAGAGAGCCCTGGAAGCCGTGCCTTTCTCGGCCTGTGCGGACGCCAGACGCATCACGCACGTTTGTTTTCGTTCACCTATCATCCCCCAGAATGTCATTCCAAAAGCCCGCTCCCCAGTTCATCCGCAACTTCAGCATCATCGCCCACATCGACCACGGCAAAAGCACTCTGGCCGACAGGTTGCTGCAGGCGACCAACGCCGTGAGTGCGCGCGAAGCGAAGGACCAGATCCTCGACTCGATGGACATCGAGCGTGAGCGCGGCATCACGATCAAGGCGAGTGCCGTGACGGTGTATCACCGGCACAAGGCGGGAACGAAGGCGGACGAACTGGAGAACGACTACGAAACCGTGGACGACGCCGGGACGCACAAGACCAAGAAGGGCGAGCAGCCCGAGGCCCACGGCGATCTGTTCATGCTGAACTTCATCGATACGCCCGGGCATGTGGACTTCAACTACGAAGTGTCGCGGGCGCTCAAGGCGTGTGAGGGCGCGATCCTTGTCGTCGATAGCACGCAGGGCGTTCAGGCGCAGACGCTGGTGAACGCGTATCTCGCGGTGAACGAGAACCTCACGATCATCCCCGTCATCAACAAGATCGACCTGCCCGGCGCGAAGCCCGACGACGTGGCGATGGAGATCGAGCAGACGCTGGGTTTTAAGGCCGAGGAGTGCTTGCTCGTGAGCGCGAAGAGCGGCATCGGCATTCCCCAGCTGCTCGCGGCGATCTGCGAGCGCTTTCCGGCTCCGCGCAAGCCTGTGACGGAGAAGCTGCGGGCGCTGATCTTCGATGCGGTGTATGACGACTATCGCGGCGTGATCGTGTATGCCCGTGTGATGGACGGGCAGATGAAGGTGGGCGACAAGATTCGCATGATGGGCGTGGGGCGCACGTTCTCGGTGAACGACATGGGCAAGATGACGCCCAAGCCCGTGCGCGTGACGGAGGCGGGGCCTGGCGAGACGGTGTATGTGGTCGCGGCGATTCGCAGCTTGAAGGACGTGCGGATTGGCGACACGATTACGCTGGAGCATGCTGTGGCAGATGAGGCTCTCGCGGGCTATCAGCCGCCGCGGCAGATGGTGTTCTGCGACTTCTATCCGGCGACCGACGAAGAGGGCGGGGGCAGCGACTTTGAAGAGCTGCGCGATGCGGTGGAACGGCTGAGCCTGAACGACTCGTCGTTTACGTTCGCGCCGGTGCACAGCGAGGCGCTGGGGTTTGGGTTTCGGTGCGGGTTCCTCGGGCTGCTGCACATGGACATCATCCAGGAGCGCCTGGAGCGCGAGGGCGACGTGCAGATCGTGCAGACTGCGCCGACGGTGAGCTATCACGTGCTGGTGCGCGGCACCGACACCGTGACGGGCGCGAACGGGCAGGCCCTCAAGCCCGTGGACCCGAGCAGCCCCTTCGCGACGAACGTGCTGCCCGACCACCAGTTGCTGGAGGTGCACAACCCGGGCGACCTGCCCGACATGGGCAACCTCGTGGAGATTCGCGAGCCCATCTGCAAGCTGGAGGTGATGCTGCCCAAGGAGTACATCGGCGACATCATGAAGCTCTGCATGGATCGGCGCGGCGTGTATCAGAGCCAGAGCTTCGTGAGCGCGAGCCGCGAGACGCTGGTGTTTCAGATTCCGCTTGCCGAGATCATCTACGACTTCTTTGACAAGATGAAGAGCCTGACGAGCGGCTATGGCACGATGGACTATGAGGTGATTGAGTATCGCAGCGACAAGCTGGTGAAGCTGGACATCCTCATCAATGGCGACCCCGTCGAGGCGCTCGCGACCATCGTGCACAAGGAGCGTGCGGAGCAGCGCGGGCGGCAGCTGTGCGGCAAGCTGAAGGACCAGATTCCGCGGCACCAGTTCGAGATTCCGGTGCAGGCGGCGATTGGCGGCAAGATCATCGCGCGCGAGACGATCAAGAGCTTCCGCAAGGACGTGCTGGCGAAGTGCTATGGCGGCGACATCAGCCGCAAGCGCAAGCTGCTGGAGAAGCAGAAGGAAGGCAAGAAGCGGATGAAGAACGTGGGGAGCGTGACGATTCCGCAGGAGGCGTTCATGGCGGTTTTGGATCAGGGGGATTGAGGACCCAAGGCAGCGGCGCGTGCGTCTGCAGAATGATCGAAGCGAATACGGTGCACGGAAGCACAAGCAGACCGTTCCCACTTTCCCGAAGGGGCTCAACCCATAGCGAACTGCCGCCTAGGCTGCGTTTCGAAAGTTTGTCCGGCGAATCCAGACGCGGAGATTCGAGATGAAACCGAGTCGTCGACGAGTCGAGCTGATTTTTCTTATCTTCATCCAAAAGACGTCTCGGATTTCCGCTGCGGATTTTCGTTTGATTTCGGCAACGACAACGAAGCGGCTGATACGCCTCGGCGCGACGGTCGAGGAACGCCCGAGATCGACGATCAAAGTTGTCATAACGAGGCACATATCGCTCGCCCGAAAATCTACTGTCTCTTTGTCCGCCATCCGCAAGTCCGCAGATGCGATTCTGATGCGATCTGGGTATACGGATGCCATGCACAGGGGACAGGTGTCTGTCACGACCGACGTTGGGATCATCCACGATCGCCCCTTCCCGACACTTCAGGTAGAGAGCTCAAAGTCAAGCAAGCTGTACGTGACTGTTTACCCTGAATGGAAGTCGCTGCTTGCTTAAGCTCGTCGCAACGAGCACTATTGTCGACTCACACTGACCCAAGTGGAGAGAAGGGGCGCATGAGGTAGCATTGGAGTAAGCTGGGAATTGGATCGCGCGGTTGTCATACTTTTGTAAGCTGTGAAGGACGCCTTCCTCTTTGACTCCGAGCGGCGTGCGGTTCTGCACCACGATGCGATGTGAAGGGGGTGAAGCCCTACCAGCTCAAGCAGTTTCTCAGCGTTGTCGAGGAGTCCATTCTTGCGATTGAAGAAAGCCACTGAGACCAAGTCCGACTATCACATCAACATCTTCTTCAGCAAGGAAGATGCGGGGTACATCGCCGACATCCCTGATCTCAAGTCGTGCTCGGCTTGGGGCAAGACCCCTCAGGAAGCCCTGAAGCAGGTCCTCATTGCCCGCGATCTGTGGCTTGCGAGCATGCGGGAGCACGGCAAGCGCGTGCCGAAGCCTCGCTATCGCCCGATGATTTACCAAGCGGCGGTGTAGCCCAGCGGCTGCGGGCAATGCTCGCACGCTCGCCTCACTCCACCGTCACACTCTTCGCCAGGTTCCGGGGCTTGTCCACGTCGTGCCCGCGCAGGACGGCGGCGTGGTAGGCCATGAGTTGCAGCGGCACGACGGTGAGCATCGGGCTGAGGCACTCGGGCACTTCGGGCACGTAGAGCACGTCTTCGGCGTACTTCTTGATCTGCGTGTCGCCCTCGGTGGCGACGGCGATGACGTGGCCGCCCCGGGCGCGAACTTCCTGGATGTTGCTCATCACCTTTTCATACTGCTTGCCCTGGTTGGCGATGAAGACCGCGGGCATGCCTTCGTTGATGAGCGCGATGGGACCGTGCTTCATCTCGGCGGCGGGCATGCCTTCGGCGTGGATGTAGCT
>JAIYDA010000130.1 GCA_027487735.1 Planctomycetaceae bacterium | reverse complement strand
GCCCGAGTGAAGAATGCAAGCGAGATGAGCAGGCAGCCAAGAAAGATGGGTCCCCAGATGGCGAAGGCGTAGCCCATGGGCACAAGGGGTGGATCGGGCACGCCGCTGCGATCGCCGCCTATGGGCACGCCCACGCCCGTGAGCTCGGGCAGGCCTGGCGCGGTTGCCTGCGCGCATGCAAGCAGCACGAGCACCGGCCCCCACGCTTGCGATCGCTCTGGACGGATAGGCATGGGGAGCGGTTCGATGGGAGGTGAGCGGGCGATGCAGGGAGGGGGGAAAGCAAGGAGCGTGTGAGCGGCCAGCGATGGGGCGTCTGCGATCAACTCGCGCGGAAGCCGCGTTGCCCCGCCGCGGGGTTGCTGATCGCCGCTCGCTCGCCCTCACCTGACCCTCACCTCGCCTCGACGTCCCAAGCCGCGAGACTGATGCGGGCCTGCGAGGGCTCGGCTTGCCAGGGCACCAGCGCCCGGGGCCAGCTTGCCCGCTGCCCCGCGTGCTCGAGCGTGAGGCCTAGCAGCAGCTCGCCCGACGCCATCGCTTGCGGCGGCACGCGCAGCCAGAGCGCGGGCGCTTCGGGCTGCGCATCCAGCACCGCACCCACCGGCAAGTCGCGGGTTGCGTCGGCCTCGATGCGAGTGCGCTGCGGACCGAGCTCGACGCGAACGCGCCACGCCGCACCGGCACCTTGTGGCGATCCCGCGCGTGAATCACTCGGCAACTGCACCACGAGCCACCATGCCGGGCCATTGCCATCGACGATGCGCAGCAACGTGGCGCCAAGGCCCGCTGAGCCCGCGCTTGCTTCCGCCCCGCTGTCGCCCGCGAGCCAGCGTTGCAGCGAGAGGTCCGTCCGCAGCGTGCCAAGACCCAGCGCGGGGGGCATGGCCCGCGCGGGCGCGAGGAGCAAAGGCGTCGCGAATGACCATGTGCCCAGGCCAAGCACGGCTCGCGTCGACGGCGCGCGAAGCGAGCTTGCGCCTGGCTGCTCGCCCGAAGCGTGCGGCACGACCACTTGCCGATGGGCGAGCGGCGCGAGCGGCTCAAGCTCTGGCGCGGGTTGCAAGCCATCGGCGATGCGCAGCCACGCCACCTGCGCAGCGTCGTCGAGGTTCACGAGCTGCAGCATCGCTCGATAGGCAGCGGGCCCGCGCGGGCTCGGCGCGGCTTGCAAAGGCTGTGCGTCTTGCTGCACCCAGGCCGCGCCGAGGGGCTGCTCGCCCAACCAGCGCGCAATGCGCTGCGCACGGCGCGCGGGCGAGATGCGCGTGTCGGCTGCATCCTCCCACAGGCTCTGCAAGGCCTGGCCCGCGGGCCACACGGGCAGCACGAGACCATCACCGAGCGCGGCTTGCAGCGAGAGCCGTCGCACGAAGCGTGCGTGCAGAGGCGCGTCCTCCTGCTGCAACGTGCTGAGAGCGAGCGCGAGGCGCGCTATGTCGCGCTGCGCGATGGCGCGCGCGAGGAGCGAGTCGGGGTCTTGCGTCGCGGCTTCGTCACGATCGGCGGCAGGTGCTGCGGCGTCGGCAGCTGATGGGTCTTCGCCCGTCAGCAGCCAAAGCCGCCAGTGCTCGGTTGGGTCGGCAAGCAGCCGCTGGCGCAGGGCCTCGCTCACGGGCGAGGTCGCGAGCTCACCCCGCACCGCAGCTTGCGGAAGCGCGGGCAACCAGCGCACGCCCGCGCGCTGCGCGCCCACCACGAGCGTTGCACCCTCTCTCCGCGCGGGCTGCTCGACGAGCGCGACAAGGGCCCAGCCCTCGTCGATCAGCGGTTGCAGCGCCGCGGTGGTGGTGCCCGGGCTCAGCTCGCGCACGTCGAGCGATGGGGCGGGGCCCAGCCACTGGTCGAGCAGGGCGTGCAACGGGGATGGGTTGGCGGGTGCGCTGTCGAACTCGCTACTCAGCAGCCCTTCGCTCGCGCGCGGCCGCACGAGCAGGTGCCGCGCGACAAGCTCGCGGCCGCTATCGGCGCGAATCACGGGCAGCCCCGCAGCAAACTGCGATGCCAAGGGCTGCACGATCATGAGCCCAACAGGCGGGGCATCGACGCGTGCGAGTGCGGTGATGGCGGCCCGCTTCTCCGCATCATCAGCCGGAGCGTCGAGCGTCGGTCGCTCGATGGCGGGGGGCGAGCGCTGCGCGAGGACAGTGCCCGCGGACACCGCGACATAAGCAAGCGAGAGATGGGCGAGCCAGGTGTGCATGCTGCAACTGGGCATGAAAAGTCGTGCGATTAGGCGTTCACGGGCAGCGTGTCGAGCAGGTTGCGCACGATCTCGTCGGCCGCGATGCCCTGGGCGTGGCTCTCAAAGTTGAGAATCAGGCGATGGCGCAGCGCGGGGAGCGCGACCTTCTTCACGTCCTCGATCGCGACGCTCGCTCGCCCCGCCAGCAGCGCCACGCACTTGCTCGCGAGGGTGATCGTCTGCGCGCCGCGGGGCGATGAACCAAGCCGCACGTACTGGTTCACCATGGGGGTCGCGAAGCTGTCGCTCGCGCGGGCGGCGCCGAGCGTGCTCGTGGGCTGCGTCGCGAGCACGATCCGCACGATGTAGTCCTCCACGTGCGGAGCGATGACGACCTGGCGGATGAGCTGCTGGTGCCGCAGAATGCTTGCCGCGTCGAGCACGGGCTGCACCACGGGCGCGCTCGCGGTCGTGGTGCGCTGCAGAATCATCGCCAGCTCGCTGCGCGATGGGGGGAGCGAGAGAAGCTTGAAGAAGAAGCGATCGAGCTGTGCCTCAGGCAGCGGATAGGTGCCCTCCTGCTCCACGGGGTTCTGCGTGGCCATCACCAGGAAGGGGCTGGGCAGCGCGTGCGTCGTGCCAGCGACCGTCACGCTGCGCTCCTGCATCGCCTCCAGCAGCGCGCTCTGCGTCTTGGGCGTGGCGCGGTTGATCTCGTCGGCAAGCACGATCTGCCCGAAGATGGGCCCGCGCTGAAACGCGAACACGCGCTGCTTCCCCTGCGGGCTTTCGACCTCGTTCACCACGGTCGTGCCCGTGATGTCCGCGGGCATCAGGTCGGGCGTGAACTGCACGCGGCTGAAGCTCAGGCTCAGGGCTTGGCTTAAGGTGCGCACGAGCAGCGTCTTGCCGATGCCGGGCACGCCTTCCAGCAGCACGTGCCCGCCTGCAAACATGCTGATGAGCAACCCCTCGACGATGTCGCTCTGGCCCACGACCGCACGCTCAATCTGCCCGCGCACGCGGGCAAAGTCGTCGCGAAAGGCCTGCATCGAGGCGGGCGCACTGTCTGAGGAAAGGCTGGCGGCGGCGGGGGCTTCTTGCGGGGCAAGGCGGAGAGAGTGCATAGGCAGGGCGAGCGTACGCGGCGTTCCTTGCGGGTGCGTTCTGCGTGGGTGCATGCTCGGGGTATCGTGGGGCAGGTGTCGCTCGCGCTACCCATCGAGGCACTCTCGAGCGCGGTGGTTGCAGGGCGGGCACAGGCGAGACGCCTGTGCCACCAGCTTGGGCAGCGATCGCTCAGCTGCTAAACACCGTGCCCGGGCTCACGCGCAGCACCCGCCGCACGCTCAGCACGCTGCCCAGCAGAATGGTGAGCAGCGTCGCGACGAACGTGCCCGCGAGCAGCTGCCACGGGAACAGCACCTGCAGCTCCGATCGCGACACGCGCGACGCGATGGCGAAGATGCCCGCGACGCCGCTGCCTATGCCAAAGCCCACCACGCCCACCACCAGCGCTTGCAGCATGATCATGCCCAGCAGCGTGCGCGTCCCCGCGCCCATCGCCTTCAGCACCGCAAAGTTCCTCAGGTTCTCGATGGTGAACTGGTAGAAGATGCTGGCACTCAGCAGCAGCCCCACCACGATGCCCAGCAAGATGGTGATGCCAAAGTTGATGCCGATGCCCGTCGCGACCACGATGAACTGCACGCTGCGTTCGCGGAACTGCTGCGTGGTGAAGGCTCGCACGTCTCCCAGCGCGTCGATGCGTGCCTGCACATCGCCAATCGCGATGTTGGGCTTCACCTTCACGAGCACATAGCTGATGCGCTCGCGCCCGATGGGCGCAAAGCTCACGGCGTTGTCGAAGGTCGTGTAGATGATCGCGTTGCTCTCAAAGCCCTTGCGGGCCTCGCACACGCCCACGATCACCGCGCGGCGGTCGTTGATCTTCAGCTCGTCGCCCACCTTCGCGCCCTCGAGCATCGCCATGCTCGTCTCTTCGACGATGATCGCATCGGGCAGGCGCAGGTCTTCGATCGATCCCTGCACCATCCGCGGGGGTCTGCCCGCGAGCGTCGAGCGCGCGATGCCCAACATCTGCAATCGCTTGAAGCTGCCGCTCTTGAGCTCGCACACCGCGTACGCGCTCAGCATGGGCTCTGCCCACTCCACGCCCGGCACGCTGCGCACGCGTGCGAGCTTCTGATCGCTCAGGGAGCGAAACTCCGCGATCCAGGGCGTGTCGGGGTCGGTCACCCACAGGTCGGGCTGCGTCACGTTCTGCAAGGGGCCCGTCGCCTGCCGCAGCAGGCCAAGAAAGATCGCGCCCTGCTGGTTCATCAGCAGCGCGGCAAACGCGAGCCCGAGCACGAGGGTGACGTACTTGGTGCGATCGCCAAGCAGCATGCGGAGGGCGATGCGAAGCATGGGTCGAGGATAGGGAGGGGATCACGAAAGGCGACGCGTGCGCTGCGTTCTGCTTGCTCACGTCCACACCCCGCGTTGCCCCCGGCGCAGCACGGGCCTTATCGTTTCCTCGCTTCCCACAAATCCCGCATGCAAGCCTTTCGCGCCGACACCATCCTCGCCTCAGCCCCCGTGCGTGTGCTGCGCTTCGATCGCCCCGAGAAGCGCAACGCCCTCACGCCAGCGATGCTCGATGCACTCTGGCACGAGGCTAAGGCCCTGCGCAGCATCGACGCAAGCGAGCCCGCGCAACCCCGCGCCATCCTGCTCACGGGCACGGGCGATGTCTTCTGCGCAGGCTTTGACCTCTCCCTCTGCCAGCACGACGACACAGCCCTTGCCACGCTGCTCACGGGCCTTGCTCGCTGCATCGCTGCGCTCCGGCGGCAGCCCCTGCCCGTGGTGCTGAGCGCACATGGCGCGGCGGTTGCTGGCGCGTGCGCGCTGCTGGGCGCGGCAGACTGCATCGTGAGCACGCGCGACGCAAAGATTGGCTATCCCGTGGTCAAGCTCGGCATCTCGCCCGCCGTGAGCGCGCCCACGCTCGTGGAGCAGGCGGGCACCGGCGTGGCGCGGGCAAGGCTGCTCGACACGCAGCTCGTCTCGGGCGAGCAGGCCCTTGCGCTTGGGCTCGTGCACGAGGTGCAGGCAGATGCATCAGCCTGCGAGGCCCGGGCCCTCGCCCTCGCCCAGCAGCTCGCAAGCAAGCCCCCGCACGCCCTGCAAGCAACCCGAAGGTGGTGCCAAAGGCTCGCGGCTCTCGACGATGCGCCGACAGCCTTCGATGCCGAAGGTGCCCTGCGCACGCCTCCCGCGAGCGAGCGCGCGTTGCAAGCCAGCCTCACCCTCGTGGGCGGAGCCGAGGAGCGCGCGATGCTACCAGCGGCGTGGAAGCGCTAGCCTCGCTGCGTCACTCTTCGATCCGCAAGAAGTACGCGATCGCGCCCACCTCGTCCGCCGTCACGCTCACAGGGACGTACGTCGTGGTGTTCTCGTGATAGCTGTCGGGCTCGCGGTTGCCGTCGCGATCGCGGCGATAGCGCGTGCCGAAGGTGCTGCTGGTCACGGGCGTGCTCACCACTTTGTTCACCTGCCCGACGACCTGCGAACTCCACACGACGTGCGTTGCGCCAAGGCGGGCGCCGAGGGCCTGCAGGGTGTCTTCCTTGGGCAGCTCATCCGTCGTGCGGAAGGTGCTGCGGGCAAGCACCTGCACGCGCGAGGCAGGGGCCGTCACTTGCAAGCCCTTCAGCAGGCGAGCCTCACTCTCGGCGAGCTTGTCGGGCGTCCACTCTTCCATGGGCACGTCACTCGCTGCTGCGCTGCGTTCGATCTCTATGAGTGCGCTCTGCACGCGCTCCCACGGCGCGCGACGCACCTTCACGCTCGCGACCTGCTCGGGTGCCGCGGCCTTCATCATGCTGGCTGGGCCTGAGCCCTCGGGCCCGTGCTCGAGGTTGGTCTCCCAAACACTCGGCGCTTGGCACCCCGCGAGCAAGGCAGCGACGACGACGACGCCCAGCCGTGTCAAGCTTGACCGTGTCAAGTGCTGACGCGACACGCCCCACGCTGCCCGCCCACCGACGCCACGAAGGAAGTTGCCCATGCTCCATTATTCGCGTCTTGCGGGCTTTCGCTTCGCCATTTCTCGGCATTTGCGTCCCAACGCCTCACTTCGCCCGCCCGCCCACGCTGCGTAGCATCGCCCTCACCGTCCGCCCCCGCACCCACGCGACCCGTGAAGTACGTCGTCATCATCCCCGACGGAGCCGCCGACCTGCCCCTCGCGGCATTGGGCGATCGCACCCCCTTTGAGGTTGCGCACATGCCCCACACGCAGGAACTGGCCCGCAAAGGCCGCGTGGGGTGCGCCATGACCACCCCCGAGGGCTTTGAGGCGGGCAGCGACGTTTGCAGCATGAGCCTGCTGGGCTACAGCCCGGAGAAGTATCACACCGGGCGTGCACCGCTCGAGGCTGCCGCCCTGGGCCTTGCCCTTGCCCCGAGCGACTGGATCTTTCGGCTCAACCTCGTGACGACCGGGGGCTTCCCGCCCCACGACAGCTCCGCGCAGTCCTCGGGCAGCAGCGATGCGGGGCTGATGCTCGACCACAGCGCGGGGGCAATCTCCGACGCGGAGGCACGCACGCTGGTTGCGGACCTTGTGTCGCACTGGCACGCAAAGGTGCCCGAGCTCGCGAGAGCTATCGCCGTTACGCCGGGCGTGAGCTATCGCAACATCTTTGTGGATAGCGGCCCGCGAACCTACGCCGACGTGCAGACGACTCCTCCGCACGCCATCCCGCGCGAGCCCTGGCAGCAGCACCTGCCCGCGGGGGGCCAGGCAAGCCTCGCGCTCCGCGAGCTCATGCTGCTGAGCGCACACTTTCTGCCCGAGCACCCCGTGAACCAGGCGCGGATCGCCAAGGGGCAGCGCCCGGCGAACATGGCATGGCTCTGGGGCCAGGGCACCAAGCCCAGCGTGCCGACGTTTGCGAGCCGCTTCGGGCTGCGCGGCGCGATGATCACGAGCGTGGACCTGCTCGCGGGGATTGCGAGCTACATCGGGTGGGAGCGTCTGCACGTGCCCGGGCTCACGAGCTATCACGACACCGACTATGTCGCGCAGGGGTTGGCAACGGTCGAGGCACTCAGCAAGTTCGACGTGGTCTGCTGCCACGTCGAGGCACCCGACGAGGCGAGCCACCAGGGCGACTACCGCACCAAGGTCGCAAGCCTCGAAGCCATCGACGAGCACATCGTCGCGCCGATCGTGCGTGGGCTTGCCCGCTTTGGCGACCCCGAGCACGACTCGCACGCCCCGGGGTGGCGCTTGCTCATCATGCCCGACCACTACACCCTGTGCAGCACCCGCAAGCACGACGCGACGCCCGTGCCCTTCCTCATCGCGGGTGCGTGGGTGCGCAGCACGGTGGCAAGGCCCTTCACCGAGGAAGCCGCCCTTGCGAGCGACCTGAAGATCGACCCCGGGCACGACCTGATGGAGTATTTTTTGCGAGGCGGGCGAGCGGGCGTCAAGTAATGCCAGTAACACCCGTGATGCCCTTCCGCCAACGCGCTGCCGCAGTGGGCAGTGCTGCGCCGGGCCCAGGCCTCACTCGGGGTCAACCTTGCTAAATCCCCACGCGATCGCAAACCCAAGAGCCGCGAGCGCGAGCGAGATGCCCATCTGCACGCCGCTGGGCGAGAAGAACCGCGTGCGCCAATCGCCAATGTCAAAGCTCGCGAGGTTCTCTGCCGTCACGGTCACGCCCTTGATGACATCGCCCACCGCGGGCGGCACGCTCTCTCGAAAGGGCCACAGCCCGCCCACCGCCCCCACCACCACGCCCAGCAGCACGCCCCCCACCACCGCCTTGTGCTTCTGAAACAGCCAGCGCAGCAAGATGCTCACGCCCCCAAGCCCCAGCGCAACGCCCAGCCCCACGGGCACGAGATACAACCCCGCCTGCCAGATCGCCCCGACATCCCGCGACACCAGCGCGTCCTTGAATCGCTCGATGCCGCTGAGAATGGGCACATACTCACCCATGAGCAGCAAAAAGTAACTCCCGTCCATGCCAGGCAGAATCGTGGCGCTCGCGCCCGCAAGCCCCGCCGCAAACCGCGTGATGGGCGTGGACGTGTGAGCCGCGCCCCCAGCGCCCGCGCCCGCATACTGCGAGATCGCAAGCAAGCCCGTAACCACGAGCCCCCCCACAATGCCCGCGATCACACGCCGCGCGTTCTGCCCCTCAAAGGGCTTGCACCACTTCCAAACGATGGGAATCGCCCCCAGCCGCAGCCCGATGAACAGCGCAAGCGCCTGCCAAGTGTGCTCGAGAATCAACCGCTTGATGGGCCCCGCGCTGAGCAGAATCGTCGTGCCCGCCCCCAGCCCCACCAGCATGAGAAACAGCACCGACCGCGCCCGAAACCGCAGCGTGCTGCACTGCGCAACCGCCTCGACAAACCGCTGATACACCCCCACCATCAGGAGCATCGCCCCGCCGCTGATGCCGGGCACGATGTTCGCAAAGCCCATGAGCAGCCCGCCCAGCGGGGCCCGCACCGGAAACACGCGCGTGTCCTGCGGCTGCGACGAATCTGAGGGTGCGGTGGAATGCTGAGGCATGTTTGGGTGTGGTTGGGGAGCAAGGACGCCGACGCGAACCGCCGACGCCATCCATCGGCAAACCCGACACGCCGAGGCTAGGCTCTTTGCTATGCAACGTCTTGCTCTGCCACGGAGAGTTGTGCACCTGCTTTCGGCCGCGATGCTGCTTGCCGCGCATGCGGGGGTTTGCCACGCCCAGACCACAGCCCAGACCGAAGCCCAGACCGAAGCCCCCGCCCCCACAGGCTGGCCCAAAGGCGCCCAAGCCGACCCGGGCACATTCGCTGCGTTCTCGCTCGCGGGCGACGGCGCCCCATTTCTGCCCGCCCAGTGGCCTACGCGCGTGGTGCCACAAGGCCACACCGCAAAGTGGTTCCACGCCGTCCAGACCTTTCAGCCCGAAGGGTTGATGCCCAACCCGCAGCGCACCTTCGCGCGCGAAGGTCAGGGCGAGGTGCTCGCCATGCGCACCATGCTCGATGCTCAGCGCTTCGCCCGCGCCCTGGGCATGAGCGAAGACGACCTCACGACCAAACTCCCCGATGTCGTGCCCTACAGCGTCGGCGCGTTCCTCGTCTCGCTCCGCTCTGCCGAGCCGGGCGAAGAGCTCACACCCCGCAACGCCCGCAGCGTGCTCGCTGCCATCCGCGTCGTGAGCGCGAGCGAAACGCCCGCCGCAGAGCAAGGCAAGCCCGCGTCGTGGCTCATCGACAGCACCGCATTCCTTGCCTACCCGCCTCGCGGCAAGCCGGCAGCAGAAGCTCGCGGCACCGTGCTCATCATGCCGGGCCTGCTGGGCACGCCCGAGGGGCCCTTGCTCGCGCTCGCACGCGTGCTGCGCGAGGAGGGCTTTGTCGTGCTGCAGATGGTCGCCCAGCCCGCACGCTTCATCGAGCGCACCCCCATGGTCGTGCGCCAGGACGACGTCGACGGCAGCGTCGCCGAGATCGCGCGCGTGCTCGACAATCGCTCCGCGGAGTGTGCGTACGCCGTCGCGAGCGCACTCGCTGAGCTGGAGCGCCTTGTGCCGCAGCTTGCCGCACAGCCCCGCGTTGCAATCGGATTCAGTGGTGGAGCGATCACGCTCCCCACCGTCGTGGCGCTCGAAGCAGAGCGATACAAAGCCGCTGTCCTCGTGGGCGGCGGCACGAACTTCTTTCACATGATCGACACGAGCAACTACACCAGCTTTCTCGGAGGCGATGGCCCAACCTGGCCAGCCCTTGAGGGCGACGCGCTGAAGGCCGTGAAGGCACGGGCCTACGACGCGTTCATCCAGCACGCCACGCTCGATGCCTTCCACACCGCCAAGGCTCTGCAACACATGCCCTCGCTCAACATCTACGGCACGATCGACGAAGCCGTGCCCAGCCCGCTTGCAGATCAGCTCTGGCAGAGGCTGGGTGAGCGCGACCGCGAGACCTATCCCGTGGGGCACGAGCTGCTCTTTGCGCAGCTGGGCCAGCGCAACCGCGCAATCGCCGACTGGATCATCGCGGCCCTTGCGCCCGCCGAAGCACCAACCACGAAACCAGAAGCAAAGCCAACTCCCCAGCCAGCCCCCCAGCCAGTCCCATGATCCTCGCGCTCTCTCCCTATCACCTCACCAGCCGCGAGCCCGCCGCGCTCACCGCGCTGCTGCTCGCGCAGCGGGCCGTGACGGTGGTGCCCCCGCCCCTGGACCTCGCCCAGGCGGGCAGCGCGACGATCGACCCCATCGCGGCAGGCCGGCGCGTGCCCGCATTCGCCGAGTTTGTGCGAAGCTGGCATTGGAGCGAGCGGCTATGGAAGCAAGGCGTGCTGCACGCCCAGCACAACCGCCAATCCGCGACCGAGGACGTGCTGCGCGTCTGCGAGCACCTGCGCAGCGAGCAGAGCTTTCTGCCCCTGCGCCACTTCGTGAAAGACGAAGAGAGCTTCGACAACCGCGAGATGTATCTGCACGCCGTCGCGACCGACGTTCTCAAGGGCGGGCCCGACCCGGGCATCAGCCTGCCCGTCTACGCAGGGCTGGACCGTTTCGCCGCTCGCCACGGGCTTGTCGTGGCCCGCAGCCGCCCGCAGAGCCTTGCGCAGCAAGCCGAGGTCCGCATGGGTCGCGCGCTGTTCACCATCGCGGTGCCGGGCTTTCTGCAAGCCAGCGCGCCGCGTCTGCTCCACGCGCGCGAGGTGCTGGCGAGCGAGCTGGCAGACCTTGGGCAGGTGGTTGCGCCGCTAGCGCGCCGCGCAAGCGATCCGCGCTTCGAGCACGACAGCCTCGTGGGCAGCGACGACATGAGCGAGCTGCACAACGCCAGCGGCTCGCTCGCTCAAGCCTGGGAAGAGAAGCGCGAAGAGCTGCTGATGGGCGCAAGCGACGACGAGGTGCGCGTGATCGAGGGCACCATCACCATCGCCGCGACGCTGCTGCCCTGGGACATTGCCCTCACCAGCAGCGTGCGCGCGATCGAGGTGCTCGCGCCCGCTCGCAAAGAGCTCGCTGCCAACGCCAGCACCGCGACGCTCGACACGGGAGCGCTCACCAAGCGCGACGACATGGCAGGCAAGTGCGTGCTCACCCTGCTCGTCAAGCCCATGGGCCAAGCCAAGCGCTAAGCAAGCGGCATTCTTTCTTCCTTCCCGAATGCCGAATCCCGAATCCCGAATGCCTCATTGAGGCACCCGCAGACAACCCGCGCCCCGACGCCTCATCCCCCAAGCACAATCGCGTTCTTCCCAGCCCGCTTGCTCGCAAGGCTCAGTTGGTCCGCGTGCGCCAGCAGGTCCGCCGCGTGCAGCCCATCCCACGGGAAGGTCGCCAGCCCGCCCGAGATCGTGAGCTTGGTGCCCGCTTGCAGCCGCGAGAAGCTGTGCGAAGCGACGCGCTGCTGGAAGCGCTGCGCGATGTCCTCCACCGTGCTCGGGTGGCGGCTGCCCAGTTGCCGCGGGCCCTGCGGGTCGTGGAACACGACCGCAAACTCATCGCCCCCGACGCGGCAGACCCGATCGCTCGGGCGCACCATCGAACGCATGAGCTCGACCACCTCACGCAAGATCGCATCGCCCGCGTCGTGCCCGTGGCGGTCGTTGAAGCTCTTGAAGTTGTCGATGTCAAACAGCAGCACCGTGACAAACTGCCGCGCATCCCGCGCCGATCGCAGCGCACTCGCAAGAAACGCGTCGAGATACCGCCTGTTCCAAGCTCCCGTCAGCGCATCCTTCAGCGCCGCATCGGCAAGCACCGCCTGCTGATCGCGCAGCCGCAGCCAGCCCGCAAGCCACGCCGCGTGCGCGCGAAGCTGGTCGGCACGCTCCGCCCGCGCACTCGTCAGCCAGCCCGCCCCGTCGCCCAGTGGCACGCTCAGCCTGCCCTGCGCGGGCTCGGGCACCACCTCGAGCGAGCTGTCGCTCGCGCGGGCCCGCAGCAGCTCCATCGCCACGCCCTGCACATCCTGCCCGCGCAGCAAGGTGCGCACGAGGAGCGCATCGCCCGGGCTGCCCGGCCCAATCTCCAGCGATGCATCTTCCTTGCGAACGCCAAACAGCGCGGGCGCGCCAAGCTCTGCCAGCGCGCCGAGTGCGGCAGCGCTCGCCACCGCAGGCGGCGCGAGGGGAGGCGTGAGGATGCCGCGCGCGAGGCCCTGGCCGCTGGACTGCACCGAAGGCTGACTTGCGCTCACTGTTCCGACTGCCTGACCAGCCTGCTCGCTCGCGAGTGCTTGCACCCGCGCCGGTGCCACCACGACGGGCGGTTGCACGCTGCTGAGGCCGCTGCCAGCGCTCAGGCCAGCCGCCGCAAGTCCGGTGGTCGCCAGCGGGGCGACAACCTCCACGCGCGGCGTCTGCACCGGTGCCTCAGGCCCGCCCAGGGGCGGTGCCGCCAGCACGGGCATGCTCGGGGCAACGGGCGCACCGACAAACCCCACCTCGCCCACGCGCGTGGGGGGCGCAACAGGCTCCAGCACGCCCGGTGCGCCATCATCCAAGATCGCGCGCGGAGGCACCATCGCGCCACCGCTCGCTTGCATCGCGGGCTGCGCTGGCGCAGCGATCTGAGCCTGCGCAGCGACCTGAGCCGGCACCTCGGCAACCACGCCAGGCGCGGCAAACGCGCTCTGCGGCGCAGCTTCGGATGCACCCGCTTCAACCTGCGTCTCGGCCCGCGAACCGCCACGCGCAGCTTGCGCGATCGCGTCCGCCGTCACACCGTCCTCGCCCAAAAACATCACCTCGATGCCCGGGCGGAGGTTGCGGAGCACGCGCGTAAAACGCTGCTGCCCCGTCACGCCCGATTGGTCGTGCACGCTCAGCCCATCGCGCACCTCTTCGCTCACGATCACCGCCATGGGCGTCGGCACCTCAGCCCGGGCTGCGCTCTCGGTCGCGACCGCTGCGATCGCCTCGCTCGCGGTCTTCACGCGCACGAGCTCGATGCTGGGGTCGAGCCGCAGCGCGGCATCGAGCCCCGTGCGCCCAACCAACACCACCACCGACGGCGCATCGCCTGCCACGCTGCTTGTCGAAACCTGTGTCATGGTCGTTCCCTCGATCCTCGAAACCGGCCTTGCTCGTTCCCCGTGTCGTTCACTTCAATACTTTGCTCAGCTCGCCCCTGTTCACGGTCCTCAGTCCTTCGGAGCCGCGAAGCCCCCCGCCCCGGGCTGCCCATCAGGCCCCAGCAGCATCGCAAGCTCATCATCGCTCAGCACCTGCCCCGCGCTCCCCGCGCCACTGCCCAGCCAGCTGGTCTTGGGCTGGGGCGTTGCCTCGGCGAGGGCATCGGGCCCGTCGAACCCGCCCGTGCTCTGCGCTGTGACTGGCTTGGGCTGCATGGGCGGCTGCACAGCGGACGGAGCGAGAGGCTCGCCCGTCAATCGCAGGGCAGGCGGCGCAGAACGCGTGCTCGCCTTCGCCCCAGCCGGCAAGCCTGGCATCGCCCACGACTCTGTCGCGCTCGCAACCCACTCGTTCGCGCTGGGCTTGCCCTTCGTCACGGGCATGGTCGCGGGCAACATTGTGGAAACGGGCTCGCCCGCAGGATTGCCCGAAGGATTGCCGAGCCCGCGCAGGCTCGCATCGCCAAGGGCCCGCTCGCGATCGATCTGATGCGCAAGCTGCGCTGCCTGCTCCCAAGGCGTGTCCTTCAGGCTCACGGGCGGGCCGGGCTCAAACACCCACACGATGGGCGGCTCGACGAACTTGGCAATCGCCTCGAAACACTCCCCAAGGCCGGGCAGCGTCCGGGGCTGGTCGAGCAGCAGCACGCACGACGCGGGGCCCTTGCCCGCCGCCGCCCGCGTCACTTCGCCCAGCGCCTCCAAGGCATCGTCGCAAAAGATCGCGCGCAAGCCCGGTCGGCGGAGCACCGCCTCCAGCCGCGCGCGGGTCTGCCCGCCCGGGCTCAGGAGCACCACGCACGCCAGCGAGCCAGAAGTTGCAGAATCGTCGAACGAAGCAGCCATGCTGAAGGCATCATACAGGCACGCGAACTCGGCACGAAGCGAAATGACCCTGTCCGTGCTGCAAAATGGCGTCCGCCGACGCGTCTTCGGACGCTCGCTGCGGTTTATGCGGGCATGTCAGGATTTATCAGACGGTCTTGCCCGCTGCGGCAAGCTGGGCAAGCGCGAGCGAGGCAATCGTGCTCGCGCCATCGGCAGGGCCGAGCCCATTGAGTGCGGCTCGCATCCCCGCGCGGGCATGATCGTCTTGCAGCAACTTTGAGAGCAGCGGACCCAGCGTGACGAGCGTGCGCCCGGGCTCGATCTCGTCGGACACGACGTGCGCGGCACCGGCATCTTGCAGGGGGCGGGCGTTCCACAGCTGGTGCTGATCGCGGTGATAGGGATAGGGCAGAAAAATCGCGGGCGTGCTGGTGGCCCATACCTCGGCAACGTTGCCAGCACCCGCGCGGCACAGCGCGAGATCGGTCGCACGCCACGCGAGGTCCATCCGATCGATGAAGGGCGTGACGTGGGCAGCGACGCCTGCGCTGGTGTACGCACTGCGGATCGCAGCCGCGTCGGCTTGTGCGCCGCATTGGTGCAGCACTTGCCAACCGGACAGCGCTTCGCGGAGCGAGCTAGAAGTGCTCGCGAGCGCGTGGGGCAGCAGGGCGTTCATGCTGCCTGCGCCTTGGCTGCCACCTGTGATGAGCAGCGTGCGCGTGCTCTGCGCGAGCCCAAAGTGCGCGCGGGCTAGGCTGGATTCGTGCGGCACGAGCAACGCCTCGCGCACGATCGGTCGCACGCTTTGCCATTGCTGGCGGCTGGGCAGTTGCACGTGCGGCGCGACGGCAAGAGCCGTGACGCGGGTGGTGGCGTGCTTGCCGATCCAGCGGTTGGCTTTGCCCGGCACCGCGTCGAGATTCACCATGACCAGCGGCACGCGCTCCGCCCGCGCCGCCTGCGCGACGGGAGCGGAGACGAAGCCACCCGTCGAGACGATCGCGACAGGACCGTGGGCCTTGGCGCGCGCGATGATGGCGCGCGCCGTGCGCACGGCGAGACCCCAGCACGAGATGAATCGGTACAGGCCCTTGGGCGTGGCGACGGCTGGTTGAGCGGGGATGGCGTGGAAGACCACCGGCGCGCCAGCGAGAGATTGCTGCGAGAGGATGCTGGCATCGAGCGGACGCTGCGAGACGACAAACTCGCAGCGCAGGTTGGGCGTGCTGGTGGAGGCGGCCTGCGCAACACAAGCCTGGGCGATACAGGCCTGGGCAATCGCAAGCGCCGGAAAGATGTGCCCCCCGGTGCCTCCACCTGCAAAGAGGATGGTGCCCACGTTCACTGCTCGCGGCTCTTGAACAGGTCAAACAGCTCCTGCGCGCTGCCCGCGGCGTAGGCGCTCTCGCGGAACTCTTCCATCGTCATCAGGCGGCTGACCTTGGCGAGGGCCTGGATGTGGTCGCTCGTGCGATCGGGCGGGCTGGCGAGCAGCACGACGAGCTTGACGGGCTTGCCGTCGATTGCTTCAAAGTCCATCGGGCTGGCGGGCTTGCCGATGGCGAGCGAGAGGGCGGGGATGCCAGCGCACTTGCCGTGCGGGATGGCGAGCCCGGCGCCGAGGCCCGTGGTGCGCGTCTGCTCGCGCTGCCAGACTGCGTCCTTGAGGAGCTGCGGCTCGGTGATGCGCTTCGCGCTGTACAAAACGTCCACGAGTTCGTGGATGACCTCGCGCTTGGTGGTGGCCCGGAGGGGCACGCGGATGCAATCGACCGTGAGGATGTCCGTCAGATTCATGGGTCTTCCGTAGCGAAATGGGGTTCCGAAAGCGGGGCGAGTGTATGGGGCACGGGGGGCGAAAGCGGGAAGAGCGCGGGTGGACTGCGAACGGATGGTGGCACGGGACTGCAAACCGCCCCTCGCCCACACTTTAGAGCGTGCGCATAAGCACCAGCATGCCTGCGAGCAGCACCATCGCGCCCAGCACGCACAGCAGCGAGCAGAAGACGGTGGGCCACGGGCCAAGCGTGCTGCCACGCCGCGCGAGCCACCCCTGGTGCAGGGTGATGACATCGCTCCCCAGCAGCAGCAGCGCGACGGCAAACAGCACAAACATGAGCAGCCCGGGCAGGTGCTGGGCCTGCCCGCTCATCGTGCCCTGCACGCGCATGAGCAGGAACGACAGCAGCGCAAAGCACCCCACCGTGATGACGGCGCGGTTGGCAGCGGGCACGAGCGACTGATGCGTCATGCGCGAACGGTAAGCCGCGCGCATCACGCCCCGCGCGGCTCGACGAGCTGCCTTAGCGCGGCGTGCAGGCGGACAAAGTCGGCAATGCTCAGCGTCTCCGCACGGGCTTGCGGGTCGATCCCCTCGGGCAGGCTGGGCACGGGCAGGTTGCGTTCCTTGGCGCGGTGCGCCACCATGGTGCCCAGTTGCCTTCGCCTGCCGCTAAAGAGCCAGGTGCAGAGGTCGCCCAGGCCTTGCGGGTCTGTCGTGTGGGGCGTTGCAAGCCGCACGAGCTGCACGAAGCTGCTGGTGATGCTGGGCTGGGGCCAAAAACACCCGGGGGAGAGGTCGGCGATCTTCTTGACTGTCGCCATCGCCTGCGCGAGGATGCTCAGCGTGCCAAAGTCGTCGGTGCCGGGCTTAGCGAGCAAGCGCTGCGCGACCTCTTTCTGGATGGTTACGGTCTGCGAGCTGCACTGTGGAAAGCTCGCGAGCAGCTCGATCATCAATGGGCTTGCGATGTTGTAGGGCAGGTTTGCGACGAGGCGAAAGGGCCTGCCCGCGAGCGCGTCCTGTGTTGCTGCGGAGAGCTGGAGCTTGGGCATCGCGTCGCCCTCCACGAGCGTGAAGTTGGGCAGGCCCGCGTAGCGCTCGCGCAGGTGCTGGGCGAGGCCTCGGTCGATCTCGCAGGCGACGACGTGTGCGCCCGCGCTCAGCAGCGCGTCGGTGAGCACGCCCGTGCCTGGCCCAACCTCGAGCACAAGGTCTCCGGGCTGCACACTGGCAACCTCAACGAGTTTGCGCAGCATGTTGGCATCGATGAGGAAGTTCTGCCCGAAGTTCTTGCGGGGTGAGAGGCCTCGCTCGGCGAGCAGGGCCTTGATCGACGTGAGCGTTTGCGGAGGGGGAAGCATGGGAAGATCGAGCGCAGCGTACGGACGATGCGCTACAGGTAGCCCTCGGCGATGAGTGCGTGCAGAATCTGGTTCGCGATCGGGCCGCTCACTTTGCCGCCGCTGCCTGCGTAGTCCATCACCACCGCGATGGCGTATCGCGGCGTGTCGCGGCCTGCGAGGATGACGAACCAGCTGTGGTCGCCGTCGCGCGCGAGCTGCTTGGGCAGCGGGCCATCGCCGTCGGGGTCGACGAGCAGGGCGGGGGCGGTGGCGGTGCCCGTCTTGCCCCACACCTGCACGCCCGGCGCGTTGAAGATGGGCTCTTGCATGCCTTCCTGGGTCACGAGGTGGTGGCCCGTGCCGCGCTCGTTGTTGATGCTGAACCAAAGGCCCGCGAGCGCCATCTGCTGTGCCTGCGCGGGGGCAGTAAGGCGCGCGGGCGTGGGCGGCGCGCCAGTTCGCTGGGGCGAGAGCACGAGCCTGGGGTGCACACGTTCGCCCTTGGCGAGCGTCGCATAGCTGCTGGCAGCGTGCAGGGGCGTCCAACTAATCGGACCCTGACCGATGCCCATCTGGATGGCATCGCCCTGCTCGAGCGCAGCGGGCTGCGCGCCGGGCGAAGTTGGCAACGGACCGAGGTGCCCCGCAAACTCCGCACCTGCGCCCAGGCCAAAGGTGCTGCCCACGCCAAACTCGCGGTAGACATCGACGATGCCGCGCGGGCCCAGGCGGCGGCCCAGCGTGTAGAAGTAGATGTTGCAGCTTGCGCCGATGGCTTGCTCCGCAGAGAGCGGGCCGCCGAAGACCGCGCTGTGCGTGGCACGGGCGCGCTTCCAGATGAGGCACTGCAGGATGTTGGGCTGGCCCGGAATGAGGAACCCATCGCACGCGATGCGCTCCTCGACGCCGCAGACCCCGCGCTCGACGGCACCGATGTACACGATGGGCTTCACGATCGAGCCGGCTGCATAGTCGACGCCCCAGGCGCGGTTGGACAGGGGCTTGCGCAGGTCGTCTCGCGCAAGCTGCTCGAAGGCCTCGCGCATCTGCGTGCTCGTAAACGTGGGCGTGCTGACGGCTGCGAGCACATCGCCGCTCGCGACATCGAGCACGATGGCTGCGCCATACAGGGGCTCACCCACCGCGAGCGTGGGCCCGCCTGGCGCGCCCCGCACGCCGTGCCAGGGCTGCACGCGGGCCAGGCCCAGCGCGGGGTCGAGCAGCGCTTGCACGCGGGCTTGCAGCATCGCATCCAAGGCGAGCATCACATCTTGCCCCGGCTGCGAGGGCAGAAAATCACCGAGCACGCCATCCACGCGCGTGCTCGAGCGTCCACGCAGCCCGCGCAGGTAGGGCTCCAGGCTTGCCTCAACGCCGCTCTCGCCCACGCGGTCGCCCTCGCGATATGCCCCGCGGTCGGCTCCGTCGGGCGTGAGCGTCTGGGCGGCGAGCTGCGGACTTTGAGCGAGGAAGCGCTCGCGCTTTGCTTTGTCCCCAAGCCTCAGCAGCGTGCCATCGTCGGCGAACTCATCGCCAAACACGCGGTCGCGCATGCGCCCGATGATGTGGCACGCCAGCCCCTCGACGCGCACCTGGGCATCAAACGACGACGACTCGGGCAGCGGGAATGTCCGCCTGCTGATCGCGACGTCGAGAGCTTCGAGCGGATACTCACGGTCGCCCGTGTCGAGCACGCCCACGCCCGGAATCACGGGCACCATGACGCCCGCGGAGCCCAAGTCCGTTGGCGGCAGGTTCATCGCTTGCGCGACCTCGGAGAGATCGAGCGAGACCTGCTCGCTCGCGAGCTCGCGCACGCTGAACGCAGTCTGGTCGTCGATGCGTGTCCGCACGACGTGCGAGGTGCGCTTCTCAGCGATGGGCTCGCTCGCGCGCCGGCGAATCTTGGCGAGGGTTTGCTCGTCGGGCTCGTCGCCCTTCTCGCGCAGGGCTGCCACTTCCTTGGCTTCGCGCTGCTGGGCGATGCGGTCCTGGCGTGCCTGCACCTCGCGCAGGATGCGGTCGCGTGCGACGTCGAGCTGCGTGGGGTCTATGCCCAGCGAGCGGGCGAGGTGCGACCAACCTTCGTCCCAGTGCAGCAGCAGCCGCTGGCGCGTGAGGGCGATTGCCTGCTCGCGCGTGGGCTTGTCGACATCCACCCATCGCTTGCCCGCGACGCGCGCCGCGAGCAGGCGGGCTTGCTCGTCCACCCATGTCGCGCTCAGGCTCGCGTAGCTCACGACGACGTCGTAGCTTGGGCGGTCTTGCGCCAGCACGCGGCCCTTGCGATCGAGGATGCGCCCGCGCGTGGTGGGCAGCCACTGGCTGCGCACGAGCCTTGCCTCGGCCTGGGCTCGCAGGTCGCTGCCTCGCACGACGGTGAGCTGCGCAAGGCGCCCCCCAAGCACGAGCGCGCCGGCGGAGGCCACTGCGCACAGCAGCAGCAAGCGTCGCACGAACATGCTTTGGATGTAGTCCTTCATGTCAGGCGGTTGGGCACGCGGGCAGAGGTCTTGGGCACCGCACAAGGCTAAGCCGCTGGTTGCACCCACCGATGAACTTCGCTCACAGCCCAACGCCCCGCAGGAAAGCCCGCGACGCCCGGCGATACAGGTCGTCGAGCATGTCGGGCGGCAGCGCGAGGCCACGCAGGGGCGGCGCCGCGAGCGGGCTCGTGATGCTCGGATCGACCATGCGCAGGTCGGGGTCGGCGATGGGGCTCTGGCCCTCGTAGTCGGTCTCGAACATGAGCCGCAGCGCGAGGTAGCGGCTGGCGTAGAGGTCGTGCGCGCTCTCGGGGCTGTCGGCGAGTGCGCCCATGGGGTGCGTCGTGCCGCTGGGGTGGGGTGCGAGGTGCTCGTCGGTGGTCACGATGTCGCTGCCGAAGCAGATGCGCCCGCGAAACTTGTGGAGAAAGTCGAGCACGCGGCCCTTGGGGTGTTTGCTCAGCTCGCGGACGATCCACTTCGTTGCGCTGGTGTCGAGCCAGAGGTTTGGGTGGCGCGACAAGAGCCCATCGAGAAACGCGAGGTCCTCGGGCCAGCCCCCCATGTGGGCCGCGATCCACGGGCCCGCGAAGCGGTCGAGCATGCGCTCCAGTGGTTTGTAGTGCTCGGGCTTCGGAGGGAACGTGCTCGCGTCGTTGTACTTGGTCGCGAACCACGTGTCGGGGTCGGCCACGTGCACCATGATGCCCATGCCCAGCTGCTGCGCAAGCTCCACGTGCCGCACACGCCAGGGCGCGTCGAACGGAATCAGCTCCCCCCACTGCTCGCGCGGCAACACCTCATACAGCCGCGGCGCGTTCCACAGCTTGATGCACCGCGAGCCCAGCTCTGCGTGAAACCGCGCGATGTCGGTGAGGAACCCCTCGCCAAAGGCGCGGGCCCGGTTCTCTTGGCGGAAGTTGGGAAAGGCGATGAAGTGCACGCGGTCGGGGCTTTCGTCGAGCGAAGTGCCGGGGGTCTTGGTCGGTGTCGTGCCCGGTGTCGTGCCCGATGTCGTGCCCGATGTCGTGCCGGATTGAGCGTTGCTCTGCCCCTCCCGCATCGGGTAGGCCTCACGCATCACCCGTCGCACCGTGTGCGCCTCATCAATCCGCACCATCGTGAAGGCGTGCGAGATGTTCGCTGCCCGCATCACGCGGGCGTAGATGCGCGGTGCCTCCACGCCATTGATGTGGTTGTGGATGTCGATGATCGGGGGCATGAGCCCAGTTGGTCCCGCCTGCCTGGCCGAGAGCGCGGCAAGCTCGCGCTCATAGTCGAGCCCGAGCGTGTTCTCTGGGCGCTGCGGGCGCTGGGCGGGCGTGAGGGCGTAGGGGGGCGTTTGGGGCATGCGCACAGACCAGGTAAGATGCCGCGAGCAAGCCGCGGTTGCCCCTGCCGCGGATCGCGGGCGGGGGCGGGCGATTGTTGTGTGGGCCGCGAGGGCACGCTGGCGATAATCTCTCGAAAGTGCCCGTGGTGCCGGGGGGGCAAAGAGGGTAAAGTGCAACCCTGTGGTCAGCCCGCTGCGTTCCAACCTCCAGAGGCCCCTGCGCATCGTGCTCGTGCACGACTGGCTCTGCGGCTATCGCGGTGGCGAGGGCGTGCTCGAACGCATGGTGAAGATCGTTCGCACCTACCACGACCTCGCGGGCCTGCTGGTGATGTTTGACGATGGCAAGCCCGTTGCGCCCGCGATCGACGCGACGCCTCGCTACGTGAGCAACGTGGGCCGCTGGCCCTTTGCCAACCCCATGCGGCGCTACCTGCTGGGCTACTACCCCAAGGCGATGCGCAGCCTGTCGCGCAAGCTCGATGCGATGCACCGCCAGAAGCGCATCGACCTGGTCATCAGCAGCTCGAGCTGCGCTGCCAAGGGCATCCGCCCGCCCCAGGGCGTGCCGCACCTGTGCTATTGCCACGCGCCCGCGCGATACATCTACGGGCAGCAGGCAGAATACACGCGCGACTTCAGCCTGCGCAGCATCGGGCTGCGCTACGCGGCCGAGAGCTTCCGACGCTGGGACCAGATCAGCAGCAGCAGCGACAGCGTGACGCGCATGCTCGCCAACAGTTCGCACACTGCGGAGCAGGTGACGCGGGCATATGAGCGCACCGCGCAGGTGGTGTTTCCGCCCGTGCGCACCGATTTTTTCTCCCCCAGCATCGAGCGCATGGGCTTGGCACGGGGCGAGCACTGGCTCTACGTCGGCGCGCTCGAGCCCTACAAGCGCGTCGACCTTGCCATCCAGGCTGCGAACAAGCTGCACCATCGCCTGCTCATCGTGGGCACGGGCACGATGGAGAAGCGCCTCCGCGCCCTCGCGGGCGACACCGTGGAGTTTTTGGGTCGCGTGAGCGAAGAAGCGCTGCGCGAGCACTACCGCTCCGCGAGGCTGCTGCTCTACCCGCAGATCGAGGACTTTGGCATCTCTGCGGTCGAGGCCCAGGCCTGCGGCTTGCCCGTGGTGGCCCGCCGCGCGGGCGGCGCGATGGACACCGTGGCGGATGGCGTCACGGGCTCGCTCTTCGACAGCGACTCGATCGACGCCATCGTGCCCGCGATCATCCGCTGCCCGCAGCGCTGCGACGCAGCGTGCCGCGTACACGCGGAGAAGTTCCACGAGAGCCACTTCGATGCCGCACTGCTGCAGCACATCGATAGCTTGTGCGTGGCGCCGCTGGAGAGTGCTGGCGAGCGCGGGGCGTAGATTCTGGCTTTGGGGGAGTTAGCTTTCGGCTTGCTCGAAGCGATGAACGAGCCGCCAACGTGCATGCCACGAGCGAGCCCGCCACCCATAAATCCAAACACCTTGCAAACGGAAGCGAGTTGTTCGCGGCACGTTCGGTGTCACGCGTGAGGAACTGTGTCACTTCTTCCCATTTTGTGAGAAAAAGTGGGGTGAAGTGTTGCGTTGTGGGGCGAAATGTTGTAAACTCTGCTCGTTGCCCGCTCGCGTGTGCCGTTCGCCCACAAATCGCACGACCCGCACGAGCAAGGCAAGCAAGCTGTTTGAGCTTGACTCGCATCGTGGTGCACAAGGACGTGCATCGGCTTCCCTTCGCAAAGTGCATCACTCGCGTCACGGACGTCGCGACGGTGTGCACGCTCGGTGATGAGAACGCAGCATGATCTTTACGGGTCACGCACCACTCACCATCGACGCGAAGTTTCGCCTGGCGATCCCGGCGAAGCAGCGTGCGTTGCTGGTTCCTGAGAGGGATGGCAACGCCTTCTACACCGTGCCTTGGAAGCATCAGCGCTTGCTGATCTTCACCGAGGCGAGCTTCATCGCCCTCACCAGGGCAAGGGCCCAGAGCCTGGCCCCGAGCGAGGATGCAGAGGAGGGCGAGCCCGACTACTTCGGCATGGCCGATCGCAGCGAGCTCGATTCTGCCGGTCGCATCGCGATTCCGAAGTTTCAGCTCGAGCTCACGGGCCTGCGCAGCGACGTCATGCTCGTGGGCGCGGGGCAGCGGATGGAACTCTGGGACCGCGAGACGTGGGAGCAAGGCATGGCAGAACGCTTCAAGCGCCTGCCCAGCACGATGCGCCGCACCGAGAGCAAGCCCGACGCGGGCGCCGCGACGCGGAAGGAGTGATCGTGCTGAGTGTGGTGCCCGTGATTGCCCTGAGGGTGCGTGGCTGGTGACATCTGGCATGCAGTGTGCGCGTCGTTTGCACGCTTTCCTCCTTGCCACGTGTCACCAGCCGCAGACCTTCGACGTGCAGGGCCTGCGTGTGCTGAGCCTGTGTTTGTTGATTGACCGCTCGACCCCGCGAGCTCGAAAGAGCCCGCCCCGAGCCCAAGCTTTGCGGGTCGCAGCCAAGGTGCAAGGACGCATCCCTGGCGCAGCGAGCATGCGTGCAAACGACCAGTGCCCAAGCGACAAGGACGTCGCCCGGCTTTGGCGGCACGCAATAGCTTCCGACAGCCCTGTCCCCGCAGGCCTTGCCCACCAGTCTTGCACCGCCCCCGCGCTGCAAGGCATTGCACCCACTGCTCAACCCATGCGGTGCTCAACCCACGCGGCGGGTGTCTTCACCACCACTTTCCCGCCGCACCACCATCGAACACCCCGCGTGACAAACGCGGGGTGTTTCTCTTGCGCGCGGGGAAGGTTCGAGCGAGTCGGACGGTTCCGTTTTTAGCACAGAGACTCAGAGATGCAGAGCAAGATGAGAAGAGATGTGTGGGAGATGCGAGGAAGCAGACATCGTCCGTTGTCCTGTCCCTTGTTTCCTGTCCCCTGTTTCCCGCTCCCCGTTCCCCGTTCCCCGCTCCCCCCTCTACGCCCCCACCAGCGTCAGCTCCAGAATCTCCGGCGGCACATTCCAGCGCACCGGGATGATCGACATCCCGATCCCGCGGCACACGAGCACTGGGAATGCAGGCCCAGCCACGAGCCCCGCCGCATACTTGCTGCCAAACTTGCTGGGCACGATCGGAGTGCCAAGCAAGGGCAGGCGCACCTGCCCGCCGTGCGTGTGCCCGCTCAGCATCAGATCAATCCGCAGCCCCGTTGCGAGCAGCGTGGCATCCTCCGCGGCGTCGGGGTTATGACAGAGCACGATCCGCGGCATCGCCTCGTCCACGCCCGCAAGAGCCTTGGCTGGGATGATGCGATCCTCGGTGTAGTCGCTCAGGCCCGCGATGCAGAGCGCTGGGCCGGCGGGCACCTCCAGCAGCGTGCGCGTTGCCGCATCGAGAAACAACCGCCCATTCTCGAGCAAGGGCACGCCATAACGCGCGAACTCGCGCCGCAGGGCTTTGTCCGCACCATAAAAGTCATGGTTGCCCAGCACCGCAACCACGGGCACCTTCGCGCCCAATACCGGCGCAAAGCTCGCGATGCTCGCCTGCACGTGCCCCTCGCCCGAGTGCACGTAGTCGCCCGTCAGCAGCACCACATCGGGCCGCAGCCCAATCGCCCGCTCCGCAACCTGCCGCACATACACCGCGGGCACGCGTCGCCCCACGTGCGTGTCCGTCAGTTGCACCATGCGCACGCCCTCAAGCTGCTTGGGCAAGCCCTTGATCGCGATCGTGTATCGCGCCACCCGCACCGCAAAGGGCTCGTACACAAACGCGTCGTACGCAAGACCCGCACCCGCGAGCGTTGTGAGCCCAGCGCCCGCATCCAGCAACATGCGACGGCGTGACACCACGCGCGGCAGCGGCGCGAGCGTCTGCGTCGATTGCGCCATTGCGACTGTTGCCGCGCCCGCCGCGACGTGTTCTGGCTGGGGCGCTGCCTCAGAACCAAGCGCCCGCCTCGTCCACCAGGCCACCAGCCCACGCCGGCAAGCAAGAAAGAAGACGAGCACGCACGCGTGCACGCCCCACCCCACGGCATGCATCACGAGCGGAAAGCCAAGGTCGCCCACGTGATAGACGCGCTCGCGGACGAGCTTCGCCGCGATCCGACCGTGGAGCAGCAGGCCATCGAGCAGGTTGTGCAGCCGCTGTCGAGGCATGCTCACGGCTTCGGGCAGCGTGGTGGTGAAGGCGTACCCCTCCCAGGTGCCGAGGGCGACGAGCAGCACATAGAGCAATGCCACCACAGCGACATCGCGCCCGCGAACGAGCGTGCGGAGGCGGGCCAGGGCATGGACAAGGCTGGGCATCGGTTCTTCGCGCGGGCAACGGGCACTGGTCGGAAGCGCACCGTACGCGAAGCTGTGTGCGGAAGTTCTGGCGTGTTCGCTGGCCTGCACGCGTGCTGAAAGAAAAGCCCCCGAGCCATGGGCCCGGGGGTTGATGAGGTTCACGAGGAGAAGACTTCGCAAAGTTCATTTGAAGCCAGCGACGCGAGAACGCCGTCACTGGCCGGTCGCAAGCCAGCCCTGAGGCTGACCACAAGCTGGCCACAACCGGGCGACCAATCAGTTCGCGAAGTGGGCGTACGCGCGGTTGGCCTCAGCCATGCGGTGCGTCTGGTCGCGGGTCGTCATCGCCTTGCCTTCCTTCTTTGCCGCGCCATACAGCTCGTCGGCGAGGCGGTTGGCGATGGGGCGGCCCTTCTCGCCGCGGACGGCTTCGATGATCCAGCGATACGCAAGGCTCTGAGCGCGCTTCTGCTTCACGGGCAGGGGCACCTGATAGTTCGCACCCCCCACACGCTTGCTGCGCACTTCGACGAAGGGCTTCACGTTCTCGACCGCCATGCGGAAAACTTCGATCGCTTCCTTCGGGGCCTCGGGCGCGGTTTCCTTGCCGAGCTTGTCCTGGATGATGTCCATCGCGTCGTAGACGACGCGCTGGGCAACGCTCTTGCGACCCTGACGCATGAGGCAGTTGATGAAGCGCGACAGAGCGCGATCACCATACCGCGGGTCCGGACGAAGCTGCATCTCTGCCGACGTAAAACGCTTGCCACCCATGAGAAACTCCTATCTGGGCTGGCGATGCCGAAGTCGGCACCGCTCGTTCATGCAACGCGAGGGCCATGGAAAGCCGCGAGGGTTGCATTACTGCCATGCGCGGGACGGTGAGAAAACCCGTGCGAAGCGGCCCGCGCGGGCGCCTCGCCTGAGGAAAAGCTTGTGGTGCTTACTTCTTGGCCTTGGCGACCTTCGCGCCATACTTGCTGCGACCCTGCTTGCGGCCTTCGACGCCCAGGCAGTCCAGCGTGCCGCGCACGATGTGGTAGCGCACGCCCGGAAGGTCGCGCACGCGGCCGCCACGCACGAGCACAATGCTGTGCTCCTGCAGGTTGTGGCCCTCACCGCCGATGTACGCTGTGACTTCCTTGCCGTTGGACAGGCGGACGCGGGCGATCTTGCGCAGAGCCGAGTTGGGCTTCTTGGGCGTCATCGTTCGCACGATCTGGCACACGCCGCGACGCTGGGGGCAGCCCACGAGGTCCTTGACCTTGTTGATCTTGGCCAGGCTGCGGCGGGGCTTGCGAACGAGTTGGTTGATCGTGGGCATACGCGGTCCGAAAGCAAACAGAGCAGGGTCCCAGGCAGCCAACAAGGCGTGTGGGGCCTCGATGATAGACAGTGTCCGAGGAAAAAGGCAAGTTGAAGAAGCGCGAGGACCGAAAGCCCGCCCCCGCACATTTTCCGAAAATCTCTCATTCCATCGCCTGAATCCAGAGCCCTACTCCATCGCAAGGGCATACTTCACGAACGTCGTGCCCAGCGTCATCCCAAGGCTTTCGTACAAGGCCCGGGCCGGGGCGTTGTCCGCCGCGGTTTCGAGCGTGAGCCGCAGCGCGCCATCTTGGCGCGCGAAGGCGATGGCGTGCTGCATGAGGGCCTTCGCGACGCCCAGCCGCCGCGCGCTGGGGGCGACGAACAGGTCGTTCAGGTGCCAGATGCGGGCGGTGTTGACGCTCGTGAACGTGGGGTAAAGCTGCGTAAATCCAGCCAAGCCATGCACTTGCGGCACGGTGGCGACAAAGATGACCGACTCACCCCGCAGCAGGCGCTCGCTGATGAACCAGTGCGCGCGGTCGAAGTCGCTTTGCTTGCCATAAAACTGGCGGTAGCCATCAAACAGCGGGGCGATCGCCTGGGCGTCGGCCATGGTGGCGCGAGAGATGAAGACACGCTGGCTCATTGCGGGGATTGCTGGGCAGGGGCCGGGGCCGGGGCGGGGGCTGGGCTGTGGGCGGGGCCATGCGACTTGTGGCTAGTAGCGATCAAAATCACGCTCGCGAGGCCCATCACAACGCCAATGCCGCGCTGCCAGTTCATCGATTCCTTCAAAAACAACCAGCCCACGAGCACCGCGATCGAGGGCGCGAGCACGAAGGCGATGGGTTTCACGACGCTGATCTCGCCAAACTTGAGGCCCAAGTAAAAGAACAGCACGCCCGCGAACCCCGCCATGAGTGTGGTGCCCAGCAGCAGCTTGAGCATGATGGGGGTGGGCATCGTCCACCACTGCGCGGGCTCGGATTTCATCACGTACATCGCGATGGCATAGACGATCATCGTGGGCAGCAGTGCCCCCGCGACCCGCACGAGCAGCACCGAAAAAGGCCCGATCGTGCCGCTGGCCATCACCTGCTTGGTCGCGACCTCACCCAGACCCCAGCAGATGCCCGCAAGGGTTGCGAAAAGCACGGCTTTGTGTGTTGCTTCCATGCAAGAGCGTATGGGACGGAGGAGGAGCAGTGACAGGGAATAGGGAACAGGGAACAGGTGACCAGTGACAGGAAGCTGCAGGGCCTTCCGTCCGCTTCATGCCATCGTGCCACATCTTGTCGCCTGCCCCTTGTCGCTTGTCACTCTCTCCGAGCGGAGTACCCTGCGGCATGCAGCTCTATCTCGACAGTGCATCCCTCAACGAAGTCAAGCAAGCCGCCGACCTGGGCGTGCTCGATGGCGTGACGACCAACCCCAGCCTCATCGCGAAGGAGGGCGTGCCCTACAGCAAGCGCCTGGAAGAGATCTGCAAGGTGTGCAGCGGGCCCGTGAGCGCGGAAGTCATCGCAACCGACTTCGCGGGGATGATGCGCGAGGGCAAGGAGCACGTGAAGATCGCTCCGCAGATCGTCGTCAAGCTGCCCAGCACGCTCGATGGCCTCAAGGCGTGCAAGGCCTTTAGCGACGATGGCATCAAGACCAACCTCACGCTCTGCTTCCAGCCCTTGCAAGCCATGATGGTCGCGAAGGCCGGGGCGTTTCTCGTCAGCCCATTCATCGGGCGCCTGGACGACATCGGGCAAGATGGCATGCAGCTCATCCGCGACATTCGCGCCATCTACGACACCTACGGCATGAAGACCAAGCTGCTCGCCGCGAGCATTCGCCACACCAACCACCTGCTGCACTGCGCCCTTGCTGGGGCGGACGTCGCGACGTGCCCGCTGAAGGTGATTACGGACTGCATGAAGCACCCGCTGACGGACAAGGGGATTGAGATCTTTGTGAACGATTACAAGAAGGCGTTTGGGGGGTGAGGAGGGGAGCGGGGACGCTTTCGCAACGCCGATCGCTGATCGTCTGCGCAGCCGAGCACGATTGAGAGTTTGTCGTCGAGTTGGCAGCTGTGCGCCACTTTGTGCCTACGGCTTCTGCACCACCGTATAAAACGCAACTTCGGTCGTGCGCAGCGGCCCAGGCGAGATCAACCGCTCCAAGCCCTGCACGCGCAGCACCCACTCGGTGTCGTCCACGTCCATCGCCAGCACCTCAAAGCCCGCTGCCGAAAACTCCTCGCGCGTGAACGCGCTGCGGGCCCGCTCGCCATCGTGCGCAATGGGCTGCTGCGCATCGTCATACAAAGGTTGCGCGGTGCTATGCAGCACCAGCAAGCCCCCGGAGCGCAGCACGTGGTGCAGCTCGCTGAGCACCTGCTCGGCACTCGCGCCCGCCCACAGGGGGTGCGTCTGTTCTGCCCATTTCACGCTTCCCGAGAGCACCGAGCGTGCCGTGATGAGGTCAAAGCCCTTGCGCCCGTGCGTGTTCAGCGAGCGCCGCACATTCGCCACGATCTTCGCATCGCCAGGCCACGCACCAAAGTGCAGCACCAAGCTCCCCACAGGAGACGATTCTTCCGCGGGCTCGCGATACCCACCCCACCCGGCGCACATCGCCCGTAGCTGGTCGTCCGCGTCGATCGCGTGCACCGCCGCGCCGGCGGACGCGAGCACGTTCACGTGCGCACGGCTGCCAAACGCAAGGTCCAGCACGTGCAACCCGCGCAGCCCCGTCGTGCCAAACTGCCCAGCGATGTCGAGCATCCGCACATAGTCCATCCGGGTGTCGTCGCCGCGGATGTACACATCCTCCGGCGCAAGCCACTGCGACCGCACCCGCGTCCGCACCGCCTCGGGTTGCTTCATCACCTCGCCCTTGGCATACCACTTGTCTGTCTGCGGATCGTGAAACAACTGAAGCGGCGGCGGCGGGGCAATCTGCCGCACCGCCTTCGCAAACTCCAGCGCGGGCCTGGTGCTCACGTGCTTCGTGCGACGATCCGCATGCGCCAGCCACATCCGCATCGCGCGCCCACTCTCGGCCCGCTGCGCTGCGATCTCGTTCTTTTGCTCTTGCTCGCGCTGCTTCGCAACCTGCGGCTGGAGCTGCGCCATGAAGCCAGCGATCACCATGCCAATGAGCAAAAACACCTCGACCACGAGGCGCAGATCCGAGTTCTTGTCTGACTTCTTGAGTTGCAGCGCATCCAGTAGCAGGCGGAACGCAATCTCGATGACCCTGAACATCCGCGGCTCCGCTCGCAGCCCCAAACGCCTTTACGCGAACGCAGCGCGCCGCACGTGCCCACCACAGCACCAACTCAAGGAGAACCAAGCAAAGTAGAACCGAGCAAAACAGAACCAGGCAAGTGCCGAGGGGCGGACTTGAACCGCCGACCTCCGGGTTATGAATCCAGCGCTCTAAACCAGCTGAGCTACCTCGGCGTGTAGGAGGGGATTCTAGGCAAGGGGCGCGCGATGGAGGGTCGCTTCGGGCGGGGTTTGCGGGGCGGGCCGGATGCAAGCGCAGTGTCGGCAGTGTCTTACGGCGAGGTGCGCACCTGGCGATGGGGTTGCTGGCTTCGTGGTGCAACCAGGCGTGTGAGAACGGCGTATCATGTTGCTGAGAATGCCCTCTCGCTTTGTGGTCAACCCCGGGTTTGGCGTGCGGTGCCGTCGTGGCGCGCAGGGCTTCACGCTGATTGAGCTGCTCGTGGTCATTGCCATCATCGCGGTGCTGGTGGGGCTGCTGCTGCCCAGCCTGGCGAAGGCACGCGGCAGCGCGCGGCAGGTTCGGTGCCTCGCGAACATGCGCTCGCTGGGCATCGGGCAGCAGACCTATGCCGACGATCATCGCGACCGGCTCGTGGATGTGGGCCTGCCCCACGGGGGCATTGGCGATCCGCGCGCGAGCTTCATCTACACGCTCTCGGCGTACATCGGCTATGAGCGCAGCTACGACCCCAGCGCGAGCAACGCCGACTACTTCACGCCCGCTGTGCTGCGCAGCCCCAGCGACAACAGCAGGTGGTTTCTCGCGTCGGAAGGGGGACAGCGGGAGCGCACGCAGAGCTTTCGCCGCACGAGCTACGGGATGAACAACTTTCTCAGTGGCAACTACCCAGCGGGGCTCGACGCAAACGGCGACAGCGTCGTGTGGAACACGATGTCGCGCATCGGCATGCCCAGCGAGCTCGTGCAGTTTGTGCACATGACGCAGCAGCCAGCCAACCCCGCGGACGCGACCGGGGCGTTTGCGGTGAGCGATCATCCGCACGTGGAGAGCTGGGGCAACCCGCAGCAAGCACCCGCCCGCGCCACCGAGCACGTGCAGACCAACCGCTGGGGCGGCAAGCCCAAGTCTGCGCAGGCCCAGAGCAACTACGTCTATCTCGATGGGCACGCAACCCTGCGTGCGTTTGCGGATGTGTATGGCGACGCCGCGAAGAACAGCTTTGACCCAGGACTTTTCCGATGATCTCCACACGACGAAACACCATCAGCACGTTGGGCTTCTGGACTGCGTGCGCGGCTGGGCTGCTTGCAGGCACCGCTCAGGCGCAAGTGCACGAGGGCGACATCATCCTCAACACCTCAACCGGCACAATCCGCACGGGCAGCTTGCAGGGGGCGAGCTTTGTCGAGCGGCGCGTGTTCGTCAGCACGCTGGGGTTCATCGCGCCCGACTTTTCCAGCGACCCAGGCTTCGACAACGCGCCGGGCACCTTCGCACCAAGCTCGCGCACGGGCTTCACGCTGCGCGATGCGCTGCGCAAGTGGACGGGCACGGACTTTGGAATTGCGCAGGGCATCATCCCTCCCGAGCGCATGCTGCTGACCAGGGGGCCGCTCAGCGCCCTCACCCCCACCACTGCCTCCACGCAGGCTGGGTTCTCGCTGCAAGCCGGGAGTAACGGGCAGTGGCACCGGCACTACGAGTTCACGCTGCAAGCGCCCGCGAGCGATGGCGTCTACTTGCTCGCGATGTCGCTCTGGAACACCGCCCCAACCGCACCCGCAGAGAGCGAGACGTTCTACATCGTGTTCAATCAGAACGCTCCGTTGTCGCAGGTGCAGGCTGCGGAGGCGTGGGTGCTCGCAGAGCTCCTCAGCCCTCCTGCTGCGTGCGACAGCATCGACTTCAACAACGACTCGCTGTTTCCCGACGATACCGACCTTGTCGAGTTTCTTGCCGTGCTCGCGGGCAGCCCTTGCGAGTCCTGCAACGACATCGACTTCAACAACGACGGGTTGTTTCCCGATGACTCGGACCTGCTCGCCTTCCTCCGCGTGCTCGCGGGCGGCAGCTGCGACGTCTAAACAAGTGTCACGCTCTCGTGTTCGCACCCGGTCTGTGTGGTCCGGCGTGCCGCCCGCGAGCCTTTGTGTGAGAATCGGTTTGCAAGAACGACCTTGCACACCAGTCCGCGTTCCGAGAGTTTGTCCCTTTGAGTGAAGAGAGGTGTTCCATGCATACTCGTTCTGCCCTGCTCGCCCTCGTTTCCACCGCCACCCTTTGCCCATCCCTCGCACTCGCCGATGGTGGCGAAGGCGACGTCTTCCTCGAACTCGTCAATGGCGAGCTCCGCACAGGCCTCATCAGCGAGGACGGCACCGACATCGATCGGGGCGTGCGCGTCTTCTTCGCGGAGTTTGACACCACCACGGGCACGCCCTTCACCGATGAGCCGGGCGTGCAGAGCCTGCCCGGTGGCCTGGGCAGCGCGACGAGCTTTCGGTTTGACATCCTGAAAGCCCTGCGCGTCTGGAACGGCAGCGACTTTGGCACGCTCGCTGCGCCGAGCATCACGGCGGACCTTGGGCCCCTGAGCGTGCAGAGCCCAACCACCGACGTGCTGACCGCAGGCTTCTCCATCGCGCTCAACCCCACGGGCAGCCACGAGCACCCAGACTGGACGCTGAGCACGCCCGCGGCGGCTGGCGTCTACTTACTCGAAGTGCAGTGGGCCCTGAGCACAGGCGAAGTGAGCCAGCCCACCTGGATGCTGTGGGCAAACAACACCGACGAAGCAACCAACGACGCCGCGAAAGACTGGGCGACAGCCAACATCCCATCTCCCAGCGCGCTGGGGCTGCTGAGCATTGCGGGCGTGGTCGCATCCCGCCGACGCCGCGCCGCACGCTGATCGCGCCGCGCAAAGCTCAACCCAGCCCTGTGGAAGCTCGCCCCGGCCCGCATCGCCGGGGCTTTTCTTTGGGGCATTTCCTTAGTCAGGGCATTCCCACGCGGCCTGCGGCGAGGTGGTGAGCGATCGTGGTAGGATTGCCCCACGCCCCCTCCCACGCTTTCCCGATTGCGCCACGACTCTGCCCAACCTCAGCACCCCACGCGTGTGCACCTGCTCATGCAGCAGGCGCAGCGTGGCGACGAAGCCGCAGCGCGCGAGCTGCTGCCCTTGGTCTATGAAGAGTTGCGGGCCCGGGCTACCAGCGAGCTCGCGCGTGAGTCGCTGCGCGGTCGCAACGCCACGCTCCAAGCCACCGCCCTCGTGCACGAGGCCTACCTCAAGCTCGTCAGCGGCGCACACGTCGATTGGCACGGCGCGAAGCACTTTTACGCCGCAGCGGCGATCGCCATCCGACGCATTCTCATCGACCGCGCCCGCAAGCGCGCAAGCCCCAAGCACGGCGGAGACCGCGCCCGCATCGGCCTCGACGACGCCGCACCGGCGTCGACGGACCTCAGCGCAGAAGCGGCGGACGACAACCACCCCTGGCAGGCGATCCACGATGCTCTGTCGCGGCTGCAAAGCGAGGACCCCGAACTGGCAGAGGTGGTGAACCTGCGCTACTTCGCGGGCCTGAAAACGCAGGAGATTGCGTGGGCACTTGGGGTGTCGACCAAAACCGTCGATCGCCGCTGGAACGTCGCGCGGGCATGGCTGATTGATGCGTTGGGAGAGGAGGCGGGCACGCTGCCGGGCGGGGTCTAGATGCCGGTAGGGGCCGGTAAGCGACCGGTGGTGTCCCACTCCCAGGCTCTTCCTCGCTCTGTCCGTAGGGCGAGGCGTTCTTTCTCTCTCATGACGACCGAGCAAAAACCATCCTGGCAGCGGATCAAGCAGGTGCTGGGCGATGCCCTCGACCTGCCCGATGCCGAGCGTGCGCCCTTCATCGAGCGTGCGTGCGAGGGCGATGCTGCGCTGCGGTCGCGCGTGCTCGACATGCTGCGCGGATATGAAACCAGCACGCTGCTGCTGGATGAACCCGCGACCACCGTGGCCCGTGCCCTGCAGCACGCCGCAACGCAGGCAACGCACGAGCTGGTGGGCGCAGCACTGGGCAAGTATCGCCTTCTGAAGCTGCTTGGGCGGGGCGGGATGGGCGCGGTGTACGTCGCGCTCGACAGCACGCTCGAGCGCAGGGTGGCGCTCAAGCTCATGCCGGGCGGGCTGGGCGGGCGCGGGGCCGCGAAGCGGCTGGAGCGCGAGGCCACGCTCCTGGCGCGGCTGCGGCACCCGGCGATTGCCGAGGTGTATGAGGCTGGCGCGTGCACGCTGCCCGGGAGCGACGCGGCGCAGGGTGGCACGCCCTACCTCACGATGGAGCTGGTGGAGGGCGCGCTGAACTTGCTGGCGTTTGCGAAACAGCGCGGGCTGGGCATTCGCGAGCGCGTCGCGCTGCTGGCGCTCGTGTGCGAGGGCGTGGAGCATGCTCACCAACGCGGGGTGATTCACCGGGATCTGAAGCCCGACAACATCCTGGTGTCGGCAGAAGGGCAGCCCAAGATCATCGACTTCGGCATCGCGCGCGTGCGCGACGAGCAGCACAGCAGCACGAGCGCCGAGGCCCTCACGCTGCCCGGGCAGGTGCTGGGCACACTGCGCTACCTCAGCCCCGAGCAGGCCCAGGGCAGGCCCGATGATGTCGACGCGCGGGCGGATGTGCACGCGCTGGGGCTCATGCTCTTTGAACTGCTCACGGGCAAGCCCGCGTTCGACGACACAGGGCTCACCGTACCGCAGGCGCTCGCGCTGGTGGCAACGCAGGAGCCCCCACGCCCCAGCGCGTTCGATCGCGCGTGCAAGGGCGACCTCGACACGATCACGCTGCGAGCACTCGCAAAGCTGCCCGCACAGCGATACCAATCGGTGTCCGAGCTTCGCGCGGATCTGCGGGCGTTTCTCGATGGATTGCCCATTCATGCTGCGCCCCCGAGCACGCTTGCGCAGCTGCGCATGCTCGCCAAGCGCAACCGCCCGCTCGTGTTTGCGGCGTGCGGGCTTTTGGCTCTGCTGGCGCTCGCCACGGTCTTCAGCTCGGTGGCGCGGCAGCGCGCGGAGGCAGCGCGGCAAGTGGCACAGCTCGAGGCCGACCGTACGAAGCGCGGGCGAGATTTTTTGCGCAGCATGCTCACAGCGCTCGACGCTCGCGCACCATCACGTGGCGACGCTGCTGTGCCGGTGGAGAGCTGGATCTCTGGCAGCAGCACGTTGCCGGGCTTGCAAGGGACGGGCCGTGTGGACCTGCTCATCGCCGCGGCGAACACCGCGAAAGAGACCTTCGCAAACGAGCCCGAGGTGCTGGTGGACCTGCTGCCAGCACTCGGGCAGAGCCTGACGTCGATGGAGGCCACGAAGTTGCAAGGCGCATCGCTCACGCGCGAAGCCTTCGACATCGCCGAGCGGCTCTATGGCCCGGACGACGAGCGCACGCTGCGGGCGATGCTCGCGGTGGTCCGCGTGCCCATGCCCTACGAGGTGCAGGCTGCGGGCCTCGACGCGGCGTTTCTCTCGCGCACGACCGAGCGCATGGAGCGGGCCTTCGGGCCCGACGACGCGCGAACGCTCAGCGCTCGCCTTGCGCAGTCGCAGTACGAGTTCTTCATGGGCGATCGCGTCGCGGCCGAAGAGGCGATGGCAAGGCTGCGCGCCGATGCGGACCGCGCGCTCGGGCGAGATTCGCTGGATGGTCTGGCACTGCACGCGTCATGCCTGGAAATCACATCTCAGTTCGGCTCCGAAGGGGATGCGCAGAAGGCCGCGAGCGAGATGCTCGCTCGAACGCAGACCCACACTTCCCGTTTCGCCCTGGCCTGGCGTCTCAAGGCCCTCTGCCAGCTCGCGTTGCACGCTGCGAACGACGGCGATTGGCAGGCATGCGACAGCTTTGCTGCGCAGGCAGCGGTGCTGCGCTCTGCAGACGAGCTTTCGTATGCCGCGCAGATGTCTTTGCTCGCTGCTGCCCGGGGCGACATCCCTCGCGCCACCCTGCTGACTCGCGACAAGCTCGATGCGCTGCAACGCAACGCGGCGCACGAGAGCGGCGTGTTTGCGAAGGCGCAGACGCAGCTCGCGCGCCTGCTGGCGTGGCGAGCCGTGGACCCTGTAGAAGCCTCGCTCGCGGCGCAGCGAGCCCGCGAGACGTGGGACAACCTTGGCGCTCGCCCCGACACCGACTGGTATTGCTACGCACTCTTCGCGCAAGCCTCCATCGTGCGCACCACGGGCGAGGCACCGAAGGCCGAGCGTATGCTGCGAGGGATGCTCGCAGCTCGCGGCAGCGACACCGGGTGGCTCGCGGCGAGCAGCTTCGCGCCCGAGCTTGACGCGTCCGCGAGCCCCACTGGCCTCGTGATGCGTTGCCCACGCTCGGACAGCATGGGCCCGAGCTGGGTCGAGGTGCTGGTGTATACAGAGCTTGCCGCAAGCCTGCACGACCAGGGACGCCTGCCCGAGGCCCGCCACGCCCTGCGCGCCGCGACATGGCACGCGAGCATGACCGAGGACTTTCCGCGCGTGCCTCTCTCCTCCCGCGGGCTCTATCTGCTCGAGTGGACGGGCATCATTGAGGCAGCGGCCGCTCGCGGCGATGCCCCGGCACCTTGACACAGCTTGCGTCGCGACCACGAAGCGACGGATTCCAAAGGCAAAGCACCCGCGCTTGCGGCGCGGGTGCTGGAGGGAACGTGCCTTGGTGCTTGCCTTGTCGCCGTGCCTTACGCCGAGGCCTTCTTCCGCGTCTGGCGCAGCTGGCCCAGGTTCGGTCGCCCGATGGCGAGGGCCGTCTCGTCGATGGTAAACTCCACGCCCTCGCACTCGTAGTCGGGCAGCTCATACATCAGGGGCAGCATGAACTCTTCCATCACGCTGCGCAGCGCGCGGGCACCGGTCTGGCGCTTGAGGGCTCGCTCGGCGATCTCGCTGAGCGCCCCATGCGTGTAGACCAGCGACGCACCCTCGAGGCTGAAGAGGTGCTGATACTGCTTGACGATGGCGTTCTTGGGCTGCGTGAGGATGTTGATGAGCGCGTGCGTCGTCAGGGGCTCGAGCGGGCTAAGCACGGGCAGACGCCCGACAAACTCAGGAATCATCCCGAACTCAATCAGATCGTCAGCAGTCACCTGCGCGTGCACGCTCGCGACCTCGCGCTCGCTGCCCACGCGGTCGGAGTTGAGGGCAAAGCCGATGCGGGTCTTGCCCAGGCGCCGGCGGATGATGTCCTCAAGGCCCACGAAGGTGCCGCCGCAGATGAAGAGGATGTTGGTGGTGTCGACCTGGATGTACTGCTGCTCGGGGTGCTTGCGCCCGCCCTGCGGGGGCACGTTGCTCACGGTGCCCTCGAGCATCTTGAGCAGGCTCTGCTGCACGCCCTCACCGCTCACATCGCGCGTGATGCTGACGTTGTTGCTGGTCTTGCCGATCTTGTCGATCTCGTCGATGTAGATGATGCCGCGCTGCGCCGCCTCGAGGTCAAAGTCGGCGCTCTGCAGCAGCTTGAGCACGAGGTTCTCAACGTCCTCGCCCACGTAGCCCGCCTCCGTCAGCGTGGTGGCATCGCCAATGGCGAAGGGCACCTTCAGGTGCTTGGCAAGCGTCTTCGCGAGCAGCGTCTTGCCGCTGCCCGTGGGCCCGATCATCAGGATGTTGCTCTTGTCGAGCTCGATTGCGCCAGCGGCTTCGCTCTCCAGGTGCAGCAAACGCTTGTAGTGGTTGTGCACAGCCACGCAGAGCGCGGTCTTGGCGTAGTCCTGACCAATCACGTACTGGTCGAGGAAGGTCTTCATGTCGCGGGGCGTGGGCACCTCGCGCAGCCAACCCGTCGCGCTGCTGCTGCGGCGCTTCTCCTGCTTAAAGATGTTCTGGCACAGGTCCGAGCAGCTGCCGCAGATGTACACCTGCCCGGGCCCCTCGACCATCTGCCCCACCTCGCGCGTGGTCTTGCCGCAGAACGAGCACGTCGTCACGCGGCGACCCTTGAAGCCACCGTCGCCGGGCCCTGCGTTCGTGTTCGCGGGCGTGTTGGGCTGGTCGGTGCCGTCTTTGCCTTTGGCCATGAGAATCCTCGAAGTGAAGCCCATTCCTCGCGCATTGCCGCGCACTCCGCGCGCTGCGAGTCGTGCGAGTGTATCGACCGCAACCCGCTTCGCCTGCAAAGCGATTGCAAAGACCGCTCGACTTTGCGCGAGTTATTCAGACGTGCACGCCCCTGCGCTCGCCCAACGCCACTCGCCAACGCGATCGCTGCGCGTTAGGGCACGCGCGGCGTAAACCACGCCCGGTCGATCCGCCCGCCGCGCACGCGGTAGATCGCCATCATGTGGAAGTCCGCCCGACCCGTCGAGCCCGTGATGAACTCCAGGTCAAACACATACTCCCCCACCACGCTGCGTGTCACCACCGTGCTGCGCTGCGTGGGCGACTGCACAAACTGCGGCCCGTATCGCGCCAGCAGCCCCGCCTTGCCCGCCCAGCGGATGGTCGAGGCGTGGCAAGCGTCGGGATGCGATGGGTCAAAGCCCTGCGCGCCGTCCAGGTCAAACCCCATGCTGTCGTCGCTGAAGGTGTCGGCAAAGCCGTGCAGATCGCGCGCGTTGTAGGCGATGAGCTGTTGCTCGACGACGGACTGTGCTGTTTGGGATGCTTGCATGCTTGCCTCGGTGGGGGGTGATCGTGGTGGGCGGCGCGTGGAGCGAGCCACATGCCGATGGGGCTCGCGCAACGCGTCCAACAAGCCCCTTCGATGCCGCAGGTTGGGCTCAGGTGCCGGGCGTCGCCTCAATAAACACGTCAAGCGCCTGCCCCGGGAAGACAGGCACCGCCACCGCCCCCTCGACCGCGAACACGACCTCGACAACCCGCGTGTCGACGCGCTCCACGTTCGCGCCGCTGATGTCCATCTTGGCACGCGCAAAGGGCTCGACGCGCACGAGCGTCAGCGGCACATCGACCACGATCGCGCCGCGCGTGCGGGCGATTGCCCGCTGGGTCTTGCCCGCGAGCATGGGCCCAAGCAGCGCGATGTCCTCCTCGTCCACCTGGGCTCGCACGCGCAGCTGCTTGAGGTCGCCCAGAATCATCGCGGGGCGCGCGGGGTCGATGGGGGCACTCTCGCCCGCCTCGATGCTTCGCCGCAGAATCTGTCCGTTCCGCGGCGCGCGGACCTTCAGCCGCTCCATGCGCAGCTCCAGGCTCCGCACCTCCGCCTCGCGCTGCCGCAGCTGCGCTTCGAGCACCAGCTTGTCGGGCTCCCACCCGCCCGCACGCACGCGGGCAAGCTCCGCCTGCGTGCGATCGACCTCGGCCTTCGCGGCATCGAACGCGAACTGCGCAATCGACACGTCGCGGTCGGTGTTCGCCCCGCCCGCGCGGGCCTCACGCGTGAGGCGAAGCTGCTCGCGCCGATCCGACAGTTGCGCCTCCGCACGCGCCACGGCCGCTTGCAAAGGCGGCACATCCTCGGCGCGGGGCAGCGAGCGCCAGCGCGCAAGCTCCGCCCTTGCCGCCTCGACAGCCGCCTGCGACCGCACCAGGTCGGCAGCGAGCAGGCGATCGTCCAGCTCAAACAAGGCCTGCCCCGCCACAACCTCGTCGTTCACGTCGACCAGCACCTTGGTCACCAGCGCCTGCTCGGGCGCAACGATCGCAACGTCTCGCCCCGCAGGCTCGACGATGCCCAGCGCCGCGATGCCGCTCGCAAACGGATTGACCGACGCGGGCCTGGACAGCGGAAGCACCGGGGTTGCGTCCTTGCCCGTGAGCGAGGCGTAAACCGCGACGCACAAGCCCGCAACCGCGAGCACGATGGTGAACCAGCGAAGCATGGGGGACAGTAAGAGGTGTCGAGGTGACAAGAGGTGTCGAGGTGTCGAGGGAAGAGACGCTTGGGACCACACCACGGAACCGATCGCACACCCCCTTGACACCTCGACACCTTGACACCTCGACACCTCTTTCTTCCTCGACACCTCTTAACCTTCCCCCATGGCCAAGCAACCAAACCTGAGCCCCTATCAACGCAAGATCGTTGATCGCTACTACGAGCATCAGGACACCATCTACGCGACCAAGCTCTCCGAGCTCGTGGGCTCGATCGCGCTCGCCGAAAGCGACAAGCAGCGCGACACGCTCTGGAAGCGGGCCCGCGAGTATCTCGCAAAGTGCAAGGCCGATGAGGCGACCATCGCCGCGATCTGCGACGCTCGCAACACGCAGCGTCTGGCCCAGGCAGCGGCTGCTGTGATGGCCGGAAAGCGCATCCCGCCGATGGCATAGCTCGCGCTGGTCGCCGAGCCCCCCCGCAATCCCTTGTCACCTGTCCCGATTTCGCGCCGCGCTCGCCCCGCCCCACGCTCTATCCTGCCCTCATGCTCACACTCGCCCAGAGTGCGGTGGCGCTCCTGTCGCAGGCGAAGGACTCGCTCTTTGCAAGCCCGCCTGTGCTGTTCTTCTTTCTGGGCGCGTTCGCGGCCCTCGTGAAGAGCAACCTCAGCGTCCCCAAGCCCGTCACAAAGCTGCTATCGCTCTACCTGCTCTGGGCCATTGGCTTCAAGGGCGGAGTGGAACTCACGCACAGCGGCCTTTCGCCCTATGCGCTGAAGGCCGTCTTCGCGGGCATCGCGCTCGCGTGCATCGTGCCGCTGTACACCTTTGCCTGCATGCGAAGGCTCACGAGCCTGCCCAACGCGGCCGCGCTCGCCGCGACCTATGGCTCCATCTCTGCGGTCACGTTCATGGCCGCGAGCACGGTGCTCGAAGCGCGCGGCATTCCCTTCGGCGGGCACATGGTCGCGGTCATGGCGCTCATGGAGAGCCCGGCGATTGTGATCGCAGTCGTGCTGCTGCGCCGGGCCCAGCGCCAGAAAGCCCAGCAAGAGAAGGGCCAGCAAGAGAAAGGCCAGGCTGCGGGGGGAACACACGCAACCGACGCAAACCAAACCCCGCACGGCTGGGGCAAGCTGCTGCACGAGGCGTTCCTCAACGGCGCGGTGATCGTGCTGCTGGGCAGCCTGCTCATCGGCATCCTCACAGGCGACCGCGGCTATGCCACCTTCAAGCCCCTCGCGGGCGATGTCTTTCCTGGCGTGCTTGTCTTCTTCCTGCTCGACCTTGGGCTGCTCGCAGCACGCAGGCTGAAAGACCTGCGCAGCGCGGGCTGGAAGGTCGCGGCCCTTGGCATCGCCATCCCGCTCGCGAACGCGCTGCTCGCGATGCTGCTGGCCCGAGCACTCCAGATGCCCCGGGGCGATGCCATCTTGCTCATCACACTCGCAAGCAGCGCGAGCTACATCGCCGTGCCCGCCGCGGTTCGCCTCGTGATCCCGCAGGCAACGCCCGGGCTGTATGTGCCAATGGCCCTGGCGGTGACGTTTCCGTTCAACATCGCGATCGGGATTCCGCTGTACATTGCGATGGTGCCGGGCAGCTAAGCAGCCCGTGCTCAGCCCGTGCACAGCCCAAGCTCAGCCCAGCGTGCGCGCCTGGTATCGCCTGTGCATCGCGAGCAAACCAGCGATGTCGCCCCGATCCGCGTCGCGCATGACGCGCAGGTACTCGCCACGCACATCACTCGTCCCGCCAAGGGTCGCCTCGGGCCACGCCAGCACGCTCCCATCGTGCACGCGGAGCACGATCGTTGCGAGCATCCGCGCCCAGCGTCCGTTGCCGTTTGCGAAAGGATGGATCAGCACCGCGCGGTGGTGCAGGCGCGCCGCCTGCTCAATCGCTTCCATGCCGCTTGCGCGCCACGCAGAAAAGTCCTCAAAGAGCTCATGCAGCAAAGTCTCGATCTGCCCGGGCGATGCGCCCAGATTTGTCTCATGACCGCGAAAGGTGCCCGCCCAAGCCCACACGTCACCAAACATGTCCTTGTGAACACGGCGCGACCACGCGACACCAAATCGCACGCGCGCCCCGGGGCCGCTCGCCACCACGTGCCGCATCACCGCCTTGCGGATGTTCTCCGCCTCCGCGACGTTCAGCTGCGCGATGCTGCGCACGTCTCGCCTGCGCAGCCCGCTGATGTCATCGAGCGGCGTCTGCCCAGCAAGCCGCGACAAGCCAGCGCTCAGCCGCTTCAGGTGCCCATCGTCTGGCTCAGTCACGGAGCCCACAAGCGCCTCCGCGGGCCAGCGAGCAGCTCGTGGTAGCTTCGCTCGACCAGACGTGCAAACTCCGCACTGTCGAGGCCTTGCCCCTCCAGCCCGCTCGTCCCTTGCACAAGCCGGGCGATCGCCTCCGCCTTTGCCCGCGCCTGCACCCGGCAGAGCTCCTCGGGATCGGTCGGTTCAAGACCAATCGGCGCGCCAAGAGCTGCCGCGACAGCGGCGACATGACCAAACGACGCCTGCGCCAGCTGTCCTCCCAAGATTCGCTTCACGGTGGGCACCGAGACGCCGCTGCGACGCGCGACATCGTCGTGCGTCATGCCAAGCTGAGCCCGCAGGCTTGCAAGCTCCATCGACGTTGAAGTCTGACTCACCATGCCAGTATCGTATACGATACGTCGCAACGTGAGTTCGGTTCACATACGATCTGACGATCGCAGAATTAGTCTTATAACAATCACACCCGCACGCTCGCCGGCTTCACCTCTGCACCCTGCAACGCCTGCACCTGCTCCAGCACGCCCGCGGTCTCTTCCAGCCGACGGACGACCTCGGCGTTAATGCCCAGCTGCACGAAGCGGCGGCAGTTGCGGACGGCGGCACGAATCGTGCGGGCCTCGCTGCTGCCGTGCGCGATGAAGCAGGCCCCGTTCACGCCCAGCAGGGGCGCGCCGCCATACTCGTGGTAGTCGTTCTTCGCGTAGATCGCCTTGACGATGGGCTCAAACTCGAGCATGAGCTCGGGCTTCTGCTCCAGAATCTCCGCAGCGATCGCCTTGAACAGGCTCTTCGCCATGCCCTCTGCAGCCTTGAGCACGGTGTTGCCCACCAGCCCATCGGTGATGACCACGTCCGCCGCGCCTTCAAAGAAGTCGCGACCTTCCACGTATCCGATGTAGTTGATGCCGGGCGTGGCCTTCAGCAGGTCGCGGGCTTGCTTGATCTCGCCCGTGCCCTTGGCCTCTTCGCTACCAATGTTCATCAGGGCGATGCGCGGGGCCGCGAGCCCGAGCGTGCGCTTCGCGAAGACGTCCGCCATCACGCCATACTGCCAGAGGTGCTCGGGCTTGGGCTCGGGGTTTGCGCCCGCATCCAGCAGCACCACGGGCCCGTGGAACGCGGGGATGGTCACCGCGATGCCCGGGCGAATCACGTTGGGCAGGCGGCGCATGTGCAGCATCGCGGCCGCCACGCACGCGCCCGTGTTGCCCGCGCTCAGCACGACATCGCACCGGCTCGGATGGTCGTGAGCACCAAACTGGTGCATCTTCACGATCGTGCTCTCGGTCTTGCTCCGCACCGCCTTGGCGGCGCTGTCGCCCATCTCGATCACGTCGGCGCAGTGCACGAGCTCGATGCGTGGGTCATCCTTGCGGATGCCCTTCTCGTCGAGCATCTCGCGCATCAGCCCCTGGGGGCCGAACAGCACCAGCACCTCGCCCGGCTGCAGCTGCTCGAGGGCCATGCACGCGCCCTTCATGATCGCCTCGGGCGAGTGATCGCCCCCCATGATGTCTATGCCGATGCGCATCGCTTGCTTCGCACCTGTCTTGTGCTGCGCTCGTCGCGCCGCTTGGAAAATACGCCCGCGCAGCGAAGATGTTCGCACGCGGGCGCTTCAAATGAACCGCTCTGCCTTGTCCCCACGGCCGCGCCGCTGACGCAAGACCGCGCCGCTTACCAACCATCGCGCTGCTTACTTGCGCTTGGTCTTCTTCGCAACGCCGATGCCCAGCTTGGGCACCTTGATCGTCAGCCCAGCGCGGACATACCCGCTCTGCTGGCTGGCACGGTGAGACATGCGGGGCATGCCCGAGACCGGGTCGGTCGCGAGGTTCTTGGCTTCAAGGGCGTGGTGATTGCGACGACGACGCGTACGACCGTGGCTGACTCTCTGTGGAGGAAGCATGCGACACTCCTGCTCGCCGCGATCGCGGGCCTTTGGGGTCTGGCGTCCACACGTCAGATCAACCCTTCGGGCACTCGCCGCCGACACAAGCCTTCTGCGGGCCGGTCCTCCCGGAAACTTCACCGCATCCCCATGCCCGCGGCAACCGCGAGAGTGGGACTGCAACGATAGGCACTCCGCAGGGCGGGGGCGAATGCGCCGGGCGCACGACCAGCTTGCCCGGCCCGCCCCGAACCAAACCCGATAATCAGCGGCCAGACACGCCCGCTTTAGGCGATACGTGCCAAGCCGCGCTCAATACACCCAAACACCCTCGCCCAGTGCTCCTCGCGCATCACGGGCATCGGGGGCAGCATGCGGATGTGATAAGGCCCGTGCCCGCAATAAAACACAATCGCCCCCTCATCAAAGATGTGCTTGCACGCGTCCATCACCTTCTTTTTGTCGCCGCCAAAGGGCGTGAGGCGCATCATGCCGCCGATGCCATCGGCAAGGCGCGTGGTGCTCTCGCCCAGCTCGCGCACCACCGGGAACCAGGACGGGTGCTTCGCGATGAGGGCCGCGGCGTGCTCTCGAAAGAGAGCGTGGTGCTTCGCGAAGCTGCCCTGCTCGCCATAAAACGTGCCCTCCTCGTTCGTGCCCCCCACCTGCCCCGAGGCGAGGCGCTGGAGCACGCGCGTGCCCACGCGGAAGCTGCTCCCCTCGCCCGTGAAGGTGCCGCTGAGGATGTTGGTCTTGGGGTTGAAGTCGCTCGTCCACGCTGTCGCGCACGCCTGGGTCATCTTGCCCACGCAGAAGACGTCGACATACTCCCCCAGGTCAAAGTGCTCGTAGGCAAACATCCGCGTGGTGCGCCCAAAGGTCTGAATCTCATCGTCCCACACCGCGATCTTCTTAGCCTTGCAATACTCCATGAGCGCCTTGAAGTAGTCGCGGTCCCCCACATTAAACCCTCCCTCGCCCTGCACCAGCTCGAAGATGAAGCACGCGTGCGACCCGGGGTAGCGCGTCACGTACTGATCCAGGTGCCACAGGCACATATCGATGAAGCGCTTCTTGCCCGAGGCACCCGGGCCCATGCGCTCCGCCGCCGCAGCATCCCAGAAGGGCATGTAGTCCACGTTGCCCACGAGCGGCAGCCCCTCGCGACCGGCGTGGTTGTCGCCGATGCTGTACATCATCGCGCTGCGGCCCATGAAGCAGTCCTTGAACGCCAGCACGCGGGGCGTGGCGCCAAACCCTGCAAGCAGCTTCGCGGGGTCGTTCGCGTTGCTCCCCTCGGCGTGACGCTGATAGAGACGGTGGAAGCAGACCTTGAGCGCGTTCTCGTTGGCCATCGCGCCGCTGGTCGAGATGTACGCGTGCTTGAGCGGGCTGCCCTTGCCCAGGTGCCGCAGCAGCTCTTCGCCAAAGGCGTAGGCGTCGAAGTTGCTGACAAGGTTGCCATGCTTCACGGTGTCGTCGATCGCGCCGCGCAGCGAGGCCTCGATGAGGTCCTCGTCGCTGTGCCCAAAGAAGTGCACGCCGATGCCCGTTGCCATGTCCCACTTCACGCTGCCATCTGCCAGCTCCACGAGCGGGCCATTCCCCAGCCCGCTGCCAAGGAAGGGGTAGAGCAAGGGCTTGCCCCGCACGCTCGTGGCGCGGGCCATGAGCTGGTCGTACTCAGCCTTCAGCGCTGGGTTGGGTGCGCGCTCCTGCGTCAGGGTCGCGCGGGCATCGCGCACCTGCTGCACGATCGCGCCAATGTGCTGGGCGATCACGCCGCTGCCGTGCAGCGCCGCACCGGCGGTGCCCGCAGACAGACTGCCCGGACCACCACCAACTCCACCCCCAACGCCACCCCCAGTGCCACTCGAACCCGCCGCGGTTGCCGTTGTCATGCTCCACTGTATCGGCCCTCCCCCACCGCTTGGGCCGCAAGGTTGGTTCGGTTTGCTCCTGCTGAGCCATCTTGGGGCCCGCGGGGCCCATCAAGTCCCCTCCGGGCTTCGCTCCCATACGCTGCCCGCGCATGGATGCTCCCCCACTTCTCCTCGCCCAGTCCCACTGGCTCGCCAACCCAAACGTGCAGCTCTCGATCCTTGAGTGCGTGAAGCTGCTGTTTGTGTTCGCGTTCGGCGCGTGCATGGGCTCGCTCATGAATGTGCTGGTCTATCGCATCCCCCTCGGGCTGGACTACGTCCGCCCGACAAGCCGGTGTCCAAGCTGCGAGACCAAGCTCACCGCGAATGAGAACATCCCGATCCTGGGGTGGCTCCTGCTGCGAGGCAAATGCCGATTTTGTCGCACGAAGATCTCGCCTGAATACCCACTGGTCGAGTTTGGGATGGCGCTGCTCTGGGCCTTCACCTTCGCGCTGCTCTACGTCGACTACAGCTCGGTGGTGAGCTTTTTGCAGCCCTTGCAGCCCGAGTGGGGCATCAACGGGTTCATCGAGACCTGGCCTCTGTTCATCGTCGTCGTCATGCTGATGAGCTTCTTGTTTGGCATGACGCTCGTCGACGCCAAGACCTTCACGATTCCGCACCAGTTCACGACCTTTCCGCTGCTGGTCGGGCTTGCCGGGCACGTGGGGTGGGCGCTCTGGGTGCAATATGGTCAAGGCAGGCCCGCCCTCAGCATCCGCGCACCCGACGCGCTCTGGAGCATCCCCGCGCCGGGCATCTATGACTGGCCCATGATCGGAGCCGCGCTGGGGGGCGTGCTCGGAGTCGCCATCGCGAATCTGCTGCTCTGGAAGGGCGTGCTCACGCAGAGCTTTGGCAGCGAGTACAACGCCTGGGAAGAGCAGGCCCGGACCGCAGAAGCCGCTCGCTTGCAGAGCGCCGCAACGCCCGCGGGCGATGCGAGCGCGGTGCCGCTCGACCAGCAAGACTACTGGCAGGCCTACCCCCACGCTCGCAAAGAAATGCTGCGGGAGATCTCGTTTCTCGCGCCCGCGATCGGCCTCGCGGGCGGCGGCGCATGGCTGGCAATGAAGCTCACGGGCCCCTGGATCTACAACCCAGCGACCCTGCGAAACGAGCCCAGCGTCGAGGCACCGCTCTGGCTCTGCGTGCTTGCCGGGTGCTTGCTGGGCTATCTCATCGGCGCGGGCGTGGTCTGGCTGATGCGCATCCTCGGCAGCTTGCTCTTTGGCAAAGAAGCGCTGGGCCTGGGCGACGTGCACATGATGGGTGCCGTGGGCGTATGTCTGGGCTGGATCGATCCGGTGCTGGCGTTCTTCGGCGCTGCCTTCCTGGGCATGCTGGGCTTTGGCATAGGCAAGGTCTTCTTCCGCAACACCAAAGCGGTGCTGCCCTACGGCCCCTACCTCGCGCTGGGCACCATGCTCGTGTTCTTCGCCAAGCCAGCCTTTGAATGGGCAGCCACAGCGCTGATGGCGGCACAACCACCGATCAACTTGCCGTGAGTTCGACTCGCCGTCAGCGTGCCCTGCAAAGCCGCGTTGCCCGCCGTGCTCACTTGCTGGGCGCAACGACGAGCACCTTGTCCACGCGTGCACCATCCATATCGATCACCTCGATGTTGTACCCCTGCCACTCCAGGCGCTCGCCCTCGCGCGGGATGTGCCCGAGCACCGTGGTGACAAGCCCCGCAACCGTGCTGACATCAGGCAGGTCCTCCTCCGCAGTCGTGGAGAGGCTGAGCCCGACCACAAGCTCGTGCAAGGGCAGCCTGCCATCCACCAGCCAGCTGCGATCCGACCGCTGCACGAGCCTGGGCAACTCGTGCACGTTCCGCCGCCGAATATCCCCAACAACCGCCGCCGTCACGTCGTTCAGCGTGAGCATGCCCTGCACCGAGCCGTACTCATCAACAACGAACGCGACGTGGTTTTTGGTGTTCTGAAACTGGTCGAGCAGCCGCAGCGCGGGCATCGTGCCCGGAACAAACAAGGGCTTGCTCGCCACGTTGCTCACCTGAAAGCTCTTGCCCGCCAACAACCCATACGCGATGAGGTCCTTGATGTGCACGACGCCGCGCAGCTTGTCGATGTCGCCCTCACAGATCGGGAAGTGCGAGTGCGGGCTCGTGCCCAGCACCACGCGCACTGTGTCGATGTCGTCCTTCACATCCAGCCAGATGATGTCGCGCCGCGAAACCATCAGGTCGCGCACGATGAGGTCGCCCGCGCGCATGGTGCGCTGAAACAGCGTCAGCTCCTGCGGCGTGAAAACCCCCGTCGTCGCCGCCCGCGCGATGAGCGCCTTCACGTCATCTTCCGACACATCATCGTGCGTGCGAGGCTTGATGCGTAGCACGCCCAGGATCGCCGTGCTCGAAGCAGACAGCAGCCGCACAGGCCACGCCGCAATCACCGAAAGAAAGTTCAGCGGGCGCGAGATCACCGAGGCAATCGCCTCAGGAAATGCGAGCGCAATCCGCTTGGGCACAAGCTCGCCAATCACCAGCGAGAAGTACGTGATGACCACGACGACGATCACGAGCGCGATCTTGTCCGAATACGGCGCAAGCAGCTCGATTCGCTTGATCTGCGGCTCAAGCAGCCCCGACAGCGCATTCTCCCCAAACGCTCCCGCAAGAATCCCGATCAGCGTGATCCCCACCTGCACCGTCGAGAGAAACCGCGTCGGATCGCGCGAGAGCGCAAGCGCCGCCGCCGCACCCTTCGACCCCCGCGACGCCGCCGCCTGCAACCGCGACTGACGGCTGGTCATCATCGCGAGCTCTGCCATCGCAAAGATCCCATTCAGCACCAGCAGCGCAAGCAAGATAAGAAAAGCAGCAACCATGTCCCCCATAGTAGTTTGAACCACCCCCACCTTCTCTCCCCCTCGCTTCCGCCCCACCCACTTGCCCCTCTCCCCCTCTGCCCATTTGCCCATTTGATGATTTGCCCATTTGCAAATTTGAAACATCTCCCCTCTACCCTCCCCCCAAGAAAGGCCCCCGCGCATGGCTCCCCCCGCCCCGCCCGACATCTCCCCCAAAATCTTCATCAGCGCCACCTCGCGCGACCTTCGCTCCTGCCGCCAGATCGCCAGCGACGCACTCAGAAAGCTCGGCTGCATCTCCGTCGAGCAGACAGACTTCCCACCCAGCGCCGCCACCGTGCGCGAAATGCTCACCAAAACAATCGGCGAATGCCGCGCCGTCATCCACATCGTGGGCGAGGCCTACGGCTTCGAACCCACCCAGCGCGCCGAGACCGACCCACGCCGCAGCTACACCCAGCTCGAGTTCGACATCGCCAAGCAACTCGGTCTCCCCGTCTACGTCTTCATCTGCGCCGACAACTTTCCCTACGACCCCCCACGCACCCTGCCCGACGGCTCGCGGGAGCCCGCCGAACCCGCCGACAAACGTGCCCTCCAACACGCCCACCGCGCAGCCCTCATGGGCACGGACCACATCTTTGAGCCCGTTGCAACCCACGCCTCACTCAAAGAGCGCGTCCTAGCACTGCAAGAGAGGGTCAACGCCATCCGCGAGGAGTTGCACCTCGTGCAGCAAAAGCTCCGCCGCGTGCGAGCCCAAGCCAAGAAGGACAGAGAGCTCTTGCAAGCAAAGTGCGACACTGCCGAAGAAGCATTGCGCCAGCAGCGAAAAATGACCGAGTTCGTCGTCGAGGCCTACGGCAAGCTCGAAAGCCAGCGATCCGCCAATCTGCACGCAACACCCCCGCTCACGCCCGCACAAATCCAAGACAAAGCCATCGAGCACGTCGCCACCGAGTTTGGCATCTCCCAAGACACGCTCCGCACCGGCATCACCAGCTTCATCGCCGCCATCCGCGCCGACCCCGCCGCAGCTTTTCTTGATAAAGCCCTCGCCGACTTCGCCGACAAAAACTTCGCGAGCGCCGCCACGAACGCTGGCGCCGCCGCCGAACAAGCCCAACAAAAACGCCTCGCCGCGCAGCAAGTGGTCACCACGATGCAAGCCGAGCTCGAAGCCGCCACCACCGCCGAGCGCGAAGCCCGCATGCTCCAAGGCCGCTCCCTGCACGCCCAGCGCAGCTTCGAGCAAGCCGCCACCGCCTTCGAACAAGCCCGCGCCCTCGCACCCAAGGACGCCGCACCAGTCTCCTACGCCAATGCCACGTCATGGCTCGCGGACACACTGAGCGAATGGGCAAGCACCAGCGAAGGTGCCCCCATCACCAAGCGCAGAGCCCGAGCGATCGACCTCTATCGCGAAGTGCTCGCGTTCTACACCCGCACTTTCCTCCCGCAAGACTGGGCAGGCACGCAGAACAACCTTGCCATTGCCCTCTGCAACCACGCCGCCGTCAGCGAAGGCGCCGACCGCGCAGGCTTGCTCGCAGAGGCGGTTACTGCCTTCCGCCTCGCGCTCGAGGTTCGTACCCGCTCCGCCCTCCCGCAAAGCTGGGCAGCCACGCAGAACAACCTTGGCAATGCCCTCCGCGACCAAGCCGCCGCCACCGAAGGCGCCGACCGTGCACGATTGCTCGCCGAGGCGGTCGTTGCCTTCCGCCTCGCGCTAGAGGTTTTCACCCACACCGCCCTCCCGCAAGACTGGGCCATGACGCAGAACAACCTTGCCGTTGCCCTCAGCGCTCAAGCCGCTGGCACCGAAGGCGCCGACCGCGCACGCTCGCTCGCCGAGGCGGTCGCTGCGTATCGCCTCGCGCTGCAGGTGTACACCCGCACCGCCCTCCCGCATGATTGGGCAATGACGCAGAACAACCTTGCCGCTGCCCTCCGCGACCAAGCCGCCGCCAGTGAAGGCCCCGACCGCATACTCTTGCTCGACGAGGCGGTCGCTGCCCTTCGCCTCGCGCTCGAGGTTCGTACCCGCTCCGCCCTCCCGCAAAGCTGGGCAGCCACGCAGAACAACCTTGCCGCTGCCCTCCGCAACCAAGCTGCGGCCAGGGAAGGCCCCGACCGCGCACGCCTGCTCGCAGAGGCGGTCGCTGCCTACCGCCGCGCGCTGGAGGTGTACACCCGCACCGCCCTCCCGCAGGACTGGGCAGCCACGCAGAACAACCTTGCCAATGCCCTTCGCGACCAAGCCAGCGCCAGCAAAGGCACCGAACGCGCACGCCTGCTCGCAGACGCGGTCGCTGCCTGCCGCCTCGCGCTGGAGGTGCGCACCCGCACCGCCCTCGCGCAAAGCTGGGCCATGACGCAGAACAACCTTGCCATTGCCCTCCGCGACCAAGCCGCTGCGAGCGAAGGCACCGACCGCGCACGCCTGCTCGCGGAGGCGGTCGCTGCCTGCCAACTCGCGCTGGAGGTGCACACCCGCGCCACCCTCCCGCAAGACTGGGCACGCACGCAGAACAACCTTGCCAACGCCCTCCGTGACCAAGCCGCGGCCAGGGAAGGCTCCGACCGCGCACGCTCGCTCGCCGAGGCGGTCGCTGCGTATCGCCTCGCGCTGCAGGTGTATACCCGCACCGCCCTGCCGCAAGACCGAGCCTTGACGCAAAGCAACATCGCCCTCGCCCTCCGCGATCTCGGCAATGCAACATCCAACGCAACCCACCTCCGCTCCGCCGCCGCCGCCATGCGTGCCGCCTGCGAGGTCTTCACCCAAGACACCCCAGGCTCCCAGTGGCAAGCCCGCCAAAACTGGATCGCCAAAACCGAAGCCGAAGCCGCCGCCCTCGAAGCCGCCCCGCCCAAGTAGCACACGCGTCTCTCCTCTGCCCTCCCCGGTGGAACAGGCGTCCCGCCTGTCCCCTCCCCGGTGGGATAGGCGTCCCGCCTGTCCCCTCGTCTCCGCGCCCACCCCCACCCACACCGCCCCCCCGCGCGCGCACACCGCGGCCCCAAAACCCGCGCGCACACCGTGACCAAAAAAATTCTTCTCCCACGCCCACCCCCTCCCCACCCCACCCCCAAAACCCCCCAATTTCCGACGCATTTCCCCCACTCTGCCACTTTGCCACTTCGCCACTTTGCCACTCTCTCTTCCCACCGCGCGCGCGCGCCGTGGCACTTCCCCGCCCTCCTCCGAGGCCCGGCCCCTGCCGCGTCTCGCGCTCTTCGCGGCATCGCGGGCAACGACGGAAAGGCACTTGGGATGGTTAGCTCTCCCCGCCGTCCGCGCCCGTGCGGCTTCCCGCGCCGAGCTCGAGCCGCACCGCACACAAAGCCAGGCCCGCGGTGCGTCGCGGCTGCGCAAGCAGCCACGCCGCCTCGCCACGAACGTGCCCGCGTGATGGTCTGCTTCGCCCCAGCGAAGCCAGACGAAGCCGCCGCATGCACCAAGTGAGAGTGCGCCAGCACAAAGGCAAACCAAGGCGAAGGGTGTAAAACCCATCGCCTTGGTTCTGCTTTTTTGCCCCCCACTTTCCCCCCCGCCAGCCCCCGCCTATCATCCCTCCCAGCTCGCAGGGCCCCCAAAAAGCCCCGCCAGCCCCCCGGTCGGCCACCATCCGCCCGGCCCATCCCAGTCCATCCGCCCTCCTAGCTCAGTTGGTAGAGCAGCTGACTCTTAATCAGCGGGTCGAAGGTTCGAGTCCTTCGGGGGGCACTTTCGCAGTTCGCCGCATCATGCCGCGCAGAGCCGCACAACTCCGCTAAATCCAGAGTCTTATGGCAGTCTGCATCGGGTGCGTTGTTGCCCGTTTGGTCGCGCGATGCCGCGCTGCTCCGCCCTGTTTCGCGCGTCGAGTGCGGGCTTTTTTGCGGGGGGTCAAAATAAGGACTTACGACACGGTCGTCGGTGCCGGTTGCGCGAAGGGGTTGTGTATTTCGGGCGGGCTTGGTGTCGGGCCTGGGCATCGCGTCCAGCACCCTCGCCAGGTCGTGCATTCCGACGCGGGCGTAGGTTTTCAGCGTGAGTTTCGGGTCCGAGTGTCGGGCGAGCTCCATCGCTTCTTTGACGTTCGCGCCCGCCTCAACCACACGTGAAATGAAATACACCCGCAGTGCGTGAAAATCCACCACGCGCCCTGCCGCATCGGTGTGCCGCAAATAGTCGGATGCTTGCCGCTCGGCTCGCTCAGCGGGTGTTTGCGCTTCGTCGATCCACTCCGCTCGCGCCGTGTCCATATCCGCTTGCAGCAGCACGCCCGCCTTGCCATCGGGGAGAGGGCACACCCGCTCGCCCCGCGATTTGCCTTGCAACCACGCCCGCAGCAGATTTGCCAAATCGGGATGGATGGGCTGAATATCCCGACGCTTGCGCTTGCTGTATCCCGCCTCGACAATCACGCTCGGGGAGTCGCCATGAAGGTCGAAGCTCTCAGGCTTCAGGCTCGCAACCTCGCCAGCACGAAAACCCGTCGCCGCCGCGATGCGATACGCCCACGCGCGGTCCGGTGCATGCATGCGGGTCTGGATGCTGTGTCTCTCGCCGCGATCGTTCCGAACCTGCTTGGCGAAGGTCACGCTCGGCGATCGTGTTGCCACCTCGATAATCCTCGCCAGTTCGTCCGTGGCCAAGTCGCGGCGCACTCGTCGGCGGTCGCCCTCAGTGTTGCGTGCCCCGATCGTGGCGAGCGGGTTTGCCGCCAGCCGATTCGACCGAACGCACCAACGCCCAAAGGCTCGCCACGCCGTCGCCGCCGCATTGAACGTGCGTGCGCCCGTTCCCCGCTTCTCAGCTTGCTCGGAAAGGTGCGCGGTCAAGGCGTGCGCATCAATGCTTGCCAGCGTCCGCCACTCGAGCGCGTCCGCCACCTTGCACAGGTAGCGAATCGTCCCCTCTACGTGCCGCGCATCACGCTGCAACGACTCCAGGTAATCGCGGTAGTCGTCGAAGTGTTCGGAGAGCGGCCTTGCACGGTGGGATGCAAGCCGTTCGGCCAGCGGGTCCACCAGTCCTTGCTTTCGCTCGATCTCACGATTGGTCCACCCGGCCGCGATGCGCTCGGCGAGCCGCTTGTCGCTCGTGCCGCTCGACTTCTCGCGCCGCTTCCCCTCGTGGTCAAACCACGCGATGATCCAAGTGCTTCCGCCCTTTCGCTTGAAAATACTCGCCATGTCTCACCGGTCCTTTCGAGCTTTGCCCGCCTTTGCCACCAACACCAGCCCCAGGTAGTCCGCCAGTTTGTCCATGTTTTCGCCCCGTAAGGGCTTTCCACCCGCCACGAACCGCGACAACGTGGATTCGGGTATCCCCGTCGCCTTGCTGACCGCATAGCGGGTTTGCCCGCACTGCTCCAAGGCCCTTCGAAGTGTTCCCGTGATGCTTCCCATACTCATACTGTACCCCATTACTTCGGATTGTGCAAGCGTTCCCATCATCGATTCACCGCGCGCCAATCCCCGAAAGTTCCCCGTGCGCCGGTGGTCATCTTGCGATCGGCGTCGGTGGTGACGGCGACAGAAATACCATACTCGGCCGCATTTCCTCCATTTGTGTCACCGTCACCAGTGTCACCACGCTGGACAAGCCGGAACCGATCCACAGGACGCCCGCGTCCGCCAGCGTGGGTATCGATTTCCCACCGCCCCTCGCCCAGCGTCACCAGTTCTCCGAGTGCCTTCTTCGCCTTTTCAGCGTTGCGATACTCGCGCGGTCCACGCGTCAGATCGCGCACGCTCACGGTGCCGCCCTTGCGCCTGATCCAATCCACCAGCTCGCGCAATGCCCGCTCTTCGTCCGACTCGCCAAGCATCGCGTAGACGCGTCGGGCCTCGTCACCAAACCATCGGGCTAGCACGACGCCTGCCGAGACGCTCGACGCGTCAACCTTGGTCCGATCGTCGATCGTGGGATCGCCAGCTGCGCAGCGGGTGAGGTGAACCACCAACGCAATCCGCGCCGCATACCCCTCGAGCTTCGACCACGCTGCCGCCTCGTCGCCCGACAGGGTCGCCTGCTCGCCCGCGTGTTCGTTATAGAACCGCACCCACGCCCACTTTCCATCGTCGGCGAGCGTCACGACTCGGGGCCGTTCGTCGCCTTCGTCGCCAGTTTCCATCGTCAGTCCGAAGAGCCGATCGAACACCGCCGCCAGCGCAGCTTCTGTGTGGGGCTGTATGTCGGCTTCGGTCCATTTCTTGGGCTTGCGGGGGGGATGGGCCAGCAGCAGCCGAGCCGCGAGTCCGTTGTCGCGGTGTTCCTGCCCCAGCGCGCGCCGGAGCGTCGCCGGTTGGATACCGCCTGCGATCGATACTGCCGCGCGGGGCACGTAGAGCATGCCGCCCCCTTTGCGATCCACCACCATTTCGCGACCGCCGAACATCTCCAACCACTTCGCGGCGTCGCCGCCGCCCTTGCCGCCCGCATAGCGGTCGAAGTTGAACCACCCGGCGAGTTCATCGCGCACCATGAGCAATCCGCGCGGGCTTTGTTGCAGCAAAACTGCAAGGGCTTCGGTGGTCGCGTCGTCGGTCCAACACCGATCCGCGATCGGGGCGTCGGGCTTCGCGGGTGGGGGCTCTTTTGACTTGGACTTCTTCCAGTTCCCCGAGTCGCGTTCGTACAGGGCGAGCGCACCCTCGTACTGCTTCATCGCTTCGGCGTGTTCCTTCATCGCCGCGCCTTGCCGCTTGCGAATCGCACGAAGGGCCAGCTCCATCGCGGGCGACTTCGATGTACCGCTCTCGCCCACAATCGCCGCCCAAACGATCGCGGGCTCGGTCCATCCGCGCTTCAACTCGATGCGGTGGGTGTTCCCGATCGATGATGCGAGCCCAGACAGCAGGGGCAACGCCACGAATGACGCATCACACCCGATCGCATCTGCCGCCTGGATAACGAACGCGCGCAGCGGCTCGGGCAGTACCTCAACCGGGAAGGGTTTGAACGCTGGAACCTCTCTCGCCTCGGGCTCCACACTGCGCGCCTCGGAGGCGTCGATGAGGGCCTCAAGTGCCGCGCGTGTCCCGTCCACTTCCCCGCCGCGATGCTCAAGCAGGTCCGCCATATCGCCCCCTTCGGGCATCTCTGCCCATAGTTGTACCAGCCGAACCACCCTCACCGACCTCGCGCCCGCAGCTGTCGCCAGCCGCGCCACGTCGTCGGCGTACGCCTCGCCTGCGTCGTCATGGTCGGGCAGGATCACAACCTCGCGCCCAGCCAACGGCGACCAATCCGCCTTCGCTGCCGACTTCGCGCCGTGCGGGCTTGTTGTTGCCAGCAGTCCGATTGCTCGGGCCGCGTCCGCCGCCTTCTCGCCCTCGCACACCCACACTCGCCCTCCCGGTGGCGTCGCTAGCACTTCGGGCAGCGCGTACAGCGGTCGGGGTGTGGGCATCCCGCCGATGTACCAGCGCGACCCGTCCGCCTTCCGCGACACCGGGCGCATTTCTTTCCCGGTGGGCGTGTTCCATCGCACCGCCAGCCCCACGGGCTCGCCCGCCGCGTTGTGATAGGTCCAGTATGTCGATCGTGGGCCGTGTCGCCGCTCCAACTCGGCGACGGCTTCGCGGGCCGTGCGGAACGTACGCCCGTCCGTGGCGTCACTGGCGACGGTGACAGAATCCCCGCCGCGCGCGGGCTTGCGTGTAGTTTCGTCGCCGTCGCCACGTCGCCGCGACTTGGGTGCGTGTCCGTTCCGCCCACTCGGGTCGCGTGCGAACAGGTCGGAGGGTCGCAGCGCGAGCGCGTCGCACACCGCATCGACGGTGCAACCGGCGTGGCAATGCACCAACGCGCGGCCGTCGTCGCCCTCTCGGATTGAAAGGGAAGGGGCGCGATCATCGTGGGCCGGACAGTTGCAAGTCCAGCCCGCGCCCGCCTTGCGGGGTTCGTGGCCGTGGTCGCGGAGGGCTGTGAGGATTCGTTGTACGGGGTCGCTCATGCCGCACCACCCTTCAGGCCTAGATGCGGTGGTCGCGTGGTTCCGCGTCAGGGTCATGGGCGCACCGCCTTCCGAAGTCGATCGCCCGCGCCAGGTTCGGTGGGGCATCCGGCACGAATCCACGCTCGCAGTTCATCCGGGCAGTACCGACGCGACTTGCCGATCTTGAATGACGGGATGGCGCGACAGTTCGACAGCTCCCAAACACGCCGTTCGCCAAGGCACAGCAGGGCGCACGTCTCCTTGGCGTCAATCAACAACGGGGCCGTCGTCGCTGAGGTGCTTGCATCACTTGCCATGTGACACCCCCTCCACTGGCGTGGCCAACAGCGCCGCGATTACAGCGTCGGCGTTGTAGCGGATCACTTTTGGCGAAAGCCGCAGCACGGGGATTCGCCCGCGCCGCGCCCAGTCTCGCACAGTCTCGGGCTTCACCCGAAGGTGCTTCGCCAACTCTCGACTCGTCAACAGTTCCATTCCTTGTGCCATCTTGAACACTTCCGTGGGCAGCCGCATAGCGCGTCCTTTCGCCGGCCAGGAGTATCCAGAAACGAGTAGCGCATACCCGCGCATACCAGCGCATACGCCGCACAATCGCCACAAATCACAAGCGCATACGCGCGCCGAGTCGGTCAGTGCGCCAACTTCGGAGCAACCACAGCCTGAGAGTCGGCACGCTCGCGCGGCAACGATGACGTACCACACCGAATGGAACGGGCGAGGACCGGGAAGAACACTCCCGAAGGCTCAGCCGCCTGTCGAGGAGGCTCAGGCTGTACAAGGGCCTTGAGCGGAATGCAGACCATGGGTGTAGCAGCAGATTGAAGCCAGCATCAGCGGCGCAAGTGCTGCTGCACATCCGTCTCGGAAACACTAAGCGGAATGCTCAGGCTTGCAGGCGTGGGACTGTACTTGCGAGGTATGTACATGATGTCTGCCCGCTCTTCTGCGCGGCTCTACACCCAAGCCGCTGTGCTCATCGAAGCCTGGTTACACTTCGCGTCGTGTAACTTTCTCAAGTTCGAGCCCTCACGTGCCACCATCTTCCCCGGAACAACTCGCGCGGCAGACGATCGATCGGATCTTGGCGCAGTGCGGCTGGAGTGTGCAGGACTATCGCGACATGGACCTTCGAGCGGGCATCGGGGTCGCGGTACGCGAGTTTCCGCTCGCGACCGGCTTTGCCGACTATCTCCTGTACTCGATGGGGAAGGCGATTGGGGTCATTGAGGCCAAGTCTGAGGGCCACACCCTTCGGGGCGTCGAAACTCAGTCGGCAAAGTACACGGCGGGGTTGCCCAAGGGCCTTCCGAGGTGGATGCCCGAAGGGACACCGTTGCCGTTTGCATACGAGTCCACCGGGGCGGTTACCCACTTCACCAATACTCTTGATCCGCACCCTCGCAGCCGCGAGGTCTTTGCATTCCATCGCCCGGAAGAGTTGGCGAGACTCGCGAGCCTCGATTCGCAGCTTCGAGCCAGTCTTCGCGGCATGCCCCCGTTGGACGCTTCACGGCTCTGGGAGAAGCAGGTTACGGCAATAACGAATCTCGAGCGATCACTCGCTGCCGACCATCCGCGCGCTCTCATTCAAATGGTCATGGGTGCGGGCAAGACATTCACCGCTTGCAACATTGCCTATAGACTCATCAAGTTTGGTGGTGCAAAGCGCGTTCTCTTTCTCGTAGACCGGAACAACCTGGGACGCCAAACGCTGAATGAGTTTCAGCAGTTTTCCTCGCCATACAACCAATACAAGTTCACGGAGGAGTACGGCGTTCAGCATCTCAAGAAGAACTCGATTGATCCGGCTTCGAAGGTCGTCATCACCACGATCCAGCGGCTCTACTCGATCCTCAAAGGGGAGGAAGCCTTTGATGACACGGGCGAAGAGTCGTCGATGTTTGAGGCCGCAAACGCTCTCATCAAGCAGCCTCTGCCCGTTGTGTACAACGACAAGATTCCCCCAGAGTTCTTCGACTTCATCATCATCGACGAGTGTCATCGCTCCATCTACAACGTGTGGCGTCAGGTGTTGGAGTACTTCGACGCCACGCTCGTTGGTCTGACCGCCACTCCAAGCGCCCAAACCATCGGTTTTTTCAACGGCAACCTCGTGATGGAGTACACGCACGAGCAAGCCGTGCTCGATGGCGTCAATGTCGGATACGACGTGTATCGCATCGAAACCAAAGTCACGAAGGACGGGGCGACGCTGGCGAAAAAGCCAGACTATCTCGTGCCCCGCCGTGATCGCACAACCCGCAAGAAGCGATACGAAGCGCTCGACGATGATGTCCAGTACACCGGCACCCAACTCGACCGAGATGTCGTAAACGAGAGTCAGATACGTCTGGTGATTCGCACGTTTCGAGATAAGCTGCCGGAGATCTTTCCAGGCCGTTTCGATGCAGAAACTGGCACATACGAATGTCCCAAGACGCTCGTCTTCGCCAAGACTGACTTGCACGCTGACGATATCACTCGCATTATCCGAGAAGAGTTCGGCAAAGGAAACGATTTCTGTCAAAAGATCACAAGTAAGTCTACTGGCAAAAAGCCCGATGAGTTGTTGTCTGATTTTCGCAACCAGCACTTTCCTCGCGTCGCCGTCACTGTTGACATGATTGCAACGGGAACGGATGTAAAACCTCTTGAGTGTTTGTTATTCATGAGGAACATCACTTCGGCTGCTTACTTTGAGCAAATGAAGGGGCGAGGGTGTCGCATTATTCACCCCGACATGCTCGAGGTTGTGACGAAGCACGCTCCAGGCGGCAAAAAGACCCACTTCGTCATCGTCGATGCCGTCGGCGTCACCGAATCTGAGAAGTCCCTCTCCAAACCCCTCGACCGCCAGCCGTCGGTTGCGCTCGAGAAAGTTCTCAACACCGTTGCAGCAGGTGCAGTGAGTGACGATCTCGTCTCAACGCTCGCCTCTCGCCTCGCGCGACTCGATCGCGAGCTTGACGATGATCGCAAAGCAGAGATCAGCAAGGAAGCGGGCGGCAAGGGCCTCTCAAGCCTTGCAGCCGCGCTGCTCGCGAGTATCGACACCGACATCAACGCCGCGCGAGCCGCAGAAGCTCTCAAGCTTCCGCCAGGTCAAGAACCCACCGAGCATCAGATCGAACAGGTCGAGCGGGCGGCGATGGCCGAGGCACTCAAGCCGTTCCTCAACCCAAAGCTCCGCAACACCATCCTCCGTGTAAAGGCCGCCGCCGAGCAGGTTTTTGACGAAGTCAATCATGACTCGCTTGTTCGAGTAGGGTTCGATGCGGCCGCACTCGAAAAGGCACGTTCGGTTGTCACTTCATTCAAGACATTCGTCGAAGAGAACAAGGACGAGATCGAGGCAATCCGTATCCTCTACAGTCGGCCCTACCGTGCAGGCCTGCGGTATGGACAGGTCAAGGAACTCGCGTTGAAACTGAGTGGGTCACCGTTCTTTGTCGATGCCAGGAAGCCCGAAACAGTCGGCCGCTTGTGGAACGCCTTCGAGGCCGTTGAGACAGGCACTACCAAGGGCAAAGGTGGCAAACAGCTCGTCGATCTTGTCGCGCTCGTCAAACACGCGATCGATGGCAAGACGCCGCTGGTACCGGTTGAGGAGGTCGTGGAGGAGCGGTACGCGGCGTGGCTGGCGGATAAAGCGAAGGCGGGAGTGACGTTCGCCCCCCAGCAGCGCAAGTGGCTCGATGCAATCAAGGACCACATCGCCGCATCGCTGGCCATCGAAGCCGAGGCGCTGGAGGATGTGCCCTTCAAGCAGATGGGCGGGCTGGGCGCGGCGTACGAGGTCTTCGGCGAGTCGCTGCCGACGCTGCTGAGCGAGATGAATGAGAGGTTGGTGGCATGAGTGGTCGCGCCGCCACATCAGACGTTACGCCAGGGAAGTACGCGATCGCGGTGGGCATCCCCGACATGCCGCTCGCCCGCGGCTGGAAGTGGGTGCGCCTCACTGATGTCGCGGAGATGGCGACGGGCCATACGCCGAGTCGCAATCATCCGAAATACTGGGACGGCGACATCGCGTGGATCGGCATCAAGGACGCCCGCGTATTCCACGGGCGCAGGATCACCTCCACCTTTCAGACGGTGACGCAGGCCGGGTTGGACAACTCGGCATCTGTGCTGCTGCCAGCGAACACTGTTTGCCTCTCTCGAACGGCATCCGTCGGCTACGTCACCATCATGGACCGACCGATGGCGACGAGCCAAGACTTCGTGAACTGGAAGTGTTCCGATGCGCTCGCGCCAGAGTTCTTGATGTACTTGCTAATCGCCGAGCGCGATAGCCTGCTCAAGTTCGGTAAGGGCACCACGCACACAACGATCTACTTTCCGGAGGCGAAGGCGCTGAGCATCGGTCTGCCACCTGTTGCCGAACAGCGCCGCATCGTTGCCAAGATCGAGGAACTCTTCTCCGACCTCGATGCGGGCGTGGCCGCGTTGGAGCGGGTGAGGGCGAACCTGAAGCGGTACCGCGCGGCCGTGCTCAAGGCCGCCGTCGAGGGGCGTCTGACCGAGGAATGGCGCACGCGGCACCCGGCCACCGAGCCCGCCGCCAAGCTCCTCGAACGCATCCTCGCCGAACGCCGCGCCAAGTGGGAGCAGGACCAACTCCGCAAGTTCAAGGAGGCGGGGAAGACGCCACCGAAGGGGTGGAGGGAGAAGTACGAGGAGCCGCCGTCGCCCCATGCCCCATTCCCCTTCCAACTGCCACCCTCGTGGTCATGGGCGGGATCGCTTCAGCTTTGCACGAGTATCGAGAGCGGAAGCACGCCGCCGCCTGACGAGATGCAGGCGGGGAGCGGAGAAGTGCCGTTCATCAAGGTCTACAACCTCACCTTCACCGGCGCATTGGACTTCACAATCAAGCCCACATTCATCGCGCGGCAGACACACCGCGGGAGACTGAATCGCTCTCGTGCGATTCCGGGCGATGTGCTGATGAACATCGTGGGGCCTCCGCTGGGCAAAGTGTCGATCGTGCCGGACCTCTACCCGGAATGGAACACGAACCAAGCTATCGTGTCTTTCCGCGCAGGCCCAGGCATCACTAACCGTTATCTGGCGACATGCCTGCTCGCCGATCCGGTTCTGCAATGGATCACCTCTCAGGCGAAGGCAACGGCTGGACAGCACAACATTTCGGTGAGCATGTCGCGGGCGCTTCCGCTTCCGTTGCCGCCGCTCGCCGAACAAGCCGAGATCGTCGCCGAGGTCGATCGCCGCCTCTCCGTCGCCGACGCCGCCGAGACGCAGGTCGAGCACGCCCTCCAGCGCGCCGCCCGCCTCCGCCAAGCCATCCTCAAACGCGCCTTCGAGGGCGAACTCGTGCCGCAAGACCCGAGCGACCGTCCGATTGTCGTGGACACTCAAGCAGGTTCATCGCCACGTTCCTGTCCTCCGGCTTCACGGGTCAAAGCAAAGGTCCACTCCCTAGGAAGTACCAAGAAGTGATTTTCTTGTGGTTACCATACTTGTCGGTTCAGTGGAAGCACGGTGAAGCGCAGTCGTTGGCACTTGGCAAAGCGGAGGTCTTGGACGACAGCGACGAGGTATGGAACACGCGGATGGGTCGCAAGCGTCCGGAATACATGACGATTTTTCGGACATTGCCATACACATGGGAAGGTCGCGACGGCGACCCCATCTACGGCACTTTGGTGCGCTCGGATGATCCCGACTGGCTGCAGCGATACATGGAGGAGATCGCAGCCGTACTGCATTGGTTGGCCGACGATGGCCGTCAAAGCATTGCGGCGGAGCAATTCGCCTGTTACGGATTGTCTGTGCCCGGCGACGCCAGTGACCCGTCGCAAAACGTTACTTTATACTCAAAGTACGTGAGGGCCATGGAAAGCGCCAAATACTTTCGTGTGTTCCCGCCCCTCTCTATCCGTGGAATGGACAGAGCAAGGCGACTTCATGTTGACCGAGCAGACGCGAGCGCCCTACTCGCGCTCATGGCTCACGATCCGCAAGACCGCCGCATCGTCGCGGTTCGCCAGTACTTTCGCACTCATTTCAATGACCAACTATTTGGCAGCTTTGCGCATGACTGTGCCACGCACTGCGCTGCCATCGAAGCTGCAATGGGCATTGACACCAGAAGCGATGGGCAACGTCGATTCGTGAACGCTTTGTGCAGTCGGTATGGCGATGATCCTGAACGGCGCGCATTTTTCAATGGGGCTTATGTATCCAGGTCGCTCTACGTCCACGGGTATGACCGCCGAGCCGTGAACGACGCGGACACTGGGGATTCCGGCCATGTTGCATCTCTGACAGCGTTTGAGCGCGTTCGCTGGCGTGCACGGATCTTGAAAGCACTCAGTCGCGAGGCTATAGCCCAAAGCTTGGCGCCTGTGGAGAAGCCGCCTGTCGTCGAGACGAGCAATAGCGCACGCACGCTTCTCGCGAAGGCCATAGAGTCTGGTGAGGTGTGGGCGTCCGCGCGTTCTTTGCTTACACGCGACAAGGCCGCTGCCAGGCTTGTCGACATGAACTCCGAGGAATTTCGAGCCATTGAAGATCTGTTGAATGCCCTCGAGAGCCGTTTCGATTGGTCGTGTGTGCGCGAAGCGGTACGAGACAAGATCGTCTGCGATGCGCTTCGCACGTGCGCCTTGTTTGTTTCGAAGTCCACCGAAGCAACACCTTCCATTAAGTCCGTGGCAGCGGAGCTTGGTGCGGCGGCGGCCGCGAATGATCGAAATGCGCTGGAGAAATGGTCTTGGTCGAACGGCGATGGGTGGAACCTACCTGATGTGCCGTTGATATCCCGCGTTTGGACTGTGTACAGGATTGCTTGCCTGCTGGCACAGTCGTTTGATTCGACAAGAGAACATCGAGCATGAACGCATGACGGCTAACTCCTCCCAGATCGTCAACAAAGCCTCGAAGTACGCCCACGTTCTACAGAGTAAGGAGCGGTCGCAAACCGTTTCCATCGGCCGTTCCCTAGGAGCTTGCGAGTGAATCCTCAGGTATGGCAAATCGCGTGCGGGGAGAAGGGACGACGCTATCAGCGCCTGTTTCTCGATCACGATGTGATGTTCCTCGGACCGGGCCGGTTCGGGCCCTATTCATCGAGCCTCTATGACGAGAATCCAGAGGCTCAAGTGGAGGGCGAGGGCAAGATCACGTACATCCGTCAAATTGCGACCGAGGTGCAGTCGGGTGACTTGGTGCTCCTGCGCTCTGGGTACAACGTGCTTTCCATCGGTGTGGTGGAGAGTGACTACTTCCACACCACGCTCTTCGACGATATCTACGGGTGGGATCTTGAGCATTGCCGCCGTGTCATCTGGCAACGGCAGCACGATGCAGCGCTCCAACAAATCCAGTCTTCGAGTGGCTTGTTTCAACATCGGCCACGAGTGACAACGTTCTCGCGCGTTAAAGATGCGACGAGTCTGGACCCTATCCGCCACCTTCTTCCGCAGGTAACGCGCCGTTCTCTTCGAGACCTGCCAGAAGTGCCGCCCGCGCCGCTCAGCCCGGAGCAGTTGTCCGACGCTCTCTTTCGAGAAGGATTAGGCTACGAGGCTTGCCTGCACGTTGAACGCGCAATCCGGAAACTCCGTGGCCTGCTTGCTTGGTACGGCGAGGAACGATCGCCGGGGCGACCGACCGAGCACGAGGTCGTCGCCCACATGATCCTCCCGCTCATGCTCGCCCTCGGGTGGTCCGAGCAGCTCTTGGCGGTTGAATGGCGGAAGATTGACTTGGCCGTGTTTACGCACGCGCCAACAACTCCGTCCTCGTGCGGGCTCGTGTGCGAGGCCAAGGGCATGGACAATCCCCTCCAGGATGTTGTCGAGCAAGCTGTCGGCTATTGCGAGAAACACCAACTCCACAACTGCTCAAAGATACTTGTCGGTGACGGCGGGTGCTTTTCCCTCTACCGCAAGATTTCTGGCGAGTGGGAGAGCGACCCGAGCGGCTACATCAGCCTTCGGAAGCTCCGCAGACACTATCTCCTGCCCAAGGGCGCTGATGCGGTGAAGACTTTGATGGCGCTCACTCCGGCACACATCGCAAGGTGACGACATTTATGCCTCCAGAAACCTCCCAGATCGTCAATAAAGCCTGGAACTACGCCCACGTCCTGCGGGACGACGGGCTTTCGTACATGGCGTACACCGAGCAGATCACGTTTCTGCTCTTCCTGAAGATGGCCGATGAAATGACGCGGCCGCCGTACAACCGGCCGGCGATCGTGCCGGCGAAGTGGTCGTGGGAGTCGCTGCTCAAGCTCGATGGCGCGGAGCTGGAGACGCACTACCGCCTTGTGCTCGAAACACTGGGGAACAAGCCGGGGATGCTCGGTGAGATTTTTAAGAAGGCCCGGATGGAGATCCAGAATCCGGCCACGCTCAAGCGGCTGATCGTGGACCTGATCGGAGCCGAGCAGTGGACGCGGATGGACTCGGACATCAAGGGGGACATCTATGAGGGGCTGCTGGCACGCTCGGCGGCGGAGAGCCCCAAGGGCGCGGGTCAGTACTTCACGCCGAGGGAACTGATCAAGGCGATGGTCGATGTCATGCGCCCGACGCCCGAGGACACCGTCTGCGATCCAGCGGCGGGCACGGGCGGGTTCCTGCTCGCGGCGCACAAGTACGTCGTGGACCACTTCGGCAACGACCTGGACCCGGACCAAAAGAGGCACCTCAAACGGAACTTCGTGCACGCCTGGGAATTGGTCGCCGCCACGGCGCGGCTGTGCATCATGAATCTGTACCTGCACGGCATCGACGCGGACCCGTGCCCGGTGAAGAGCGGGGTGGATTCGCTTGCCAGCGACCCCGGCGAGCGGTTCAGCATGATTCTGACCAACCCGCCCTTCGGCAAGAAGAGCAGCATCTCGATCGTCGGCGAGGGCGGCGAGCTGGAGAAGGAAGACAACTCATACGAGCGGCAAGATTTTTGGACGACAACCAAGAACAAGCAGCTCAACTTCGTACAGCACATCAAGACGCTGCTGAAAGTGAACGGCCGCGCGGCGGTCGTGCTACCCGACAACGTGCTCTTCGAGGGCGGCGCGGGGGAGACGGTGCGGCGCAACCTGCTGAAGCAGTTTGACGTGCACACGCTATTGCGCCTCCCCACGGGCATCTTCTATGCGCAGGGCGTGAAGGCCAATGTGTTGTTCTTCGACGCGAAGCCTGCGCAAGAAGCACCGTGGACGAAGAAGCTGTGGGTCTATGACCTGCGGACCAACATGCATTTCACGCAGAAGGAGCGACCGCTGAAACGGGCCGACCTCGACGATTTTGTGGCGTGCTACAAGCCGGACGGGCGGCACACGAGAAAGCCGACATGGGCGGAGGCGGAAGGGAAAAGCGGCGTCGGACCCGAAGGACGCTGGCGAGCCTTTGACTATGACGAGCTGATGAAGCGCGACAAGGCGAACCTGGACATCTTCTGGCTCAAGGACAAATCGCTGGCGGATGGGGATGACCTGCCCGAGCCGGATGTGCTGGCGCAAGAGATTGCGGATGACTTGCAGACTGCGCTGGATCAGTTTGCCACAATAGCGGCAGAGCTTTCATCGTCCAAAAAACACACGAGGGGATGATCGCTGGGGTTGGCCCTGCATCTCCGCCGCGGAGATAGCTGGTTGACTTTTTCCACGCGACAAAGTGTCACACGAAGGCATTTCAATTGTCTTCGTCGGTGCCGTCCAAATCACTTGGGCGGGGTTTCCGCGTGTCTGTCCGTGGCCCAAGGCCTAGTCGACGTGGATCCATGGTAATCATGCGTGGTCGAGCACGCGGTTGCTCGATTTTGTTTGCCAGCCCGTTTGCTTCGGCGTGTGCCTGAGCGCGGGCAATCATCCGCGACACTTGACCTTGCGTGTATCTCGTCCCATGTTCTTTATTCAAGAACGCTGCCACTTTACCTTGGGTCATGCCATGCAGGGTGGCTAGCTGCCATGCTTGCCGATCGTGGGCCAACAACTCGGGTAACCTCTTTGCCTTTCGGGGCATTTCGTGGGTCGCAGTAAACGCTTCCAGTTCGTCGAGGAGTTGCTCGGCCAAGTCCGGAGAAAGCTCGTTCGGGTCGGCGACAGCGTCGCCCGGGCGGGCTCGTCCGTTGGTTGGAAGGGTTGCGACATATAAGAGCTTTGCTAACACACTCTGATCTTCCCCAGGTTTGGGAAGTGTTGCGCGAATCTGCCCAAGGTTTGCCAGCGCGCCGAGGCGCATGCACGCGATCGTTATCATGTCGTCGGGGTTTGCCGCTCGGATAACGCCTAAGTCATGTAGCGAAAGCGAAAGCGGGGTTGGCGGCGGCTCGAACTCTGGGCGGTTGAGAAGCTTTACCATGGGTCGCCACTCGTTAGTGGCTTTCAGAGGCTTCGGGCCCTTCGAGTCGAGCTTCAAGTTCAGAAGCTGTCGGAGGCATTGGGCGACGTACTGAGCTTGGAGTCGCTGCAACGTTCTTTTTGCTGAGTCGGACAAAGGCAGGTTTTGCTTTCTGATTTTGTCAATAATCGCCTGCGGGTACTCGAACGCGTACAGCTCAACAAATCGCACCAAATCATCCGGCAGATTGTCGGTCCGGGGTTCCTCGATCACGCCGAGTTCAGCCACGCGCAGCGCGGCGGTCCATACTGCGCGGTGGCACTGCTCTGTGGCATCCTGGTGCGTCGCGAGGAGTGCAGTGAAGTCTTCGACGGCGGTGCGCATTCGCGCCTGCAAAGTGGGGACTCGCTTGACCAGTTGCCGGGTTTTCTCACCGACCGCATCAAGTCGCTGAAGTTCAGTCGGATTCTCACGCCCCGCCTCGCCTTGATCTTGCACGTGCACCATCCTCGACTGGGCCACATACGTGAGGCTTCGCGGATGTTGACGCGAACCCCGCGATTGCACTCGGGGTTGGCGTCGCAACATCGGCCCCGCGCTGTCGGCGGATTATTTGCTCAGACGGGCAGCACAGCATCCATGCAAAAACAGCTCCCAGTAATTCACAAACATCGTGATATTGATTGGTTTTTGTTAGGCATATCCGACCCATGGGTTGCTCAGGACCGTGGACGGGGAGTGGCATTCACCATCGCCGCTATGCCAGCTCGGAGCGCGGGGGGCAGATCAGGCCACCGTGCTGCGATCATGGAGATCTCGTCGGCTTGTGTCGTCGATGTAAGGTCCACATCCGATTGCGTAGGTGAGTGCGGGGCGTTCGGCGCAAGTGCTTTGTTTGCAGGCTTTCCATTCTGACTCTTAATCAGCGGGTCGAAGGTTCGAGTCCTTCGGGGGGCATTTTTCTGAAGCCGAGCCAGTCTGTGTCACGGCTTCTGACGCTTTCATGTCGCAGCTCTGGGAGTAGCTCTGGGAGTAGCTCTGGGAGCACCT
>JAIYDA010000007.1 GCA_027487735.1 Planctomycetaceae bacterium | reverse complement strand
GCTCGCTTGCATCCAGCCCGCTTGAGGTTGGCGTCGTCCGCCGCGTGCGCTCCACGTGCTGCCCCAGCAGCCCGCCCAGTGCGCCCGCCAGCACGTCTCCCGTGCCCGCGGTTGCCATGCATGGGTGCCCTGCGTCGCAGACCCACGCGTCGTGCCCATTGCTCACCACGCTGCGATGGCCCTTGAGCACCACGATGCACCCGAGCTTCTGCGCCACGGCGTCTGCGGCGCGCACGCGGGCTGCGTCGCTCGCCTCGCTGGGCGAGAAGTCCACCGCCATCGCCTGCGACAGGGCCGCGAACTCTCCGGGGTGGGGCGTTAGGACCAGCGGACGTCGCACCTCGCTCGCGCTCACGCGCATGTCGGCAAGCAGGCGCAGCCCGTCGGCATCGAGCACCACGGGCACATCTGCGAGGGCGACCGCGCCGCGACCGGGCAACCCCGAGCCCACAAAGCTGAGCGAGCGATAGACCAGCGCCCGGGCGTGGTCACTCTGCCCAAGGCCGCAGCCCACGACGATGCACGAGGCACCTTCGCACGCTGCGTCGAAGGCGTGGGCAGCGTCGCTCGGGCTCGCGTGCCCGGCGTTGTCGGCTTCATAAGCACACACCGTCGCGCTGGGCAGCGCGCTCAGCACCAGCGGCGCGAGTGGCAAGGGGCACACCACGCGCACCAGGCCCGCCCCGCTGCGCAAGGCCCCGCGGGCAGCGAGCATCGCCGCGCCTGCCATGAAGCTTCGCGGCTCGCAGCACCCCGCGACGATGACGACGGTGCCGCACGTGCCCTTGTGGGCATCGCGTGCTCGCGCGGGCCAGCGCGCGACGTCGTGCGATTCCCGTGCTTGGTCTGCATGCTGCCCAGGGCGATCGGTCATGCGTGCACCTTTGCGCGGGCCCCACCTCGCGCGAGCAGCGCCCGCGCCCCCAGCGCGAGGGCATATGCGACGCCCAGTACGCCCACGATCGTCGCCCCAGGCAGCCAATCGAGCTCGAAGCTCAGCACCACGCCCAGCAGCCCGCCCAGCACGCCGCTTGCCAGGGCCACCGCCAGCACCACGCCCGCACGCTTGCTCAGCGCAAGGGCGATCGCGCCGGGCAGCACGAGCATCGCCGTCGCGAGCACCACGCCCGCGAGCTGCATCGCCGTCACGGTCGCGAGGCTGAGCAGCAGCATGAGCCCCGCGCTGAGCCAGCGATCGCCCACGCCCATGGCGCGGGCGGCGCTGGGGTCAAACGCCCAGAACGTGAGCCGCCTGCGCACGATCGCGAGCCAGAGCACGCTGGCGATGGCAACGCCCCACGCCACCTTCGCGCTCGTCCAGTCGTTTTGCAGCACGCTGCCAAACAAAAAGCTCTCCCACGCCACGCCCCGGGGCGAGAAGCGATGCAGCAGAATCGCGCCGATGCTCATGCTGACCACGAGCACAACACCGATCGCGGTGTCGGGCTCGACGTGCCCGGGGCCCGTGCCGCCCCCCGCGCGCTTCGACATCCATCCGATCAGCAGCCCCGCGAGCATGCAAAAGCCCACGATGACGCCAAACTGCGCTGGCCCCAGCGTGCCGCTGCTGCTGTTCATAAGCCCCAGCGCCGCTGCGAGCCCCACGCCCCCCAGCGCGGCGTGGCTGATGCCCTGACCGACAAACGCCATGCGCCGCAGCACGACCACGACGCTCACGAGGCTGCACAGCACGCCGATCGCGAGCACGACCACAATCGCCGGGAGAAACAGCGGGCGCAGGTCGGGCGAGCTGAGGTACTCGATGGTCTTCATGCCTCGCCCCGCGGTGGAGAGTTTGTCGCGCCGTTGCCTCGCACCGTGAGCGACACCGGTGCTGCAACGCCCGCAACGTCGCACTCCTCGGGCTTGTGCGCGTGCACGTGCAGATCACCAAAGATCGCGGCGACATCGTGGCGAAACACTTCAGCGAGCACCTGGGGCGTGAGGCCCTGGGGGCTCGTGTGCGCGTGCAGCGTGCGCGAGAGGCACGCGACGCGGTCGCACCCTGCCGCGATCGTGCGCAGGTCGTGGCTCACGAGCACGACGCTGAGGCGAAGCTGCCGCACCAGCGACGATAAAAACTCCGCAAACTGCTGCTGGCCTGCGGGGTCGATGCCCACGGTGGGCTCGTCGAGCAGCAGCAGGCTGGGCTTGGTCGCGAGGGCTCGCGCGATCATGACGCGCTGCACCTGCCCGCCCGACATCTCGCCGATGGGTTTGTCGACGAATGCGCTCGCGCCGACGAGGTCGATCGCGTCGTCGACCGCTTTGCGTTCTTCGCTCCCCAGCCTTTGCCACCAGCGGGTGCGCAGCCCCACGCCCAGCGCAGCGACCTGCCTGCCCGAGAGCGGGAAGCGCAGCTCCGCCTCTTGCTTCTGCGCGACGTAGCCCACCAGCCCCTCGCGCTGCGCCTGCTGGGGCGTGGTGCCCAGCACCTCTATGGTGCCCCGCGGCGCGGGCAGCAGCCCGAGCACCAGCTTCAGCAGCGTGCTCTTACCGCCCCCGTTGGGCCCGAGCACGCCCAGGCGCTCGCCCATCTGCACGCGCAGCGAGATGTCGCTGATCGCGGGCGTTTGCGAGCCCGGGTAGGCAAACGAGAGGTTGGTGATTGCGAGGGCAGACGCCATGGAGCGTGGCAGGATAGCAATCCTGTGGAAGGGCTTGGCGCTCCTGTGCGGGTCGGAAGAGACCGATTGCCGCGTCGTGCCTCGCGGGCCCGGCAGCGGGCGGGCGCTTGGGCGGAGGCCTTGTCGCTCGGCGCTTGCCTCACGCGTGCGCCTCGCCACGCCCTGCGCAGCAGCAAGCCCCGCGAGCCACTACCTGCCCAGCACGACCCTGTTCCTCCCGCACTCCTTCGCGGTGTACAGCGCCTTGTCCGCACGCTCCAGCACGCTGGTAAACTCTTCCTTCGAGCCCATCAGAAAGCTCGTGACGCCAATGCTCACCGTCACGACGCCACCGGGGTTCTTCTCGTGGGGCTTGCCCAGGGCGTGCACCGCTGCTCGCAAGCGGTCGCCCACGGCTCTCAGGCTCGCCTCGCTCGCGTCGGC
>JAIYDA010000102.1 GCA_027487735.1 Planctomycetaceae bacterium | reverse complement strand
TCCTCGCAGGCGGCAACTGCTAACGCCTCACTCGCCCACCCCCCACACGCAATCTTCGCCCGCTCTTATCCAACGCCTTGCGCTCCCAACCCGTCTTCGCGGTAGTCTTCCGCAGACTCTTCCTCTGTCTCCGGAGACCCGCCATGCATCGCGCCCCCCAGCTCACGACCTTCCGCAACATCGCGCACACCACGCTCGCGGTCACCGCGCTGGCCCTCGCGCCCGCCGCGTTCGCCCAAGACTCCAACGCAACCCTCTGGAACTTCGACAGCGCGCTCGCCCCCGCCTACGGCCCCGGCACCATCGCCGTGCGCGGCTCCAACCCCGCCATCGTGCAGTTCGGCTCCGCAAGCTCCTTCGGCCTTCCCCTGCTGCCGGGCGGCGACTCAGGCGTCATGCGCGTGCCCGCTTTCACCGCTGCCCAGGGCCTGCTGGTCGACCACAACGCGCCCCCCAACGGCCCCAACCTCCCAGGCCAGGCATGGGTCAACAACTACACCATCATCATGGACATCCTCTGGCCCACCGCCTCCGCCAACCGCTGGCGCAGCCTCTACAACACAAACCTCACGAACGCCAACGACGGCGACATGTTCATCGACCCCAGCGGCGGCATCGGCATCAGCAGCCGATACAGCACGCCCGCATCGGGCGTTGTCGGCGCGAACACCTGGCACCGCGTTGCCTTCGTCATCGGCGCAGCCGACGTGCAAGGGGGCGGGTCCGAGGGCCTCGCATACAAGTTCATCGACGGTCGCTTCGTCGGAGGCCAAGGCGGCACAGGCACCGCAATCTCCTCGCGCTGGGGCCTCTTCGCCAACGCCGGCGCAAGCCAGGGCTTCGTGCTCTTTGGCGATGAGAACGGCGAAACCGCCGAGGCCTTCGTCAGCAGCTTCAAGTTCGTCCCGCGCCGCATGACGCAGCAGGAAATCGAAGCCCTCGGGGGCCCCACCGCAAACGGCATCGACGTCGCAGGCACCCCCGCCGTCACGCCCGCGGGCACCGCGCGTCGCATCGGCATCATCGCCCACCGGGGCGACTCGGGCGCAGCCCCCGAGAACACGCTCGCCTCCATCGAGCGTGCCCTGCAGCAATGCGTCGAAGCCATCGAAGTCGACATCCGCCTCTCCAGCGATGGCGTCGCCGTCGCCATGCACGACTCAACCCTCGACCGCACCACCGACCTCTCAGGCAACACGGTCGCCTTCACCGCCTCCCAGTTGGCGCAAGGCGACAATGGCTCCTGGTTCAGCGATGCCTACGCCCAGCAGCGCGTCCCCACCGTCGCGCAGGTCCTCCGCCTCGCCCAGCAATATGGCAACGGCGCCACAAAGATCTACCTCGACATCAAAGTGTCCAACATGGGCCCCGCAATCCTCGCCGCCATGAACGAGGCCGGCGCCGACGTCGAAGACGTCTGGCTCTGGGCACCGGGGCAGTCGCAAGTAAACTACCTCGCCGGTGCGATTCCCGGCGCGAGGATGATCGGCGGCTTCGCCCCCCCCCCCCCCGCGCAAGCCGCCGCCCTCCGCGCCCAAGGCGTCGTGGGCTTCGACTACTCCTGGGGAAGCAGCGCGCTGAACCCCACCACCATCAACCTCATCCAGTCCAACGGCATGTTCGTGAGCACCTTCACGCTCAACGACCCCGAGCGCATCCTCCAAGCCATCAACCTCGGCCTCGACTACATCGAGACCGACTTCCCCGCCCTCATGAACAGCCTCATGACGGGCTCCCCCACCTGCACGTGCGACGCCCTCGACTTCAACGACGACGGCCTCTTCCCCGACGACGCCGACCTCATCGACTTCCTCACCGTTCTCGCAGGCGGCCCATGCAGCACCAGCGCCTGCAACGACATCGACTTCAACAACGACGGCCTGCTGCCCGATGACGCCGACCTCCTCGCCTTCCTCACCGTCCTCGCAGGCGGCAACTGCTAAGCACGTCCCGCCCGCGCGCTCACCACGCGGGCTGCCTTTGCACCATGCCCCGACGCCTTGCACCCAGTCTCTGGGGGCGAGCACCTCGGCATGCCCCTCGCTCGCGAGCACAGCTGCCCGCCGTCGCAAACGTCGTTTTCGGGCGTCGCAACAGAGATTCTTCCAGTCATCTTTGCGCAACGGGCGGTTTTCACGCTATCTTCTATATAGCACGGCGGAAGCACCCTGCGCGACCGCGATACACCCCGAGGGCTTTGTCATGAAGAGCAAGCGTCCAACCAATGTGCGGATGTTCCGACCTTCCATCGGTGTCGTGGCTGTCTTGGCGGCAGCGGGCACAGCCCTCGCCCAGCCCGCGGGGGTGACGGTGACGGACCTGGGCAACTTTGGGAGCACCGTTTCAACGACGCAGACTCGGAACATCACGCTCACCCCCGCCGCGCCGGTGGCGTGGTTCAAGATCCGTGTGCCGCGGATCGCGCCGCCGGACCGGTATCTGGACATCAGCACGTCGGGCGCGGGGTTTGGCGATAGTGAGATCGCTCTGTTCGCCGCCGACGGCACGCTGATCGCCACCGACGATGACGATGGCGCGAACAACTTCTCGGCGCTTTCGTTTGGCATGGTCACCCCCGGCGCGTTTGGCCGGCCGGCGCCGGTTGCCGAAGTCGGGCAGTCCACTGGCGAGCCCAACAATGGCCGCGACGGCACGCTCAGCGGCCTGGCATCAATCGAGCAAGGCGGCACCGCGGGCGACTACTACATCGCGGTGGCGCGGTTCGACTCGACGTTCGGGAACAACTTTGGCGTGGTGCCTCCGGGCGGCACGCTGACGCTGCCCACGCTGCTGACCGTGCGCATGGACACGCCGGGCGGGCAGGTGGCGCCGACGGTGAATGGCAACGACGTGGTGGACGAGGTCGGTGGTAACAGCACCCGTTTCGTCGCTTCCGCAAGCGCCAACACCACGGGCGTGACCGTCGATCTTTCGTCCATCGGCGGGCCGAGCAATGAGAGCCTGGAGTTTGATTCGAGCGTTGAAAGATGGAACGTTACCCTTCTGGATCCACCGCTGTCACAGATCGGCGTCTTCCCCATCACGTTTCGCGCGACCAACGCCATCGGCGACGCGACGATCGATGTCGCCAACCTGACCGTCCGCCCGCGCGGATCTACGTGCCTTTCCGCTCTCCAATCGCCCATCGCCACCACGCCCGGCACCACGATCTACACCTACACCACCACGCTGGGCACCGTCGACGGCCCGTGGACCACCGCCTGCTTCAACCCCTCCCTGCCGCCCACCGGCAACGACGTCTGGTTCCGCTTCCGCCCCACCCAGAACGGCACGCTGACGCTGAGCACCTGCAACAGCGACACCGGCGCGACCGGTGGCCAGCCCGACACGCTCCTGGGCTTCCGCGGCCGCTGCGATGACGCCGGCTTCTCAGTCTGCGGCGACGACGTCGGCGGCTGCGGCCTGGGCACAAAGCTAACCAACATCCCTGTCACCGCCGGCTTGGAATACAACATCGCCGTGCGCTCCTGGTCGGGCGATATCGTCAACGGCCGACTCGCCGTCACGTTCGTGGTGGGCTGCGACTCCATCGACTTCAACGCCGACGGCCTCTTCCCCGACGATAACGACCTTGTTGAGTTCCTCACCGTCCTCGCCGGCGGCAACTGCTCACCCGGCAACACCTGCAACGACATCGACTTCAACAACGACGGCCTCTTCCCCGACGACAACGACCTCATCGCCTTCCTCCGCATCCTCGCAGGCGGCGACTGCTAGGTCGGTTCGACACCACCGCGACCTGTATATCAGCACCGTGGGCTTGAGCTTCCCGCACTGAGCTGGCTCAAAGGCTGCCTGGCCTTGGGGGAGTCCCTCGCCAACCGCAGCCTGCGTCTCGACGGCTCGCACTTCAGACCAGTGGCGGGTGAGAAGGTCCGCACATAAAGCGACAACCCAGTCGCGCTGAACGATCGACCAGTGCAGGGCATTGCAGAAAAAAGAACGATGCATCGATAGAGCGAAAGTGAACAAGCTCCAGAACCAAGTTTGGTGCCGGGCCTTGCCTCGTTCCGCCGAATCGCTCTTCCGTTCGCCGCCATCCTCAGCTTCGCGCCGGTCACGCGGCGTACAATTTCATCCCGATTGTGCCAAACCCAGCATTGGAGAACCTGGACCATGCTCACCCACGCCCGAGGTGTCAAGCGTTTGGCCACGCTCGCATCGCTTGCGTTCGTCAGTCTGCTCACGTTCATTGCAGCGCCGACCACTGCTTTGGCCCAATGCGAGCCAGCGTGGCAGCCCTTTGACCCAACAACCGCCACCTTGCCCGGCACAAACGGAGCCGTCTCTGCGGCATTGATGTGGGACCCCGATGGTCCGGGTTCGCAAAGCCCAAAGCTTGTCGTGGCTGGTGACTTCACAATCGCTGGTAGTGTCATTGCCAATCGCATCGCGATGTATGATCCCTCAACTCGCTTGTGGACTCCCCTGGGCGCAGGCATGAATAACACGGTCTCCTCTCTCGCCACGCTCCCCAATGGCGACCTCTTGGCCGGGGGAGCCTTTACGTCGGCAGGCGGGATCAACGCCAACTTCATTGCTCGCTGGAATGTTCAGACTGCTGTTTGGGCTCCACTGGGTACGGGTTTGAACAACTGGGTCTATACTGTCGAGACGCTTTCGAATGGCAATGTCGTAGCGGGCGGTTGGTTTACCCGAGCCGGCGGCATCACCGTGAACTACGTCGCACAGTGGAACGGCACAACCTGGGCCTCGTTTGGCACTGGCGCAAACAACACAGTGAATTCCTTGAAGCGATTGTCCAATGGCGACCTCATCGCCGGAGGTGAGTTCTCGGCAATCGGGGGCATCTCAGCAAGCAAAATCGCTCGCTGGAACGGCTCCACCTGGACTCCGCTGGGATCAGGATTGAATGCTAGCGTATCTGACATCACTGTACTTCCCAACGGTGATCTCGTCGCTTGCGGAAGCTTTACTGCTTCCGGAACCGCCACGGTTGGTAGAGTCGCTCGTTGGAACGGAACAAGTTGGTCAGGCTTGGGCTCGAGCCCAAACATCAACGTCCGCACGCTCTTGACGCTTGGGAACGGCGACTTGCTTGCTGGGGGCGACTTCACCACGGTGGGTGAGATCACCGCCAACCGCGTTGCCGTTTGGAACGCTTCGACAGGGTCATGGGCCGCGTTGGGCTCTGGCTTGCCGAGCGCCCCCAACACCCTAGCAATGCTCCCCAATGGCGACCTCTTCGCTGGCAGCACCTTCAACAGCCTTTTTCTCGCAGGCAGCTCTGCTGCCCGCTGGAACGGCAACGCGTGGACACCGTTGAACGGTGGGATGAACGCCTACGTCAGTGCGATCGCCAGACTATCGAACGACAACCTTGTCGTCGGAGGCCTGTTCACCAACGCCGGTCACGCTGTCGCAAACCGCATTTCGCGCTGGGACGGTTCGACATGGTCGGGGATGGGCATCGGGATGAACGGAAATGGCTCCACTTTGTTTCCGCAAGTTACCGCTATTACCAGTTTGCCCAACGGAGATGTTGTCGCAGGAGGCAGCTTCACGATAGCTGGCGGCGTTCCCGCCAACCGCATCGCCAGGTGGAATGGCACGTCCTGGGCCGCACTTGGCATGGGTATGGGGGGCCCGGTAAATGCGATCACTCCACTTCCGAACGGCGACCTTGTCGCTGGCGGTGACTTTACCGGGGCAGGAAACGTGAATGCGAACGGAGTCGCCATATGGCGCAACTTGAACTGGGCGACCATGGGTCCGGGAATGGGCGATGGCGGCAACCCAGCCAGCGTCTTTGCGCTTACAACGCTTCCAAATGGAGACGTGGTGGCGGGCGGACCCTTCACGACAACGGGAAACGGCACCGCGAACCGGATCGCGCGATGGAATGGGTCGGCCTGGGCTCCCCTTGGCACAGGCTTTAACGGCTTTGTTCGGAGTCTTGCCGTACTTCCAAACGGTCACATTGTTGCGGGCGGCGGATTCAGCACCGCGGACGGCCAGCCAGCAAACTCGATCGCACGTTGGAACGGATCGTTCTGGTCTGCAATGGGATCGGGCATTTCGAACAACAACGGTTCGCGAGCTACCGTGTTCGCGATCACGTCACTCCTCAATGGCGACATCGTCGCAGGCGGCGACTTCGACAGAGCTGGCGGAGTTCCAGTGAGTTACATCGCGCGATGGAACGGTACCGCATGGACGACGATGGGCACAGGGATGAACGGGTCTATGTATGGCACACGAGTTGTGCTGAGTCTTGCCACCCTCTCGAATGGCGACGTGATCGCCGGAGGCGACTTCACAACTGCCGGCGGCGTCGTTGCCCCATTCATCGCTCGCTGGGGCTGCGCGGCACCCGTTTGTGACAGTATCGACTTCAACGCCGACACCCTCTTCCCCGACGACCAAGACCTCATCGACTTCCTTGCCGTCCTCGCAGGCGGCCCCTGCAGCACCAACGCCTGCGCCGACATCGACTTCAACAACGACGGCCTCTTCCCCGACGACAACGACCTCATCGCCTTCCTCCGCATCCTCGCAGGCGGCAACTGCTAGATTGGTCCCGCCCCCTCGCATTGCATCTCGCATCTGGGTACCACCACGCTCCGCGTGGTGCTTCGCATCGAGGGCTCAAAGCCCTCGATGCGAACCGAGTTCCACCCCCCGCTCACTTCCGCGCGCGCCGTGGCTGAAATCTCTGCGCGCACACCGTGGCCCAACAACAAATCCTGACCACCCAAAACTCTCCACAATCCACTTGTTTTCCAGCACTTTGCCACTCCGCCACTCTGCCACTTCGCCACTCTTCCCCGCCACCGCGCGCGCGCGCCGCGGCTCCACCGCCCCCTCCTCCGGAGGCCTCAGCAAGCCTTGCACAGCGCCCGCGACCACGACGTTCTTGGGGCCCGTTCCGCATTGAGCTCACACTCAACGCAAAGACAGGCGAGGAAACCGTCACAATCGCCCACCTTGCAAGGCAAGCCAAGGCCTCGCGTGTGCCCCTCGCCTAGCATGCTGCCCCAGCAGCGCAAGCAAAGCGAAGGGCCACCCGCCGACCCGTAGCGCGGCCCAAGAGCAGCGCGCGGCAGAAGGCCCAGATGGGCCCCTCGCCGCGCCAGCCCCCTCCCGCCTACGCCTGGTCCAAATCATCCCTGCCGCAAGCCCCCAACGACTGCCCAGCGCCCACTCCGCGCGCACGCGTCGCGTCATGCCAGCGCGCCCACCGCAGGCCAGCATGCCCGCGAATCATTCCTCTATGCACTCGCTACTCTTCGTCTGCCTCGGAAACATCTGCCGCTCGCCCCTCGCGCGCGCACACTTCCAACACCTCGTCACCCAGCGAGGCCTCGCCAAGCAGTTCACCGTCGATAGCTGCGGCACAGGCCACTGGCACGCCGGCAAAGGTGCCGACCCGCGCACCATCCTCGTCGCCGCCCAGCACGGCCTGACCTTCGACCACACCGCGCGACAAGTCGATGCCGACGCCGACGTGCACGAGTTTGACGTCTTCATCGCGATGGACAACCGCAACAAGACCGACCTCATCGACCTCGGCGTGCCGCGCTCGCGCGTGCGACTCCTCCGCAGCTTCGACCCCGCGCTCGCGCACGCGCCCGAACACACGCTCGACGTACCCGACCCCTACTACGGCGGACACGACGGCTTCGAAGCGATGTATCACATGATCGTCGCAAGCTGCGAAGGTCTGCTCAGCGATGCTCTCGCAGGCAAGCTGCCTAGTCGCTGATCGCTCACTCCCCGCCGCCGCCCGCCGGGTCGCTCGTCACGCTCGCCGTGGCCGTGTTGCTCTGCACGCGATCAAGATACGCGAGGTACACATCCTGGCGATACACCTCTTGCCCCAGGCTGTCCCCCGCGCCCAGCGACGAGAGCTGCGCCAGGCTCGTGGGCTGCGCAAAGGGCTCGCTCGTGTTGTAGCTCACCAGCGTGGGCGCCTGCGAAGCGCACCCGCCCAGAGCGAGTGCGAGCAGGCCCACCGCAAGCAGCGAGCGACGGCTGGAGAACGAGGAAGTCGTGCGATTGGTCATGGTGCGCTGTCCTTGTGCGAGAGGGTTCGATTTTGGCTATCGGCGCAAAGACTGCCCCGGTTGAGGCGCGATCCGACCAGCACGCCGAAACGCGCACGCTCCGCGCGTCCTGTCCGCCCACGAATACCCTCCTTCGGTGAGAACTTGAACTCTGGGCTCGCAAGGGCCGATAGGCCTTGTGGGCTCGCGACAGCGCGAGCACCATGTTCAACAATCACAGAACGATCCCAGCTGCACCATTTGCAACCCGCAGCATGTCGAGCCTCACCATGAAGACCCGCACCATCCAACCCAGCCTGATCCTCGCCCTCACCGCTGGCACAGGCGTTGCCGTGGGAAACTGGTCCGCCGTTGCGCCGCAGGGCGGCGCAACCAGCGCACCCATCACGGGCAACCAGCCCGCGATCGAGGTCCCCGCCATGGCGACGATGTCTCCAACGAGCGGCGACTCCGACATCGACGGCGAGCGCCGCGTGCTCACGGGCATCGCCATCGCCTACGTCCGCCCGATGGAGGGCCAGCCCCCGATCGAAGAGGTCGCGAACGGCACCGTGCTGCTGGGCGTGCTCGAAGATGGCTTCACCGCCCCGCGCCCGGGTATCCCCACCCGCAGCGTGCGCCTGGGAGACCTGGGCACCATGCAGCCCCAAGCTGTGTACGACCTTGCCCTCCCCACCATCAGCGCCGCGATCTTCAATCGCCTGAAAGACCTGGGCCTCATCGGCGCATTTGCCGAGCCCGACCGCGAGCAGATTCGCGTTGAGGATGGCGCGATCGTCGATCGTCGCAGCGGCGTGACAACCCTGACCTGGCTCGTCACCACGGGCAACGTGGGGCAGGTGCGCAGCGTCGCGCTGGGCGAACGCTTTGGTGAAGATGAACAACTGGTGAACAACCCCGCCCACGCACGCCTGCTGGCCCAAAGCCCCGTGCAGACGCCCGCAGAAGGCCAAGAGGGTGAGCTGCTGAACAGCAGCGTGCTTGATCGCTTCGCCTATCGCATGAATCGCCACCCCGGGCGACGCGTGGACGTGTCGGTCGCTCCCACGGGCGAAGCCCCCGGCGCGGTCGCGGTCGATTACCTCGTGACCGAGAATCGCCCGTGGATGCTCTATGCCCAGGTGCGCCGCGATGGCAACCGCAGCACCGACGAGTGGCGCTACCGCTTCGGGTTCATCCACAACCAGCTCACGAACAACGACGACGTGCTGAGCCTCGACTACACCACGAGCTTCGACAACGTCGATGCCCTGAGCGGGCGCTACGAGCGTCCCTTCACCAGCGACGGCAAGCTGCGCGGCGCGATCTATGGCCAGTACTACACCTACTCCGCAGCCGACGTGGGTCAGCCCGGTGCCACCTTCGAGGGCGAAGGTTTCAGCATCGGTGCCGAGGCAATCTACAACGTCTGGCAGGGCACGAAGAACCCCGACATGTTCGTGGATGTGATCGGCGGCTTGCGCTACGACCACATCGACGTCTCCAACAACCTCGCGAACCTGCAGGGCGATGACGGCTTCTTGCTCGCCTACGCCGGTGCTCGCTTCGAGCGCCGCCGCGAAGATGTCCGCACCTTCGCGCAGGCAATGGTTGAGTTCAGCATCGACGGAGCCAGCAGCGCAGCACGCGACACGCTGGGCCGCTTCAACGCCGACGAGACCTGGGCCGTGCTGCGAGCGGACGTGAGCCACGAGTTCTACCTCGAGCCCCTGTTCGACCCCGCGCTCGCCGCGAGCCCCGGACTGGTGCACGAAATTGGTCTGCGGGCCGCTGGGCAAACGAGCTTTGGGCAACGCCTGATCCCCAACTACCAAGATGTTATCGGCGGCTTGTACACCGTTCGCGGCTATCCCGAGGCCGTCGCCGCGGGCGATCAGACGCTCGTGGTGAGCGCCGAGTACCGCTATCACGTCGCCAACGCCCTTTCGAGCAGCGAGCAGCCCGGCTCGCTGTTTGGGCAACCCTTCCGCTGGCGGCCTCAGTATCAGTATGGCCCAACCGACTGGGACCTCATCGGCCGCGCCTTTGTGGACGCTGGGTGGACAAGGAACATCGACCGCGAATCTTTCGAACTCGACCAGACATTGGTCGGCGCGGGCGTGGGCCTAGAACTACAGTTGACGCGCAGGTTTAACGTTCGTATCGACTACGGATGGGCTCTCACGGACGTTGAGCGTGTTGGCGGCGGGAATGAGGTTGACGCCGGCGATTCTCAGTGGCATCTTGTAGCCACACTGGTGTACTAAGGCGCGCAGCTTCCCCTTCGACCGACGAAGGGACCGAGGCGAAGCGTCTGGCTTCGCCGGTTCAAGATGTCGGCCAAAGAAGGGAAGGTCAGCGCGAAGATGGGTACTCAGGCACAATCGTGCAACTCTGTCGCATGGCATGCGGGCGCACGCTCGCGGGCCGCGCTTCGCACGCCGGGCTTGCTGCTGCTCGCGGCTGGCACGGCGCTCGCGCTTGCGCCGGGCGCGTTCGCGCAGGAAGGAATCCAGAACCCCGAGGTGGTGCGGGGCGTCGCGACGATCAATCGCATCGGCAGCCAGACCGTCATCGAGGCGTCGCACAACGCGATCATCAACTACACCCAGTTCAACGTGGGTGTTGACGAGAGCGTGCGGTTTGTTCAGCCGGGCGTCGACGCGCGCGTGCTCAACCGCATCACGGGCGGCTCGCCCACGCACATCAACGGTCGCCTGACGGCGAACGGGCAGGTCTACTTCGTCAACCGCGCGGGCGTGGTCTTTGGCGCAAACAGCGTCGTGAATGCCTCGCGCATCTTTGCCGCGGGCGGCGAGATCGCCAACGACGACTTCGTCAACGGCACGATGCGCATCCAGAACATCGCGGGGCGCATCGAGAACCACGGCACCATCAACGCTGGCACGAGCGGCGCGAGCACCGTGCTGGTGGGCAGCCAGGTGCTCAACACGGGCACGATCGTGGGCGACGAAGGGCTCGTGACGATGGTCTCGGGCAGCGACGTGACGGTGCGCGAGGTGGGCAGCAGCGTGAGCGTGCGCATTGATGCAGCTGGCGCACCAACTGGCGCACCAGCGGGCGAAGCCGCCGTCACGAACACGGGCACGATTCGAGCCACGCGCGGTCGCATCTCGCTCGGCGCGGGCGACGTGCTGGGCGCAGCGATCCACAACAAGGGCGTCATCGTTGCCAGCAGCGGGCAGGTGGAGTTGGAGGCTGCGGGCGGCAGCGTGCGCAACAGCGGCGAGATCGACGTGAGCGTCGAGAGCGCCAGCTCGCTCGATGCGGGCAGCGTGACGATGCGGGGCGAGCTCGTGCAGCAGGATGGAGCCATCGCCGCGACGGCCGCGAGCGGGCGGGGTGGGCAGGTGCTGCTGGATAGCAGCGGGTTTGCGGGCGGCATGACGACGCTGTCGAGTGGCAGCACGACGATTGCAACCAGCAACGCAGGGCCCGGGGGCAGCGTGGCGGTGCGAGCAAGCACGCTTGCCTATGCCGCGCGGAACGGCGAGATCGACGTCTCGAGCAATGAGGCTGAGGGCGGCGACGTGCTGATCGCCAGCGAGGGCAACATCGGCTTCCATGCACGCGTGGACGTGCAAGGCGCGGCGGGCGCGGGCGGGCTGCTCACCCTGAGCGCAACCGACGCGACGATCGGCCCCAGCACCGCGGTGGGCAGCGGCTTTGGCGAGCTTGCGAGCGGCGCGATCCCGAGCGAGGGATACGCCATCAGCTCGCAGGCCATCGAGACTGCGCTGGGCAACGTGCGCGTCGAGGCAACTCGCGACGCGATCGTCGGCTCGAACATCGACAAGGCAAACGGCGAGCTGAGCATCGTGGCTGGGCAGGATGTGCGATTCGGTGCCGTGACCGATCCGGCGTTTGGCGGCTGCGACCACTGCCCCCCTACCACGCTCGAAGGCCTCTCGATCGGCGCGACCGCACTCACGATCGATGCGGCCCGGAATGTGATCGACACGGTGGAGGGCGAGGGCACCGCGCTCCGCGCTTCGCTGCGCGACGTGCGCATCTTCGCTCGCTCGGGCAGTGCCGATTGGGGCAAGGCGTTCGTGAGCAACGACCAGGCGGTGCGCATCGAGCAGGCCGACGCGTTTGTCCTGAGGGCGGGCAGCGACAGCAAGATCGGCAACCCGCTCACGACGCGTGTGTTTGTAGAGAGCACGCAGGACACAGTGCGGATTGCGCCGGGCAATGATGGCGTGCGGCAGCACGACTACCTCGCGCTGCACGTGAATGGCACGCGCGGCCTGATCATCGACGCCGATGTTCGCACGGCGGAGAAGAGCATCTATAAGAGCGATGACGACATCGTCATCCGCGGCAACCTCATCGCGGGCGATGACCTGTTCATCAACGCTGCCCGCGACGGCACGGGAATACTGCGATGGGATGCGCCGGGCCTCTTCGCGCAGAGCCCCAACATCGTGCTCATCGCGGGCTCGCTGGGCAGCCCGGGCGATGCGCGGGTGGATGCATTGACGAACGCGCCGAAGTTCTTTGGCCCCGGTGGCCCGGGCACGAGCCCCGGCGCCATCAGCATCAGCCAGAACAACACCGTGCGCAGCGAGGACCTGCCCGACGCAAGCCAGTTTGGCGCGGGGCTGAGCTGCGACGTGAAGTACACGATCCAGAGCTACCTGGGCGATGTCATTATCAATCAGGCCGCGAAGGTGAACGGGGCCGACCTTGTGCTTGCAAGCGCGAGCAAGTGGGACGCAAGCCTCGACCGTCGCACCTTCATCAACGACTCGCTGAGCCTGTGCACGCTGCTCGTCGAGGGCCGCGCGACGCTGAACAACGACGTGCTGACTCGCAACAGCCAGACCTACGCCGGGCCCACGAGGCTTGACCGCGACGTGCGGCTGACGGCGGGCACCTTCGTGCGATTTGCCGATGTGCTGAATAGCGTGCGAGGCGAGAGCAACGCCCTCACGCTCGTGACGCCTCGCGCGATCTTTGAGAAGGACGTGGGCACGCTCGCGCCGCTGGCGAGCCTTCGCGTGGATGGCAACACCGAGCTCGGAGCAGGCACGCCGGGCAGCAGCGTTCGCATCGTGTCGCAGGGCGACCAACGCTACAACGGCACGACCACGCTGCTGAGCGATGCCACGCTCACGAGCCTTGCGCCCGCAGACGCGAATGGCCTTGCTGGCACCATCCGCTTTGGCGATGATGTGAATGGCTCGCACGCCCTGACGGTGCGCACGCAGCCTGGCGGGCTCATCGTGTTTGGTGGAGACGTGGGGACGAGCGCGCCGCTCACGACGATTGACCTTTGCACCGTGGGTGAGGTGTCGGGCCGCGTTGTGCCCAATCGCGCGACCATCGTTGCCGAGGGCGACACGACGATCCGCACGGGTGAGTGGCTCGTGTGCGAGGGCGAGAAGTTCACGGTGCTGGGCGACCTCGACTTGCTCGCGACCACACGCGCGACGATCAGCGACATCAACACCGCTGGCAACATGCGGGTTGCGTCGCCTGACATCAACATCTTGCGCCGCCCCGTGGGCGAGATTCTGAGGCCCGGCGGAGCGAGCGAGCTCGACACGGGCGTGGACTTTGTCGCGGGGGGCGACATCACGTTTGATGGGACGGTTCGCACCACGGGAGATGCTCCAAATCGACCGCTGCCACGATTCGGCAGCAGCACGGGCGTGTTCAATGGTGCGGGCATTCAGCAGTTTGAACGCGTGACGATGCCGCGAGACCAGACGGACCTCAACGCATTGGTGGACGCACTGTTTAGCCGCGTGCTGGATCAGCGCGTGCCGGTCGTGGCGCCGCCGCCACCGCCACCGCCGCCGCCGCCGCCGCCGCCGCCGCCGCCGCCGCCGCCGCCGCCGCCGCC
>JAIYDA010000038.1 GCA_027487735.1 Planctomycetaceae bacterium | reverse complement strand
CTGTGCCACCGGGGAAGCGGGCAACGCAGCCTTTTCCGGCCGCCGCGTGCGTCTGCGTGCAGGAGCAAGCCGTGCACGGCGTGCCTGGCGCGCGGGTGCTTGCGGCGGGCGAGGTCGTCACCATCGATGTCGCGTGTGCGGTCGCCGACGAGCGCGGCGTGCGCTGGCATGCCGACGCGGCGACGACGGTGGTGGTGCCGCAGCTTGTTGAGCCCGGTGCGTCGGTTCCCCGGACCGATGATCGCGCTCACACGCTCGCGGCCCTCGCCCACGATGCCACGGCGTGCGCCATCTCGCTCTGCCAACCCGGCGCACGCTGGAGCGCGATCGTGCAGCGCACGCGCGAGTTCGTGCGCGAGCGCGGCGGCAGCTTGCTCGCGGGCTATCACGGGCATGGCATTGGTGAGCAGTTGCACCAGGCTCCCACAGCCTGGTTTGAGCGCCTGCCCCACGAGCAGGACGAAGCCTCCGGGCGTGCCCTGCCCGACTTCACGCTGCTGCCCGGCATGGTGATCTGCATCGAGCCCATCGTGAGCCTGAGCAAGAGTGCGCCCACCCTCGTGCTCGCCAGCGACGGCTGGAGCGTGCTGACGCGCGACCGCTCACCCGCGGCCTACGTCGAGCGTTGCATCGCGATCACGCGTTCTGGGCCACGCGTGCTTGCGGGGTGAGTGCGTCGCAGCGTGGAGCGGGTACCCCGGTTCTCCGAACCGGGAGGACACCAAGCTGCCGCACGCGCTGCTTCGCTCAGGCTCCACAGTCACTCAGCGGTGGCGCGGCGGTGGCTCAGCCGTCTCGGCTGAGCACTCGGCGAGCACCAGCGACGAAGCACAGAGCATGCCCGCGGCGCGAACGCGTCGTTGCGGGCGTCTGAAGGTGCACATGTGTGCAGTGCGCACGCCGCCTGCGCGGAGGGCACAGGCCAGACGCCTGTGCCACCACAGTGACTCAACAAATCGAAGCACCGTGTGTGACGCGTTACGGCTTCACACGCTCAGCGATGTGCAGATCAAACGCATCCAGGCCTGGCAGGTCGCTCGTGCTGGTGGTGATGAGCCGCAGCTTGCGCAGGCCCAGATCGCGAAGAATCTGCCCTCCAACGCCATACTCGCGCAGGTCCATCGCGGCGGGTTTCGCCTTTGCAGGGTCGGCCTGCGAGCCGGCCTGAGTCTTCGCAGAGGGGTTGGCCCCCTCGACGCTGCGGTCGAGGCGCGGCGCGTCGCTCGCGTCGGGCGCGGGTGAGGAGGTGCGGAAAGTCTGCAACCGGCCTTCGAGGTCGGTCGTAGTCGTGTCGGCAGCGGGCGATGTGCTGGGCGAGGTGTCCGCGCCGTCGCCATGGCCCGCGATCTGGCTCGGGCGGAGGTAGACCACCGCGCCGCGGCCTTCTCTCGCGATGAGCCGCATGCTGGCGCGGAGGACGTCGCTCGTGCTCTTGCCGCCCGGCGCGGTGGCAAGCTCGCCAAAGACATCGCCCAGAAGGTGGCGGCGGTGCATGCGCACGAGCGTTGGTGCGTCGATGGGCGTGGCGTGCGAAGCATGCTCGAGGCCCATCGTGAGCGCGAGGTGGGGCAGGCTGTCGACGCGGCTTTGGAAGACGTGGGCGTGGAAAGTTCCCTCGGGCGTGCGCAGCTCGCGCGCTGCGCCCACGCGCTGCACCAGGCTCTCACGCCGCAGGCGATGCTCGATGATCTGCGCCACCGAGCAGATGCGCAGGTTGTGGCGGCGGGCGAAGGTTTCGAGGTCGGGCATGCGGGCCATCGTGCCATCGGGGTTCATCACCTCGATGATGCACGCGGCGGGCGTGAGGCCCGCGAGGCGACAGAGGTCGATGGAGCCCTCAGTCTGGCCTGCGCGCACGAGCACGCCCCCATCGCGGGCGCGGAGGGGGTTGATGTGCCCGGGGCGGACAAAGTCGCTGGCGGTGGTGCGCGGGTCGATGGCGAGCAGGATGCACTTGGCGCGTTCTGCGGCGCTCACGCCAGTGGTGCCGCCGTGGGAGGGGTGCAGGTCGATGCTCACCGTGAAGGCGGTGCCGCGAACGCTGGTGTTGAGGCTTGCTTGCGGCAGGAGCTGCAGGCGGTCGCAGTCTGTGCTGGGCAGGCTGAGGCAGAGGTAGCCCATCGCCTGGCTGAGCATGAAGGTGATCGCTTGGGGCGAAGCGAACTGCGCGGGCAGCACGAGGTCGCCCTCGTTCTCGCGGTCCTCGTCGTCGACGAGGATGACCATTTTTCCGTTCTGCAGGTCGGCGAAGACATCGCTGAGGGGGCTGAGGGGCATGTGGGCAACGATATGGGCTTTGGCGTGACGGGCTTTGGCATGGGTTTGGCGTGCGGCGGATACCCTTCTGCCATGCCACTGCGCTCCATCCTCGATGCCATCGGTTGCACGCCCCACGTGCGCCTCGCCCGCTTGTTCCCCCACGCCAACGTGTGGATGAAGCTGGAACGCCAGAACCCGGGCGGCAGCATCAAGGACCGCATCGCGCTGAGCATGATCGAAGCGGCAGAGCGCGACGGCTCGTTGCGACCCGGGGCGACGATCATCGAGCCCACCAGCGGCAACACGGGCGTGGGGCTGGCGATGGTGTGCGCCGTGAAGGGTTACAAGCTGCTGCTGGTGATGCCCGAGAGCATGACCATCGAGCGGCGGCGGATCATGGCGGCGTATGGCGCGACCTTCGAGCTAACCCCTCGCGAGAAGGGCATGGGCGGCGCGATCGCGCGGGCGAAGGAGCTGCTGGCAGCGACACCCGGCGCGTGGATGCCCCAGCAGTTTGAGAACCCCGCGAACATCGACGTGCACCTGCGCACCACCGTGCCCGAGATTCTCGCAGACTTTCCGCAAGGGCTGGACGCGATCATCACGGGCGTGGGCACGGGCGGGCACATCACCGCGTGCGCCCGCGCCCTGCGGTCGCACTATGCGGGGCTCAAGGTGTTCGCCGTCGAGCCCAGCGCGAGCCCCGTGCTCAGCGGCGGCACACCAAGCCCGCACCCCATCCAAGGCATCGGCGCGGGGTTTGTGCCCAAGAACTGCGACACCAGCGTGCTCGATGGCATCGTGCAGGTGCAGAAGGACGAGGCCTTCGCCTTCGCGCAGAAGCTCGCGAAGGTGGAGGGCATTCTTGCTGGCGTCAGCACCGGCGCGAGCCTTGCCGCAGTGGCGAAGAAGCTGGGCGAGCTGCCCGACACCAGCACCAAGGGCGGCCCGGCAATCGCGAAGGATGCGCGGATTCTCACCTTCAACTATGACACTGGGGAGCGGTACTTCTCGATGGAGGGGTTGTTCTAGCTCGCAACGCTCGCGCGGAGTTGTGCTGACAAGGTCAGAAGATCAGAATGCGATGCATGCGGATCACCAGCATCTCCAGGACGCGCTCCGCGTCGGCAAAGCCCGTCTTCACGCGTTCGTCGGCCTTCAGGCACGCGCGCAGAAAGATCAGCGTCCGCGCCGGGGGCGTTCGTCGCGCCACGTGCATGAGCGAGTCCGTCGCGGGCCCCCACAGCTTCATCGCCTTGCTCAGCTCGGCTGGTCCGCGCCCGGCTTTCAGCCCCGCGCTCAGGCCGTGCAGCTTGCGGGCGAGGTCGGTCATCGCAAACATCACCACCTGCGCGGGCTGGCGGCTCACGCCCACGATGTGCCGAAGGTGCGAGATCGCGACGCCCGTGTCCGCCGTCAAAAGCGTGCGCTGAATCGCCCACGCCTCCTCTTCGCGGCTCACGCCCACAAACTCTGCCACCAGCGCGGTGCCAATCTTGCCCCCAGCGCCCGACGCAGCCGCGAGCTTGCCAAGCTCGGAGTGCAGCTGCATCATCGACGTGCCCACGCGCCCCACCAGCGCGGCAGCCGCAGCGGGTTCAAGCTCCGCGCGATACTCCTGCTTCGCGTGCTTGGCCACCCACTTGATCGCCTCCGCGTCGGCCATCGCCTCGCACTTGCTCAGCACGCCCGCAGCGTTCAAGGACTTCTCAAAGTTGCCCGTCATCGCCGCCGACTTGCTCCGCAGCACCAGCGTCGCGCCCTCGGGCGGAGACTCGGCATAGCGCTCAAACGCAGCGCGATTCTCCTGACGAATCAGCTCGTCAAACTGATCGACGATCACCAGCTTGTGCGCCGCCATGAGCCCAAAGCTGCGGCACTCATCCAGCACCTCCGCCGCCTGCGTCGTTGCGCCATCAAAGGTCACAACGTCCACCTCACCGTGCTGCTTCTCGAGCTTCTTGCGGAGCTCCGCCGTCTGCGAGTTGCGCAAAAACGCCTCGGGCCCGCCCAGCAACAGCACCGCAGGCAGCCCCCCAGCGCGCACGAGCTGGCTGCCCTCGCCCGCGCTGTCTTCGTTCTTTGCCGGCTTCTTCGCCATGCTGCCAGCGTAGTGACGCAGGGGGCACGACGCCGGTTTGCCCTTCGGCCTTGCAGCCTCAGCACCCGCCCGCAAGCGCTTCCAAGAAGGCCAGCAGGTCCGCATCATCCGGAAACAGCCCATCGCGATTCACGTCGATGCTGTCGCACCCGACGCACGCGCCGCCCGCGAGCGACGTGAGCAGGGCCACCAGGTCGGTGTCATCCGGAAACAGCGTGTCGTTGTTAAAGTCCAGGTCGATCGCGCACGCGGCAAACACGCCCGCCATGCCAAGCCTCGCCCCAAAGCTGCCGCCGCTCGGTCCCAGCACCGTTGCTGCGCCCGTGCTGCGGTTGATCGTCAGCGTCTGGTCGGTCGCTGCGTTGATCGCAAGCAGCCTGCCCGCCTGCTGCTCGATCGCAAGGCCCTGCACGCTCGCGGTGGTGATGCCCAGTGCGCCCACCAGCGTCGCTGCGCCCGTCGCGGGGTTGATGCGCACCAGCCGAGGCCCAGCCGTCGCGTTCATGTCGATGGCAAACAGTTGCCCCGTCTGCACGTCGTGCTCGAGCGCGGTGTAGCGATAGACGCTTGTGCCGCCCCGGGGCGCGGCCGCCAGCGTGCTTCGATTGATGGTCCACAACTGCCCGTTGCTGTTCGTCACGCCAAACAGCGTGTCGGTCGCAGGGTCGAGCGCGAGCCCCGTGAACACGAGCGTCGTGCCGCTGATGGTGCCCCGCAGCGTCGCCTCGCCTGTCGCAGCATTCAGCACAAACACCTGGCGTGCCTCGTTGATCGCGAGTGCTTCCTCACGCAGCGCGTCCCACGTCACGCTCTGCCAGCGTGCCCCCACCACGTGCGTGCGCCCAAACGCGCCCGTCAAGGGGTTCATGCGCCCTAGGTTGTTCGCGTCGTCTCCGAGCACGAGGATGGGTTGCTGGAGGGCGCTTGCTGCCGCTCCCACGCCGCTGGCGAGCACGCCCCGCGGCGCGGCGAGCGCCGCCTGCACCGCAGGCAGGCCAATGTTCGTGCCGTTGTTCGCGCCGCTGCCCCCGCTGCCGCAGCCGCCGTGGGTGTGGATGCCGATCGCCAGCCCGCTGGGCACGTGCAGCACCGCACTGCCGCTGTTGCCGCCCGTGGTGTCGGGGCGATAGCGCAGTGTCGTGCTGCTCATGCTGCTGTAGGCGCCTGTGTGCGTCTTTTGCACGCCGTTCCACGTCGGGCTCACGGGGCTCGAGACGGTGCCATAGCCCGTCACGCGAATCTGCGCCCCGCTCGTCACGCTCGGCGCGGTGGTCGCGAGGGTGTAGAGCTCGTTCTGGGCTTGGCGCGCCGTCAGGCCCGTGGTGCTGTTCACGAGCGTTGCGTACACGCTCCAGTCGCCGCCCACGCCTCCGTTGGCCCCCTGCACGCTCGCAAACTCCACCGGATACTGGTCGGCCGCTGCCGCCGCTTGCGATCCGCCGCCGCTGGTCGAGAGGGGCACCTGAAAGCTCATGACGGTGGTTGACGTGATGCCACAGTGCCCAGCCGTTAGCGTGGGCGTGTTTGCTCCGCTCGTGAGCCACCCCGTGCACCCCATGCTCAGTCGCCCACTCCGGCGTTCGCTGCTCAGCACGCGATCGTCGGTGCTGTCGCAGATGCTGCGGGTGCCAAAGCTTGCGGGCTCGCCATGCCACAGGCTCGCGACGCGCAGCGTGCTCGTCTGCCACGCCTCGTCGGCATGGGCCCACTTCAGCACCTCCACCCGCACCGCATGCCCGCGAAAGTACACACTTGCAGAGCCCGCCTGCGCGAGCGACTCACCGCTCAACATCTGCACGTCGCCATCCAGCAGGCTCGTGATGCGCAGCTTTGCGCCCTCGGCACCCGCTTCGCCCGCCAGGTGCGTGCCCGCGAGGTTCAGGCGAATCCACGGAGAGCCTGCCGGTGCCACGATGTCCGTGCTCAGCACCACGCTCGGCCCATCTTCGAGGTCCCCTTGCGGTGCGTGCGCCACGCCCTCGAGCCCCACCGCGAGCACGAGCTCCGTGGGCGGCGCGATGCTGGGAGTCAGGCCGTCGTCGGCCTGTGCCGATGCCGGCAGGCCGAGTAGCCCAGCGCACACGCCAGCCCTTAGCAGCAAGGCAAAGGTGGCAGCGGAGCGGGACGGTGCAGCGGGGGTGGAGCGTGAGGGCATCACCTCCCAAGATACACCAAACCCGCAGCGAATGCAACCCAAACTTGGGGCAGGAACGCCGCGCTCGTGCGAAAACTGCCCGACCTCGCGCCACACGTCAGCGTCCGCAACGCAAACACGCCGGGCATGCCCTCGTGGACACGCCCGGCGTGGAGTTGTGCGCCAATGAGATCATCCGTGCCAACGAGCAGGCTCGTAGCCTACCCCAAAAACCCATCCTTATGGCGTGCAGCTGGTGGGCGTGCCACCCGCGAGCACCGTCAGGAAGTCCACGAGGTCGTTGTCGTCGGGGAAGAGGCCGTCGCCGTTGAAGTCGATCGTGCCGCAGGTGTTGCCGGGCGAGCAATCGCCACCCGCGAGGACGGTGAGGAACTCGACGAGGTCGTTGTCATCGGGGAAGAGGCCATCGCCGTTGAAGTCGATGCTGCCGCAGGCGGGCAGGGTCGGGCCCGGGCACACGTTCAGGCCGCCGGGCGAGAGGAGGTAGGGGTCCGGCAGCGTGGGCGTGCTGCCAGCGGGGAAGTAGAGCACCTCGCCGATGTCGATGCCGTAAGGACCGGGGTTGGCACCCAGCGCGTCGGATGCGACGGTGTAGTCGCAGATGCGTGCAAAGTAGTCGGGCGTGAAGCCACCCGCGGGCGAGAGGGGGTTGGTGTCGGTGATGTTCAGGCCATCGAGCTGCGTCGCGTAGACGTAGATGAGGTTCGTGAGGGCGGGGTTGCGGAAGTCCTCAGCGTTCGCGAAGCCGATCACGTCGAGAATCTCGGTCCAGGGCTGGCTGTCGAGCGTGCCGTTGTTGTCCGCGTCGAGGTCGAGGCAGGGTGCGCCGGTGAAGTTGCGGACGAGCAGATAGGTCGCGGTACCGTTCTCGATGTCGATGTTCGACGTGGGCACGTCGGCGTTGGGGCCGCCGCAGCCGACAAAGTCGGGGCCAGCGATGACCGTCGTGCCGGCCTCAGGGGCGGGGCTCAGCACGGTGGCGCTGTCGCGCAGCAGCAGCAGACCGTTGCTGCCCAGGCTGAATGCCGAGAGGTTGTAGGCAAAGTCCACCTTGCCCGTGGCAACGCTGTTGCCCGAGGTGTTGTTGTCGCCGTCGATGACGACGATCCAGACGCCGTTCAGCGAAGCGCCGGGCTCGCCGCGGATCTCAAAGTACTCAAAGCCGTTGTCGTTGCCGGGCACGTTGATCATCACCTCGTTGAAGCGAGGGTTGATGGCGCCAGCGAGCGCGGGGCAGGCAACCGAAGCGAGCGCGCCAGCGGCGCAAGCAAGAAGGGCAGTGCGGGACAGAACCATGACGATCTCCTCGTGTGTGGATGAACAAACCAAAGCCGAACGCAGATTTCACTCCAGACCGCAAGCCAGACCGCAAGCCAGTCCGCAGGCAGGAAACAAACCCAGCCAGCAAGCCCAGCCAACAAGTCCGACGCGACCAGAATCACCACGCACCGCGCTCTCGCGCGATGGGGTCATGCTCCTGAGCTTTCCTGCTGCTTCCTTGCAGCGATTGCCTCTCCAGCCCTGCCGACTTGCCCATGCCGACTTGCCCATGCCGACTTGAAGGTCCAGCCTTACCAGTTCAGCACGCCGGGCTTCGTCAGCCAGCCTCCATACACCTGCCCCTCCAGCTCGTCATACACCAGCGCGGGCACGCCGTTCTTCGTGCTGCCGCTGCCATCCCACCGCCCATCGCGCTTGCCGTTGTCCATGAACGTCCGCACCGAGCCATCGGCAAACAGCAGGTTGCCCAGCATCCGGTCGTGCTCCACGACGCCATCGACAACCTTGCCACCCTTGCCGTGAGCCGGGCCCAGGTCCTCATACCGCTGCCGCCCCGTGCGTGCGCCGCCGGGCAAGCCAAACGTACCGACGGGCCCATCGGTCAGCACCTTCGCGCCCGCCACCTGCTCACCCTTGATGACGACGTAGTCGGCCTCGTCAGGAGCCAGCAGCGCGGCTGCGTCGCCCATCAGGGGCACGCTGCTCGCTGGCGCGAGCGCCAGGCTGCGATCGCTCAGTGGCCCTTGCAGCTTCGTGCGATCCTTAAACTGGCTCGCCTGACGGTGGTCCTTCACGTCGGTGTGGGCCATGTACCACGTCTGGCAGTAGTTCGTGTTGAAGCCCCGGCTCACCAGGTCGTTCACATCCGACTGGAGAATTGTGCGATAGCCGTTGCTGTTGGCGCGGCCGACATTCAGCGACTGCGAGCTGCGGGCCGGGCTGCTGGGGCACAGCAGGTTGCCGGGCAGGCAGTAATCGCCATTGACCATGTCCGCAACCCAGCCCGTGGTGAAGAGATCGCCATAGCTCTCGTCCCGGCTGTTGTCCCAGGGCCCGCTGCTGAAGACGCCCTTGTTCGAGTTGGCATATGCCTGGAACGCAACGCCCAGCTGGCGCAGGTTCGCGAGGCACTTGGTCGTCCGCGCGTTGTCCCGCGCGCTGCCCAGGCTGGGCAGTAGCAAGCCAATCAACAAAGCGATGATGCTGATGACCACCAGCAGCTCTATGAGCGTGAAGGCGGAATGGTGACCCCGTGCCGATCGTTGCATGAGGGCAGAGGTTAACCGACCTCCGACCCGAGCGGATCAGCGAAACGTTCATGTTGTGTGAAAGTTGCGCAAAGGTCCGGGCATCTCTATCCGCAAGTCAAGCTGGGCAAGCAGCTTGGGGTGCCCGCAGACCATGAAGATTGTGTGTGCTTCCGTCCGCCTCCACGTGGCGGAACTCGGCGACTTAACTCCGCGGCGGCAACGGGGTTGCCCGCCCAAAGTTGCTCGCGGGGCGGGCCTGCTGGGGCTGGGGCGAGGCTTGCACACGCTCCGGCGCACGCTCGGGCAGTCGCTCGCCCGCCCGATCACCCGGACGGCTTCCGAACGAGTCGCCCTTGGGCGGTGTTGGGGGCTGGGTGCGCTGGTTGCGAATGCTGTCGATGTCGCGCCCGAGCTTGCTCAGAATCGATCGCACCTGCTCGAATGACTTTTCGCTCGGTCCCATGGGCGCACTCCTTCGCTGCGGGCACGCTTGATGGCCCGATGCCACTGCTCATCGGCCCATCCCTGCCCGCACTTGGGGCTATGGGGCTCTTGATGCAGTCGCCCGGGCTGCTGATACCGGTTGTGCCGACTTTCGGGGCACGCGGGCCTGCCTCGCGTATGCTCGCTGCTGCGGAGGTAGCCTTCTCGTGACGGGCGACGTGCAACTGCAAGGCGTGAGCAAGGTCTACGGCGCGGGCCAGCCCGCCGTCCGCGATGTCTCGCTCACCATCGCGCCGGGAGAGCTGCTCGTGCTCGTTGGCCCCAGCGGCTGCGGCAAGAGCACGCTGCTCCGCATGATCGCAGGGCTCGAGACCATCTCGGGCGGCACTATCCGCATCGCGGGCAAAGCCGTGAACGACACGCCCCCCAAGGACCGCGACGTCGCGATGGTCTTTCAGAACTACGCCCTCTATCCGCACATGACGGTGGAAGAAAACATGGGCTTTGCCCTCCGCATGCGCGGCATGCCCAAACCTCAGCGAGCCGAGAAGGTGCGCGCCGCTGCGCAAAGCCTGGGCCTGACCGACCTGCTCGGTCGCAAGCCGGGCGAGCTGAGCGGCGGGCAGCGCCAGCGCGTCGCCCTCGGGCGCGCGATCGTGCGCGAGCCGCAGGTGTTTCTGTTCGATGAGCCCCTGAGCAACCTCGACGCACGCCTGCGCGTCAGCACGCGGGGTGAGATCAAGGCGCTGCACCAGCGCCTGCGCGTCACCACGGTGTATGTGACGCACGACCAGGAAGAGGCCATGACGCTGGGCGACCGCATCGCGGTGATGCACGCCGGGCAGGTGCGCCAGTGCGACACGCCGCTCGCGGTGTACGCCAGGCCCGCCGACCGCATGGTCGCGGGGTTTGTCGGGACGCCCTCGATGAACTTTGTCGATGGTGTGCTCACGCGGAACCCCGCGCAGGGCAATGCGTCGCCTGGCTGGTGCGTGCGGGCCAGCAACTGGCTCGTGCCCATCGGCCCCGGGGTGTGCTCCGAGGCAGCCCTCCAAGAGGGCAAGCCCGTGACGCTGGGCGTGCGCCCGACGGGGCTTTTGCTCGCCAAGCCAGGCGAGGCAGAGGCCGCCCTCGCAGGCACCGTGCACGTCGTCGAGCCGCTGGGCGAGGCGACCGACATCCACGTGCAGACCGCGCTGGGCTTGCTTGTCGTGCGCCTGCCCCTGGGCACCCCACCCTGGCGCGCGGGCGAGGCAACCCTCGTGCTCGCGAAGCCCGACAGCCTGCACCTATTCGAACGAGGCGAGCTGGGCAAGCGGCTCGCGCGCGACTGACGTGCTGAAGAGATCAGCCGTTCGTGGTTCCGCACAACGCATGCATGCCCCCCTCTTCCCGGTGCCCCGCGTCGCCCTCCCAGCCGTGCGAGGCCCTACAGCCCTCCCGCCCGCGCACCCGCGCTGCCTGCACGCAACACATCGCGTTGCCTTGCCGCGACACTTGGGCGATGCTGTGCATGCCACGCATGCCCAACGACGACGCCCAACCTGACCCGCAGCCCAATCCGCGGCCCAATCCGGGCAAGCGACCCAAGACGCGGGTCGTGCCGCAGGATGCGGCGCAGGCAATCGACACGCTGGAGGGCGCGCTGCGCCAGATGCGCGACTGCGTGCACGACGCGACCGCCCACGTGGCCCAGGCGCGGAGCGAACTCTGTGGGCCGAGCGTTCTCAGCGCTGCGAGCGTGCAGCGCACGCAGGCGTCGCTGCAGCACGCCGCCAGCAGCCTCGATGCGCTGAGCGAGCTCGTGCACGCCTCGATGCAGAGCAAAGCCACGTCGCTGGGCAGCCCGCTTCTCGCGCGTGCCCGGCCCATCACCCTGAGCGAAGCGCTGGACCACGCCCAGAGCGTGCTGCTGCCAGTCGCCCGCGCCCACAGCATCACGCTGCACGCGCGCTGCCACCCCAGCATCGCGAACGAGCCTGCCCGCACGCTTTACACCGTGCTGCT
>JAIYDA010000062.1 GCA_027487735.1 Planctomycetaceae bacterium | reverse complement strand
GACTGCTGGAGCACGCCCGCAAACTCCTCTCGTGGTGCGCCGCGCAGTCGCATGAGCGTGGCGAGGCCTTGCAACACCTCGGGGTTCACGCGGCCTCGCTGCGTGGCCTCGCGCAGGGCACGCTCGGCGAGGGGGCGGTCGCCGGCGACGGCGGCGAGCCAGCCGATGCGGATGACGGTGGCGGGGGCGTGCTGCCAGCCCAGGGCGCGCGGGCGCGAGGCGGGGTCGGTGGATGCGAGCAGCGCGTCGCTCTCGCCCCCGCTGCGGAGCATGCGGCGGAGGGCGGCCTGGGCGTCGCGCGCGTCGGCGTCTGTGGGTGTGTAGCTCGCGCTGAAGACGCGGGCCTGTGGCGTGGCGATGCTCGCGTCGATGCCTTCGGCGATTGCGCGGTCGAGCTTGATGAGGCCCGCCCACGAGGCCACGAGCGTGACGGCCGCGGTGCAGAGCGCAAACACGACGCCTGCATGCGTGGCGCGACCACGGGCACGCAGTTGCAGGCTTTGCAGGCGGACGTTGGGCACGCGGAGCATGCAGAGCAGCTTCCAAAGGCAGTAGGCGTGCATCGCGCCCATCGCGGCTGCCATGAGCATGGGCACGAGACCCAGAAAGCCTCGGAAGGCCCAAAAACTCGCGCAGGCAACGAGGGCAAAGAGCAGCTCACCTTGCACGGAGAGGTCGTATGCGGGTCGCTGCGATGGCTGTACGCGGGGCTTGCGCCAGAGCGACGCGAGCGAGAAGCCGCCGCGGCGGGTGCGGGCGCTGGGGGTGGTCGTGGTGGCTTTGGCGTTGCCCTGGCCTCCGCCAAGGGCGGGCGGGGCTGCGAAGCCAAAGCTCAGGGCTTGGTTGGGGCAGACACTCACACAGTCCATGCACTTCATGCAGCCTGGGTCGACGACCATGCCGAAGTCGCGCACCTCTTGGTGTACGCGGACGTTGCTGGTGCAGACGGCGGTGCAGTGGCCGCAGCCCTCGCAGTTGTCGTTCACAACGATGCGCCCGGGCGAGAAGCGATCGACGGGCCCGAAGATGCCGCCGTAGGGGCAGCCGTAGGTGCAAAAACCCTTGCTGCCCAGGAAGTAGACGATGGCGAAGGTGCAGACGAGGATGAAGGGGATGGTGACAAACCAGGGCGGGAAAGTGGCCCAGTAGTCCTCGGTCATGAGGGCGTTGCGAAAGCCTGGGAAGGGCGCGACCTCGCCCATGAACCAGGGCAGGAGCGCGGGCTGCTCGCGCACGAAGCTTGCGACCTGGTCGGGGAGCACGCCTTGCCGCGAGGCGTGCGTGAGCAGGGTGTCGCGCAGGAGCGTGCAGGCGGGGAGGAGTGCTTCACGCCGCAGCGTGGGCCAGAGGAACATGTAGAACGCGAGCGCGACCGGAGCCCACACCAGCAGGCGGCTGCGGAAGGGCTTGGGGCGCACGCCCAGGCGCGTCATGAGGTGCGAGCAGAGGTCTTGCAGGGCGACGATGTGGCACCCCCACCCGCAGAAGAAACGCCCGAAGACCAGCGTGCAGGTGATGGCGACGATGAAGAAGACAAAGCCCGCGTTGACCTTGCCCACCTCGAGCGCGTACATCGACTCGCTGGGCTCGACGGGCGAGACCGTGATGCCCGTGATGAACCACTGGATGATGTGGGCCACGATGGCGACGTGCACGAGCGTGAGCGTGAGCGCACGCCAGCGGCTGGCGCGGCTCTTCTTGATCGTGGGGTGCGAGCCGGAGGCGAGCGTGCGCTGGGCGCTGCGCGGGGAGGGCAACTGGGGCAGGGAGACGGAGCGCACGGGATGGGAGGATATGGGTGTGCGCGCAGGCGGCTTTCGGGCTCGTCGTTCGGGCTCGGCTTGCGCCTGGGCCTTCACCTGGGCTGCGTGCTGACCCGCGGGTTAGAACGGAATGTCATCCGGGTCCATCGCTTCGGCGGCTGGCTTGCTGGCTGGGGCGCGGGTGGGCGCGCCGCTCGAACGCGGAGCGGCGGAGCGTGCCGGGCGGTCTTCGCTCGCACCATCGCCGCCCCCACCACCACCGCCGCCGCCGCCACCACCCTTGCTGTCGATGAACTGGAAGCCCTCGACGACGACGCGCATCGCGGTGCGGTTTGCGCCGGTTTCTTTGTCTTGCCACTGGTCGAGCTTGAGGCGGCCTTCGATGTAGACGGGGCGGCCCTTACTGAGGAACTTCGCCATGACCTCGGCTTGCTTGCCCCAGGCTTCGCAATCGACGAAGGTGACTTCTTCGCGCTTCTCGCCGTCGGGGGTGGTCCACTGGCGATTGATCGCGATGCCGATGCGGGCGACGCTCTGGCCCGACCCGATGGTCTTGAGCTCGATGTCGCGGGTGAGGTTGCCCATGAGCATGACGCGGTTGAGATTCGGCATGGCGAAATCCTTCTGAAAGGCAGGCAACGCGGCGCGATTCCGCAGTTGGTCGCGGGGTGCTGCGTGCGGTGTTTGGCAGGATAGGCGGCAGGCGGCGCAAGAAAAAAGCGTGCGCTGATGCGCACGCTTTCTGTGGTTGATGTTTGCGGGCGTCTCGCCTTGGGCGAGCACGCTGGCTTAGCGGTAGAACTCGATGATGAGGTTGGTGTTGACGTCGAAGGGAATCTGGTCGGTCGTGGGCTTGGCGACGACGCGGACGGTCATCTCGCCCGGGTTCAGCTCCATCCAGCCTGGCACTTCGTAGCCCGCGAGGCTTTCCATCGCCTCCTTCGCGAGCTTCTGGCCCTTGGGCTTGAAGGTGATGACGTCGCCCACGCGGATGTCGCGCGAAGGACGGTCGCACTTGCGGCCGTTGACCTTCACGTTGCCGTGCGCGACCATCTGGCGGGCCGCCCACTGCGTGCGGGCGAGGCCAGCGCGGCGGACGACGTTGTCGAGGCGCATCTCGAGGAGTTGGAGGAGCATGTCGCCCGTGTTGCCGGGCATGCGACCTGCGAGGTCCATGTAGCGGCGGAACTGCTGCTCGAGGACGCCGTAGTGGAACTTGAGCTTCTGCTTCTCGTTGAGGCGAACGCCGTAGTCGCGCAGGCGACGGCCGCGGTAGCCGTGCTGACCTGGGTAGGTGAGGGCGCGCTTGCTGGTGTGCTTGGGGACATCGACGATGGGAACGCCGACGCGACGCGAGAGCTTGAGCTTGGGACCTGTGTAACGAGCCATGCGAACGAATCTCCGTGAAGGCAAGAGGGGCGTTTGCAGCCCGCTGATGCCGCTGCCCACTGGCTGGCTCGCTCCGCAGTGCGGGGGCGATGCCAAGGGCGACCTTGAAAAGCTGGCGTGGTGTGCGGACTCGCACGACGCGGAGCTTGCGATCCGGGTGGTTTTACCTCGTCCGGTGACGTGCGAGGGGCACTGGGGAGTGCCGGGCCTGTATTGAAGGCGTTTGGGGAGGAAATGTCAAGGGGGGTGGTAGAGCGGGAGCGAGCGAGTCGCTCCCCCATCGCCAACGCCCGCGTTGCATCGAAAGAACTACTTACTCGCGATGTACGCCGCCAAGATGTCCCGGGCCGCGAACAGGTCGGTCTTGTGGATCATCTCCGTGACGGTGTGGATGTACCGCGTGCCCACCACGATGCCAACCGCTCGTGCGCCCGCCGCAGCTTGCTGGGCGGCTGCACCATCTTGCCCGCCTGCGGCGAGGATGGTGCGCTGGTAGGGGATGCGGTTCTTCTTGGCGAGCTGCTCGACCTCCTCGACGAGGGCGAAGTCGCTGATGAAGCTGCTGTCCTTGATGTGCAGGCCGAAGCCCAGCCCATGCTTGGTGACGGTTTCTTCATTCGGAACGCCCGGGGTGTCGCAAGCGAGGGTGACGTCGATGCCGAAGCCAATGTCGGGGAGCACAGCGTGGCTCGCGGTCTTGGCGCCGCGCAGGCCGACTTCCTCTTGTACGGTGAAGGCGACGACGACCTCGCACGCGTGCGAGGCCTTCGTGGCTTCGAGCTTGCGGACGCTCTCGATGCCCAGCCAGCAGGCGACGCGGTTGTCGAGGGCCTTGCTGACGAACTTGTCGCCCATGTCGATGGCGGGCTCGTGCATGACCACATAGTCGCCTATGCGGAACTTCTTCTTCACGTCGGCGGGCTTCATCCCCACGTCGACGAAGAACTCCTTCACCTCGGGCACCTTCTCGCGGTCCTTGGGGCTGCTGATGTGGATGGGCCTGCCGCCCGGGTTCATCACGCCCACGTAGTCGCCGTCTTGGGCGACCACGAGGACGCGGCGGCTGAAGAGGTTGCGCGTGTCGAACCCGCCTGCGGGGTTCATCCACAGGAAGCCCTTGTCGTCGATGGCGCTGACGTAGAACCCGATCTCGTCCATGTGGCAGAGCTGCATGACCTTGAGGGGGCCGCCCGCCTTGCCCTGCGCTGCCTGCTTACCCGGCACGCTCTTCTTGCCCTTCGTGCGTGGAGCACGGGTGCAGATGAGGTTGCCCATCGCGTCGGTCTCGATGGTGTCGAACAGGCCCTTGACCTCGCGCTCGATGAGCGCACGCACGCGCTCTTCGCGGCCAGGGACGCCAGGGGTTTCGCACAAACGCTTGAGAAGGTCGAGGTTTTCCATAATGAAGAGCTTTGTCTTGGGCACGCCTGAAGCGGACAATGGATACGCCGCCGATTGTTGGCGCGTGGGGAGCGCTGCGTTACAATGATTGCTCCGCATGGCGGCCTCGCCCCCCACCACCCTCGAAGGCAAACCCGCGAAGGACCCGCGCGCGACGCCCGCGATGCAGCAGTACGAACGCTTCAAGAAGCTGCACCCCGGGTGCGTGCTGCTGTTCCGCATAGGCGACTTCTATGAGATGTTCGACGACGACGCCGTCGCCGTGAGCCAGGCGATTGGGCTCACGCTGACGCAGCGCACGGCGGGCGTGCCCATGGCGGGCATGCCGTTTCATCAGTTGGATGTCTATCTTCGCAAGCTGACGGACAAGGGCTTTCGCGTTGCGGTGTGCGAGCAGCTCATGGAAGCAAGCCTCGCGAAGGGGCTGGTGCCAAGGGCCGTCACGCGGGTCATCACGCCCGGCACGCTGGTGGATGAGAGCCTGCTGGAGGACAGCGCGTCGGCTGCGCTCGCTGCGGTGATGGGCCCTGCACAGGCAGAGGCAGGCACTGCGCTGGGCGTTGCGATCTGCGATGTGAGCACCGGGGAGTTTGTAGCGCTGGACTGCACGCTGGCAACGCTGGGGGATGCGCTCGCGCGGCGCAGCGTGCGCGAGATCATCTCCGCAGACCCCAGCGGGGGCGTGGCGCACGTGGGCACGAAGGTGCACCCCTGGCTTGCGAGCGTTGCGGCGCCGCTAAGCATCGCGACAAGCCCGCGCCCGGCGTGGCACTTTCGCCCCAAGGACAGCCTGGAGTGCCTGACGCAGCACTTTGGCCTGCGCACGCTCGCGGGGCTGGGGATGCAAGACGACGAGCCCGCGGCGATTGCCGCTGGCGCGCTGCTGCGATATGTGATCGAGACGCAGACCATCAACCCCGAAGAGGCCCGCGCTGCGCAGCAACAACTCACGCAGCAGCTGGGCGCGAGCTCGGGCGGGGCAGCCTCTCCGCTCGCGGGCAGACGCAGTGATCTGCGGCATCTGCTCCCGCCCCGCAAGCTCGATGGTCGCAGCGGCTTGCTGATCGACGCGGTGAGCCTGCGGTCGCTGGAAGTGGAGCGCACGCTGCGCGGCGGGCCGGGCCCGCAGGCGGGCGCGGGCGATGGCACGCTGCTGGGACTGTTTCTGCATGCCAAGCAAGGCCAGGGCGCATGCCGCACGCCCATGGGCAAGCGACTGCTGCGCGAGTGGCTGTGCGCTCCGCTTGCGGACAGGGCATCGATCGTGCAGAGGCAGCAGCTCGTGACCTTGCTTGCGGAGGAGCGCGAGCTCGCCCGCGAGCTTGGGGCGTGCCTGGCGGGCGTGCAGGATGTTGCGCGGATGGCGGGGCGCATCGCGCTGGGGCGAGCGACACCCCGCGACATTGTGGGCCTTGCGCAGAGCCTTGCACGCATCGTGCGGTTGCCCGGGCTGCTGGCTGGCGTGCACGGCGCAGCGGGAGAGCACGCGGCCCGCGCGTGCGAGCCCTTGCGCGAGTGTGGGCCACTGCTCGAGAGTTTGTCGCAGCGCATCGTGCAGACGTGCGAGGAAGAGCCGCCCCCCCACCTGCGCGAGGGCGGGCTCGTGCGCGATGGCATCGACCCCGACCTCGACGAAGCCCGGGGCATGCAGCGCGACACCGGGCAGTGGCTGAGCGAGTATCAGACCAGGCTCATTGCGCAGCACGACCTGCCCAGCCTGCGTGTGGGATACAACAAAGTCGCGGGATACTTCATCGAGCTGCCCAGCGCGCAGGCTCGCAGCGCGCCGCCCGAGCTGCGGCGAATGCAGACGCTGCGCAACGCCGAGCGCTTCACGACGCCCGAGCTGAGCGACTATGCCCGCAAGGCGGATGGTGCGGAGGCACGCGCTCTGGAACGCGAGCGGGTGATCTTTCTGTCGCTGTGCGACGCGTGCCACACGCTGCTGCCGCAGATTGGCGCAGCGGGCTCGCTCGCTGCGCAGTGGGACTGTCTGCTTGCGCTGGCGGACAAGGCGAGCGCCCGCGCGTGGGTGCGGCCCGAGATAGTCGAGGAACCCGTACTGCGCATCGACCAAGGGCGACACCCCGTGCTCGATGAGCTGCTCCAGGCGTCGTGCGTGCCCAACGACTGCGTGCTGGGGGCGGGGCCCGAGGCTACATCGCAGGGCCCGCGCCTCGCGCTCATCACGGGCCCAAACATGGCGGGCAAGAGCACCTACATCCGCCAGGTTGCGCTGCTCACGCTGCTGGCGCACGCGGGGAGCTTCGTGCCCGCGCAGTCTGCAACCATCGGCATCACCGATCGCATCTTCACGCGCATCGGTGCCGACGACGCGCTGCACGCGGGGCAGAGCACGTTCATGGTCGAGATGATCGAGACCGCGCGAATCTTGCACAACGCCACGAGCCGCAGCCTGGTGGTGCTCGATGAGGTGGGCAGGGGCACGAGCACGCTCGACGGGCTGAGCCTCGCGTGGGCGATTGTCGAGAGCCTTGCTGGGGGCCCGCGCACGCTGTTTGCCACGCACTATCACGAGCTGACCGACCTCGCGGAGCGCACACCCCAGCACGTGACGAACCTGCACGTGGCGGTGCGCGAATGGCCCGCGGGCGACGACCACGCGCAGATCGTCTTCCTGCATCGCATCCTGCCTGGCAAGACCGACCAGAGCTATGGGCTGCACGTGGCGCGCCTCGCTGGCATGCCCGCGGGCGTGGTGGCGAGGGCCCGCGAGGTGCTGCATGGGCTTGCGGTGCATGCGAGCGATGGGGCTGCTGGAATGGTGGGCGGGATGCAGGGTGCAATGCAAGACGGGTCGCAAGCACCTCCGCAGGCGAGCACGAGCCCAGCCTCTCGCCGCAAGGCCGACACGTCGCGCGTCGCGCAGGCTCGCACCGAAGCGACCGCCGACGCGCAGGCGGGGCAACTGGGCCTCTTTAGCACGACGGCGTATGTGCTGCACCCCGTGGTGGACGAGCTGCGTGCGCTCCGCATCGAGTCGCTCTCGCCCATGCAAGCCTTTGATGCGCTCCGCGGGCTGATCGCTCGCGCGGGCGAGACGCAGCGCGGGAAGCACGAGTAGCGCAGGCCGGGCCCCGTGGCTCATCACGCCCCTCGCGGGGCCCCAAGCTCACGCACGCTGCCCGACGTCGGATCGATGATGCGAACCGCGCACTGCGGCTGTCCTTGCTCGCCCACGCGTGCTGCTGCGCGGCGCACGACTTCGCCCGTGCCCCCCACGCCGCTCGTGCGAGATTCGTCCCACACCGCCAGCAGGAGCTTCGCCCGGCTGGCAATCGCCTGGGCGATCGCGACGTAGTG
>JAIYDA010000011.1 GCA_027487735.1 Planctomycetaceae bacterium | reverse complement strand
TGAAGCTGCTGGTGGGGTCGCCCGCGTCGATGGCGGGGCTCTGGTTCGCGTCGGGCGTCCAGTTGCCATCGGGCTTGCGGCTTGCCACGCTGCTCTGCAGCTGGAAGTTGTCGTCGCTGGCGATGTTCTCGCTCAAGCCTGGGACGCGGGCTTCGTTGGCGCCGATGGTCTGGAAGTTGCCGCCGCTGGTGGGCGTCTGCCAGCGCAGGCGGTTCTGGTTGTTGCCGCCGTCGTCGACGGTCTCGTAGATCACGGTGACCCAGCCGCTGCTGGCGGCGTTGAAGACGCCGGTCTGCTCGGTGCCTGTGCCTGCTGCGGTGAAGTCGTTGATGAGGAGGTTGCCATTGACAAAGAGGCGTTGGCGGTTGGTGCCGCTGAAGATGGCGAAGGTGTAGTTGCCTGGGGCTGGGATGAAGACCTCGGCGGTGTAGCGGATGCTCTGGTTGTTGTTGGTCAGGCCCGGGTACCAGGCCTGGTCGATGCTGCCTGTGTCGAGCTGCGTGATGGTGCCGGTGGCGGCGGGGCTGCCCGTGAAGGTGAGGTTGGCGAAGGCCTCGTAGCGGAAGCCGCGGTTGTTCACGCTGCCCAGCACGTTGTCGGCACCGTCGATGTCGACGAAGCGTGGGTCGGTGCTGATGCTGTTGGCGTCGAAGCCCAGCTCGAGCGACCAATCGGTGAGCGTGCTGAAGGGGACCTGCCAGAAGCCCAGGTTTGCGCCGTTGATGGCTTGCAGGAGGTTGTAGTCGCTGGCGAAGCCCGTCTGGCTGTTGTTGTTGACGTTGATGGCGAAGCGGCCTGCGCCGCCGCCGACGAGGATGTTGTTGCGGAGGCTGATGTTGCGCGAGGAGCCCTCGATGCGGACGGCGTCGTGGCTGGGTTCGTAGACGGTGTTGTTCGTGAGGTTGAAGGCGTCGAGGTTTGAGCCGCTGGTGATGTAGATACCGCCGACGGCTGCGCCGGAGGGGTTGCGGTTGTTGTTGTAGACGAGGTTGTTGGCGATGGTGGCGGTGCCGTTAAAGACGCTGGAGCCGATGCCGTAGTTGGCGTTGTTGGCGGCGATGCTGTTGGTGATGCTGCCGCCGCCGGAGCTCGAGAGGACGATGCCGAAGGTGTTGTCGAAGGCGCGGGAGTTGCGGACGATGGAGCCCGTGTCGGAGTTGATGCCGACGCCGTTGCGCTGGGCGAGGACGTTGTCGGCGATTGCGCCGAAGCGGAGGTAGAAGCCGTTGGAGGAGTTGTCGGTGGCGGTGGAAGTGGTGACCACCACGCGGCTCTGGGCCTCGATGCCCGTGGTGTTGCGGAAGACGGTGTTGTTGGAGGCGGTGGGGATGGGGTTGCCCGTGACGGTCTGCCCGCTGAGGAAGATGCCCGTGGAGTTGAAGGAGCTGGAGTTGCCTGTGACCAGGAAGTTGTTCGCGGTCACGTTGATGCCCACGGAGAAGTTGCTCGTCGAGTTGGAGTCGACGGTGACGACACCGGTGGACGTGGAGCCGATGCTGATGGCGATGCCCGTGCCATAGACGCTGCTGGTGCCGAGGACGTTGTAGACGCGGTTGCGCTGGACGGTGGGATTCCAGCCATCGATGAAGATGCCCGCGGTGTTCTGGTCGGTGTTTGGATTGCCGGCGGTACCGAAGACGGTGTTGTCGCGGATGGTTGCGCTGGAGCTTGCGGCGTCGTCGATTGAGATGCCGCGGTCGGCGTTATTGAAGATGGTGCTGTTCTCAACCGTGAGGTTGGTGCTGCCACCGCGAGCCCAGATGCCGTAGAAGCCGCCCGTGATGCGGAGGTTGGCGATGGAGATGGCGTCGGCGGCGTTAATCTCGAACGCGACGTTGCCGCTGTTGGCGTTGTTGCGGTTGATGGTGGCGCCGGGGCCTGAGGCGGGCCCCTCGATGCGGACGCCCTCGTCGGTGGTGTCGATGAGGATGTTGGCGGTGAGGGTGTAGGTTCCGGTGTCGACGTAGATCACGTCGCCAAAGCGGAGGGAGTATTGCTGGAGGATGGCGCGGATGCTGGCCTTGGGCGCGCTGGGGCTGAGGCCCGAGTTGGCATCGTTGCCCACAGCGCCGGGTGTAAAGACGTCGTCGGTGTTCGCGGCATCGTCGACGTAGTAGACACTGATGGGCTCGGTGACGCTGAAGGTGGTGTTGCTCGTGTCGAGCACAGCGGGCGTGGAGACGGAGGCGATGCGGAGAACGTACTGATCGCTGATGGCTGCGCTGCCGACGTTCCAGGTGAACGAGCCGTCGTTGGCTTCGTTCGCGCTGAGGGTGGTAAAGGTGCCCAGGGGGCCCGTGCTGCTGACCTCGATGCGGACGTTGCCCGCGAAGCCAGCGCTGCGCCAGCGGATGTTGAAGGTGCCACCCTGGGCGATGCGCTCGCCGCCGTTGGGGTTGGTGACGAGGACGTACTGCGCGGGGCTGCGGCTGGCTTCGACGGTGTTGCCGTCGCTGCCCAGGTTGATGAAACCGCCCGAGGGTGCGGGCTCGTTGGCGAAACTGTCTGCCGGGTTGCCACGGTCGATGGCGGGGCTGGTGGCGGGGCTGTTCACGAACAGGCCCGAGACAGGATCGAAGGCACCGAACTGGCTCTGGAGGTGGTAGTCGCCTGCGGCGGCGTTCACGAAGAGCGGGTCGGCACTCAGGCTGTCGGCATCTTGGAAGGTGGCGAACTGCCAATCGGTGAGGGTGGAGCGATCGCCCTGCCAGAAGCCCACGCGGCCTGTGTTGGTGCTGTAGAGCAGGTTGAAGTTCGAGAGGAAGCCTGTCTGGCTGTCGTTGGCGACGAAGACGCCGTAGCCCGCGCGAGTCCAGATGATGTTGTTGCGCAGCTCGATGTTGTTGGAGCCGTTCTCGATGCGGATGCCATCGCCTGCGTTCTGGTCGATGGTGTTGTTGATGAAGGTGCGGGTGCCACCTGCGCTGCCGCTGGAGACGCGCGCGGCGCCGAGGGTGTTGGCGTAGAAGTTGTTGTTGCGGACGTTGAGCGTGGAGCTGGAGGAGGTGAGGCTGACGCCCCAGCCCGTGTTGCCGAAGACGTCGTTGTTGATCAGGTTGAGAGTGCGGCTATTGCTGAGCGTCAAGCCGTCGCCCGTGTTGCCGAAGATGCGGCTGCCCGTGACGGTGATGTTGGAGGCCTCGATACCAATGTTGGTGTTGTTCGAGATGGTGCTGTTGGTGATGGTGCCTGCGCCAAAGTTGTTGTTCTGGTCGAGGCCCCGGCCTGTGTTGGCGGTGAGGGTGACGCCCGTGAGGTTGAAGGTGCTGCCGGCGAACATGCCGCCGCCGGCGTTCGAGCCCACGGTGAGGTTGGTGAGGTTGAGGGTGTTGGCGGAGGTGTCTTGATAGATGCCGTAGGAGCGGTTGCCCGTCACGCTGCCACCCGTGACGCTGACGGTGGTGCCGCTGCCGTTGACATAGAGCCCGTAGCGGTTGCCCGAGCTGACAAGATTCTCGATGCTTCCGCCCGCGCCGCCCAGCACGACGACGCCATCGGACGTGCCCGGGTGGTTCGTGGTGGTGATGTTGCGGAGGAGGGTGAAGGCGCTGAGCTCGTCGATGCGGATGCCGTCGCCCGTGTTGGCGTTGGCGGTGATGTTCTCGAGCCGCAGGTCGGTGCTGCCCGCGCGGGCGTGGACAGCGCGGAACCCGCCCGTGAGGGTGAGGTCGCGGATGTCCATGAAGTCGGCGTCGTAGAGCTCGATGAGCGACTGGGCGGTGTTGCCTGGGATGGCGGTGACGAACTCGGTGATGGCGGTGCTGGTGCTGCCGCGAACGGTGAAGGCGCGGTCGGTGCCGAAGCCGATGCCGGCGATGCCTGTGCCCGTGAAGGTGTCGATGAGTGGGTATTGGCCTGCGTCGATGAAGAGGGTGCTGCCGCTCTGGAGGTCGTAGGAGCGGAGGATGTTGACGGGGTTGGGCTTGGGTGCGGCGGGCGTCTTGCCTGTGTTGCGGTTGTTGCCCACAGCGGTGGTGTGCACGTCGCCTGCGAGGGCTTGGTTGTTGACGTAGTAGTTCGTGCCATCTTGCGGCACCGTGAAGGTCTCGGTGCTGCGATCGGTCGCGACGTTCTGACCCACGAGCGTGACTTGGATGCGCAGGCCCAGCGTGCCGAAGTTCACGCCGCTGGAGCTTGGAATCCAGGTGAAGCTGCCCGTGTCGGGCGTGTTGGGAGTGATGGTGGCGAGCAGGGCGGGGCCGTCGGGCCCGTCTTGCAACAGCTCGATACGCACGGGCAGGTCGGCGGAGTTGCCAAGCGTCGACCAGGTGATGGTCTGCGGGCGTGAGCGCTCCCAATCGGCGTAGAGGTCGGGCGATTGGATGACGATCTTGGGAGCGGGGACCGACGAAGGTTCGGAGGCGATGTTGCCCAGCGTGCCCGCGTCGGGCACGAAGGCCTCGGAGACGACCGAGAGGAATGCGCCGTCGAAGGCTGCGTCGTTCGTGGTGCCCGTGACGCGGGTAGCGGCGAAGCGGAAGTTCACGCTGCGCGTGCCTGTGGGGATTGCCTGGCGAGCGCCCACGAGCTCCCAGCGATCGGTCGTGTTCGTCGCTTGCTGCGTGAGCGTGCCGATCTCGGTGCCGCCCGCGTTGAGGAAGCGGACGAGGATCTGACCGCGATCGACCGCGGCCTCGCTCGTGGTGCGGATGCGACCGCCAAACACGAGCGAGAAGTCTTGCGAATCGAGCTGCGTGGCATTGAAGCCCGCAGCGACGAGGTCGATGGTTTGCTCGGCAAAGCCCGAGGCGTCGTTGCCAGCGAAGAAGCTGTTGAGGCCCGTGAAGGCGGGCGGGTTGGTGCGGACGCTGCCGCCCAGGTTGGTGCTCCAGCCCGTGAGGCCCGACTCAAAGTCGGGGTTGGCGAGCAGGTTGGTGCGATTTGGGGGCAGGCCCACGTCGGCGGTGACGTCGCCCGTGTCGATCGTGGGGCTGCTGAAGCGGCGGCCCGCGACGGTGTCGAACACGGAGTAGTCGCCAAAGGCGCGGTTGACGAAGCGGGGCTGGGCCCACAGCGGGTCGATGTTTGTCTTGCCCTGGCTGCCCAGGTCAAAGCGTGCAACGTCGGCTTGGAAGTCGAGGATGTCGGTGAAGTCCTTCGTCCAGAAGGCGACGCGGCCCGTGCCTGTCGCGAAGAGCGTGTTGAAGTCGCTCCAGAAGCCCACCTGCGCGGTGTTGGCAACAAAGAGGGCGTAGCCCGTGTCGGCCCAGAGGGTGTTGTTCCGCAGCTCGGTGCGGGCGGAGGTGCCGCGGACTTCGACGGCGTTGCCCACCGGCGCGTCGATGGTGTTGGAGAAGATGCGCACGTCGTTGGCGGAGTTGACGTCGATGCCGTCTGTGGTGTTGCGGTAGATGTAGTTGTGGACGATCGTGTTGGCGGTGTTGGCGTCGATGCCGATGCCGTTGCCCGCGATGCGATTGAAGCGGATGAGACCGGAGAAGTCGACGCCGATGGTGTTGGCCTCGATGAGGTTGGCGACGTCGATGGATGCGCCGCCCAGAGTGCCGCTGCCGATGACGCCCGAGGCGTTGTTGCGGATGACCTGCCCGCGCATGAAGCCCGTGAGCTGCACGCCCAGGGGCGAATCGCTGAAGGTGTTGGGCTGCAGGTTGGTGCCCACGTAGCCCAGGCCATCTGCCTCGAGCAGCGTGCTGACGTTTGCGCCGGTGGTGGCGCCGGAGAAGGTGTTGTTGCTCAGCTCGGCGCGTGCGGCGTAGCGCAGGCCCAGCGTGCCGCCCGTGACGGTGTTGCCCTCGATGCGGCCCGTGGGCTGGGCGGTGATGCTCAGGCCCGTGGTGGCGTTCGTGATGGTGTTCGAGGAGATCGTGACGCCCGTTGCGGTTGCGAGATCAATCGCCGTGCCGCCGCCCTGGAAGAGGTTGCTGCGGACGATGGTGCCCGCGCTGCCCGCGCCGCTGAAGGCGAGGCTGGTGGTCACGTTGCCGCTGAAGCGGTTCTGCTCGATGATCGTGCCCGCGTTGCCTGCGCCAACGGTGAGGCCCGTGGCACCCGTGAGGAGCATGCGCTGCACGATGGTGCCCGTGCTGGTGGCGATGTTGATGTTGTTGCTGGCGCCGTCGAGAATCCAGGTGTTTGTGCTGCCCGTGATGGCGACGCCGCCCGTGAGCGTGAGTGCCTGCAGCGTCACGTCGCTCGCGGCGCTGACGGTGAAGAGCCCGCTGATGGTGCTGGGTGCGTTGAAGTTGCCGCGGATAACGACGCCGCTGTCTTGCGCGACGATGGTCACCGCGCCGGCGTAGGTGCCGGTATCGACGAGGATGATGTCGCCCGGGTTGAGATCCACGGCGTTGAGCACCTGTTGGATGCTGAGGGCAGGAGCTGCGGGCGAGGTGCCCGCGTTTGCGCCGCTGCCCACGGCGGTGGTGATGGTGTCGCCCGCGGTGCTGGCGTCGTTCACGTAGTAGGTGTTGCCGACGGCGTTGCGGTTGTAGCGCACGAAGGCTTCGGGGCGCGAGCTGGTGCTGTCGGTCCAGCTGAGGAGCGGGCGACCGCTGCTGTCGAGCTCAAGCTGCAGGCTGCGGACATCGCCACCACTGAGGCTGACGCCGCGCAGGCTTGCCTGCCCGGGCAGGCTCTCAACAAAGCTCGTGCCGCTCCAGCTTCGGAGGAAGATTGCGGTGAGGGCGCTGGGGCGGGCTGCGACGCTGTTGTCGAGCCACGCGAGTTGCAGCGAGCCGCCATTGGTTGCGAGCTGCGGGCGCGAGGCGCGGCCCGTGCCCTGCGACACGCCCGCGTTGGTTGCGCTCGATGTGCCCGCGTCGATCCATGCGGTGCCGTTCCAGCGGCGGGCGAAGATCTGGCTTTGGTCCAGCGAGTTGTCCTGCCAGGCGACAAAGATCTGGCCACTGAAGTAGGCGACGGTGGGCTGGAAGCTCTCGGTTGCGTTGTTCGAGAGGCCACCCAGGCTCGCGCTGCCTGCGAGTGCGGCCCAGAAGGTGCCGTTCCATTCGAGCGCGAAGATCTCGGCGTCGGTGCCAACGTTGGGTTGGCTCCAGACCACGGCGATGTTCGTGCCGTTGGTGGCGAGGGCGAAGTCGGTGAGTGCTTGCGTGCTGTTGGAGATGCCGTCGGTGCTTGCGCTGCCCGCGCCGACCTCGAGCCATGCGCTGCCATTCCAGCGGCGGACGAACACGTTGCTTGCGCCGCTTGCCTGGTCGAGCCATGCGACGACGGGGTTGTTGCCCTGCATCAC
>JAIYDA010000137.1 GCA_027487735.1 Planctomycetaceae bacterium | reverse complement strand
GAGAAGGAACGTGCAAGGCGGTATGAAACCCCGAGCGCACTCGCGGATGATGTGCGCCGGCACCTCGCGGGCGAAGCCGTGGTGGCGGCGCCGGTGAGCCGGGCGTATCGGGTGCGGAAGTTTGTGAGGAGGAATAAGGGGGTGGTTGGAGCAACTGCTGCGATCACGGTGACGCTGCTGCTGGGAATTGCAGGGACCACTTGGCAGTGGAACGCGGCAAGAAGTGCAGAGAGAATGCGAGCGGCCGAGGCACGGGCGCTTGACAGCGCACTTCAAGAGGTCAGCACAGTCGCCGAACAAACTGCCCAAGCTGGCGGGCCGGGGATTATCGAACAGACAGACCCCGAGAATCTTTTTCCGGGGATCACGCTGCACGATACGGTCCGCGGACGCACCGCTGGGTTCTCGTTGGCAGCACCTTCGAGTCGTGCTGCCATGCTGCGCGATCAAGCACTGTGGTACATCAGGTATTCCGGGCACATGCAAAGCAAGCTCGCAGCGCAGCGCGACGCCGCGCAAGCGGGCGTGAACAAGATGCTGTCAACCATCACAGGTGGAACCACCTGGACGCCCATCGAGTCGGCGACACTTCCCGACGGTCGCCCGGCAACCGAGGATCCGCTTCAGTTTGTCGTCAGCATCGGGCAAAGCGCGGCTGAGAATCTCCGCGCACGTACTGATCGCGTTCAGCTCAAGCTGTCTGAAGTGCTCACGGAGGTACTGCCCGGCGTAACTCGGTTCCCTGGGGGCGGCTCCTATAGAACGGCAGAAGGTACTCTCGCCGAGCTCGCATTCACGCTCCAGCAAGATGATCGCGGTGCAAGCCGATGGGTGCTCGAAAGTCCGCCCAGACCGGCGACAGGATCGTCCGCATCGGCCGTCTTCAACGACCCGTCCGATGCGGCCGTCGACATCATGTCATCGCTCGCCAAGAACAGCATCAAGCAGCTGCGCGATCAGAGAGAACAGGCCGAGTGGTCGGCGTACACCGCGACCCTTTACGCGGCGCAGGTTGCTATGTCGGCAGATGACTTTGCTGAGGCGCGCAATCGATTAGACTCTATCACACTCGATCAACGAGGTTGGGAGCATCATTTCCTCGCACAGTTGGCTCGGGCAACGCGATGGCAGAAACTTGGTTACATCGGAAGTGAGATTGGTTTCACTTCCGATGCTAAGTACATCTATGCAGGTGCCACTCCGAAGTATTTCTTGATGGATGCGACTACTGGAGCTATTGAAAGAACGACGGACACCGTTGCCACGATGCCACCAGTGGTTGTCATGATGGAAAATACTAACGTTTCGGTGGAACCTACCACACATACAAGTTGGCACTACTGGTCTGCGGCATCGCAGGCGGTGCTCAAAGCTCTCACTCGACCTGCAGTTGACGCGTACTCTGTCGCCTTCAGCAGAGACGGCAAGTGGCTGCTTTGGGGTGACACCGGGTCATCCATCGAAGGGCCAGCGGTACTTCGCTGCATCGCCGTCGATCAATGGGGCGGACCGGAGCACAAGATCGACAACGTGTGGACCTCAACAAGCTTGTCAGCTGGTGTTCAACACACGCGTTACACTTATGGCGAGCAGTTGAAGACGGTGCGACTGGCTCGATTCATCAACGAGAGTGCATTGTCCGGCCTCACCCTCACCACCCCCGACGGCTCGCGCCGCATCGTCGGTGGCAGTGACAAGACCGTGCGCTTCTACGAAGCCAAAGATGGCAAACCCACGCTGCCCGCAACCGCCGAATCGCCCGAAGGCGTCTACCGCGAGGTCGCCGTCTTTCGCATGCCCGAGGGCGTGACGAACTTGCAGATGACCGGCGACGGCACACGCCTAATCATCCACCTCGATGGCGGCTCGGCCCGCGTGTGGGACATTCGCGACCCAGAGGAACGCCGCAAGGACCTACAAGCCGAGTGGGCCGAGCGCGTGCCGGCTGGGCAATACCTCGACGCGCTGTGGGCGACCGACACACCCGACGACAAGCTGCACGACGCGGTGCTTCTCGACGCAAGCCTCACGCCGCTGCGCCGCCTCGTCGCGACCGAGATGCTCGAAGAGCGGCTGGAGGATGATCGCCTCGCGGCGGAGCAGGCATTCGCGGCGCTGGTCAATGACCAGACCGACAAGGCGGCGGTGCAAGCGGCTGCGGCTGCGCTCGAGGTGCCGCGACGCGTGAAGGCGCAGGTGGTGGCGAAGGCGGAGGGTTGGAGGTATGAGCCGCCGCAGCCGAGTGATGCGGAGAGGTTGGAGGAGGAGACCAAGCGGGCTGAACTCGCGGAGGCGGCTCGGGTTTCGCAGTGGGCCGAGGTTGACCCGAGCGAGGGTCGGCGCGACGCGATCCGCCAAGCACTTCGCGTCCAAGTGAAACACCTTGGTCTCAATCATCCGGACGCGCTCCGGACTTTGTACCGCTTTCCTCTGTACTCGTACCGAGTAGGCCTGACTTTATCCGAAGACGACTTGCCGCTTGCTCGTCAGATTGCCGACGCTATGTGGGAGGCGAAGGACGCGACAGTGACGGACCGTGCCCGAGCAGCAGGTGCTGTTGGTGCCATAGCCGTCGATGCTGGCGAGTTTGAAGAGGCTGCCAAGTGGTTCGCGCGATATGCATCTCTCGGACAAGAACGACCCGACGACGAGACGGCCTTCTTCTCAGTGTACTTCAATGTTGGCAACGTGTGGCGAGGTGAGACAACCGTCGAGGATGTGCGGACACGAGCCTTGAAGTTGTTCCGCCAGCAGCTCGATCTGTACCCTTCGTCAGCTTGGCCAAAGGGCAATGAGTCGTTCGTGTCTGACCTTGTCGACTGGCTCGGGTCAATCCCGGCGTACAGCCAGCCGCTGTGGTTCGAGTTGGCTCGAACTCGCCTCCGTCTCGAGCAGCCCGCATCAGCGTTGGAAGGCTTCAGCCAAGACTCGGCTGGTGCGAAGCAGCAAGCACTTTACTCGCTGATTCGCTCAAAGCTGAGCTTCTCCGACCCCGCCACCCTCGCCGCCGCTGGCGAGATCGACATGAAGGCCGACCCCACCCTCAAAGCCCCGCTGGCCGCCGAGGAGCACCGCCAACGCGCCCGCGAAGCCCTCGCCAAAGCCCGCGCCCTCATGGCCCCAGCTGCGGACGGCACGCCCAGCCCCTGGGCCAACGACGAGGACGCGAAGGCCCTGCTCGCCGAGGCGGCGGCGTTGATCGAAGGTGCCCCATGACGATCGCACCCCGCAACACCTCCGCCGACAACCTGCCGCCGCGCGATATCACGCTCTTGCTCCACGACATCGCCTCGGGCGACGCCCATGCATCCGCCCAGCTCGTCGAGGCGGTGTACGAACAGCTTCGCGCCGCCGCACGCCGCGAGCTCTCGCACGAGCGGCCCAACCACACGCTCTCGGCAACCGCGCTCGTGCACGAGGCCTATCTCAAGCTCGCGGGCCCGCGCGAGGTGCCCTGGGCCAACCGCGCGCACTTTTATGCCGCCGCCGCGGAGGCGATGCGACGCATCCTGCTCGACAGCGCGAAGCGTCGCGGCCGCCAGAAGCGCGGGGGCGGAGCGAAAGCCCTCTCGCTCGATGTCGATGCGCTGAGCGCGCTGCACGAGCCGCACGACAGCGAAGCGGAGGATGCAGGGCCCGATGCGCACGCGCTCGACGACGCCATCGCCGCACTCGCGCAGCACGACGCCCGCGCCGCCCAGGTGGTGCGACTGAAGTACTACGCGGGCCTGCAAACCAGCGAGGTCGCACTCGCGCTGAGCATCTCCGAGAGCACCGTGAAGACCGACTGGGCCTTCGCGCGAGCGTGGATTGCAAAGCAGACGGGGAGCGCGTGAGGCGAGCGCTGAGCGGGCACGTGGGAGGATCGACTTCAGCACAGGGCCTCAGCGGAGGGCCTCAGCACAGAGACACAGAGACGCAGAGGAAGAAGAGAAAAAGGGGATTGGAGAGAAGCCGCGTGCGCACGAGAAACTGAGGAAGCAAGCCGCGCAATCCCATCCGGGTTGCCAACTCCGCGACCTGTCCCGTGCTTCCTGTCTCCTGTCTCTTGTTCCCCGTTCCCAGTTCCCCGCTCCCCGCTCCCCCTCCCCTTGCTCCCTCCGCGTCCTCGCGCTCAGACCAACCCACCCGCCCTCAACAACGCATCCCGATCCCTAAAACAACCGCTGCTGCGCCTTCATATCACGCACCCGCTCGTCCAGCAGCTCCAGCTGCCTTCGCAGCTCATCCACGCTCTTGAACTTGTAGTACTCGCTCGCGAAGCGAATGAACGCGACCTCGTCGATGTCGCGCAGCTTGCGCATCACCAGCTCCCCCACCGTCTGGCTGTCCACCTCGCGGTCGTGGGCCTTGTGCAGCTCGTCCTCCACCTGGTTCGCGAGCTGCTGCTTCGCGTCCTCCGCGATCTTTCTCTTGCCGCACGCCGCCGCCACGCCTCGCAGGATGTTCTCGCGATCAAACGGCACGCGTCGCCCATCGCGCTTGATGACCATGAGCTTCGCCGCCTGCTCGACGCGCTCGTACGTCGTAAACCGCGCCTGGCACGCAAGGCACTCGCGACGCCGACGGATGACCTTCCCCGCATCGCTGCTGCGGCTATCAATCACGCGGTCGTTATCTTCGGAGCAGATGGGGCAACGCACGATGCATCATAGCAAAACCCACGAACCCCAAAGCATCGTCACCGCGCCCCTGCCCCGCGAGCCCGCTTGCGCAAGCAACGGGCCCACACGCCCGCCCCACGCCCCCGCACCTTCGAGACAAGCCGCTCGCCGCCCCAAACCTACCCCTTCCTCAAAGGCACCATGTCGAGCCCACCCCTTGCAAACGGATGGCACCGCGCCAGCCGCTTCGCTGTCAGCCACACCCCGCGCCCCGCCCCATGCACCCGCAGCGCCTCGGCCGCATAGTGCGAGCACGTGGGATGAAACCGGCACTGCCGCCCGAGGATGGGCGAGAGCGTCCATTGATACACCCGCACGGGCGCGATCAGCAACGCGATCGCAACGCGCGACGCAAGCCCGCGCACACGTGGACTCGCTCGCTGCTCAGGCACTGCCTGCGCATCGCTCATCCCACCGTCACCGCCTTCAACCCACTACTCCCAATCACCTCTTCCGCATACTCGTTCATCGCGTCGCGAAGCTGCTCGAAGCTCTCCAGCACGTAATAAATCGGCTGGTAGTGATCGATCACGAAGTCGGTGTTGCAGATGCGCTCCAGGTCAAAGGGCCGCCACTCCGCAACAGGCCGCTCCGCGCAGTCCGCCGCGCTCTGCCCCTGCTTCTCCCACTGCCCCTTGAGGCTGTACTCCGCCTCGCCGTGGCTGCTCACCAGCCCGCTGCCATACACCTTCACCTTGCCGTCTTCCTTGATGAGCCCAAACTCCACTGTGAACCAAAACAGCCGCGCCAGCCGCTTCACGTGCACCTCGTCGTCGCACAGCATCGCCGCCTTGCCGTACGTCTGCAAGAAGTCGGCAAACACCCGCAGCGTGTGCAGCGGCACGTGCCCAAACACATCGTGGAAGATGTCGGGCTCGGGCAGATAGTCCATCACCTCGCGCGGGCGGATGAGCACCGTCGTCGGAAACTCGCGCTGCGCCAGGCAGGCAAAGAAGCTCTTCGCAGGCAAATAGCCGGGCACGCCATAGCTCGCCCAGCTGCTCTGGGCCTGCAAAAACTTGTTGATGCCGTCCAGCCGCGTCCCCTTCTTCGCCACCACCCCGCCCGCGAGCGTGATGTCGCGATCGAGCACCACATCATCGAGCAAGGGCAGGCGATCGCGCGTGAGCCGCAGAATCTTCATCCCCTCGATGAACTGGCTGCTCACCTGCTGCTCGAGCACCGTCCAACGCCGATCAAACAAGTCCCGCCACACGTCGTGGTCCTCGCGCGTGTACTTGTGGTACATCTGCGTGATGTAGAACTTGTCCGCGTCGATCTCGCTCGCCGACAGATTGGGCGCGTGGTCGGCGTGCGCCTGCGCAATCCGCGCCTCGTCGCTGTCGATGATGTTGTTGTACTTGATGTTGCTCAGCATGCCCAGGGCCTCCAGTGCAGATCGGGATCCATCCCGCCGGAAATGGTACGGGCGGTCTGCCCAACCTGTGGCACAAGCCACCGCATCAACCCTTCGCTCGCCCGCCGCGCGGGCCCGCCCCCTTCCCACCCGCCTTCGCTTCCTTCGCGCCCTTCGCCTGCTTCGCCCGCCACGTCGTCGTCAGCTCGCCCGCGAAGCCCCAGTCGTCGGTTGCGACTTCCTGAATCACGATGTGCGTGTGCTCGGGCCGCTTGCCCAGCACCCGCACCAGCGTCTCCGTAAACTCCGCCACGATCGTTGCCTTCTGAGCCCGCGTCACGCCCTTGGTTACCTGCAGATTGATGTACGGCATGCCACTTTCGATGCCGACTACCCTGCCCCGTGCCCCAGAACCTCGCCATCGACCTGCTCGACGCCACCGGTTCGCTGCACCCCCGCGAGCTCGACGCGCTCCGCTCCAAGCTGCAGCAGCTCGCCAGCCTCCTCCGCCTCCACGGCACACTCGAAGTGCGGTGCATCGACGACACCGAGATGACCGCCGCCCACGCCCAGTTTTTGAATGATGCGACGACAACCGACGTGATGACCTTTGACAACCTCGTGTCGCAAAGGGATGCCAGCAAGCGACTTACGTGGCGGGTCGAAGCCATCGACGACGACCGCCCCCGGGCCCTGAAAGCGACGCTGCTGGTTTGCGTGGACGAAGCGCGCCGATGTGCACGCGAGCGAACGTTATCGGTCGAGAATGAGCTCCTGCTTTACTGCACCCACGGCATACTCCACTGTTTAGGGTGGGACGACCACGCCGACGACGAGTTCGCCGCCATGCACGCCTTCGAGGATCTGCTCCTCCGCGCGATTGGTGTTGGAACGGTCTTTGGTCAGAATGCCGACAAAGACCCCTGAACGACAGGCTTTCGCGGCGGTCGCGCTTCGGGCGTCCCTAGCATTCCTGTTGGACGACGCCCAATGGCGGTCGGTCGGGCTCTCTTCTACGAAATGAACGGCTTCTGGCTCATTCTCGGTTTGGTCGCTCTGGGCTTTGGCGCGGTGCTCTCGTGCCTTGCCCAGTCCCTCCGCGACCTCAGCCGCAGTGCCCTGGAAGAGATCGCGACCATCCGCAAGGACCGCTCGGGCACCCTACGCGTCCAGCGGATTCTTAGCGATGTCGACGGACACACCGCCGCGGTGGGCCTGCCCCGCATCCTCTGCAACCTTGTGGTCACGTTCTGCATCGTGATGGTGCTCCGCGGGCTCAAGGGCGGGCAGGACTCGCAGAACTGGTGGCTGGAGGTGTCGCTGGGCATCATCCTCAGCAGCATGCTGCTGTGGGTGTTTGGCTTCTTGCTCCCCGCCGCCGTCAGCAAGCACGCGGGCGAGGCGACCGTCTACACCTGGTCGCCCTTGCTTCGTATGGTCTATTGGGTTTCCGCCCCGCTGCGCCCGCTGCACAAGTCTGTCGATGAGCTGGTGCGGCGCCTCGCGGGCGACACAGGCACCCCGCAAGAAAAGCTGGAGCAAGAGCTGCTGAGCGTGGTGGAAGACGCGCAGGAAGAGGGCAAGTTCGACGAGGTCGAGCGCGACATGATCGAAGCGGTCGTGAAGTTCCGCAACCGCACCGTGTCGCAAGTCATGACCCCGCGCACGCAGATCGCGGGCATGCCCCTCACCAGCGATCTCGGGCAAGTGACGAAGGCCATCCGCAGCATCGGGCACAGCCGCATCCCTGTGTACGACGAAGACCTCGACCACATCGTGGGCATCTTCTATGTGAAGGACCTCATGCGCTGGCTCGCGGGCGACTTTGGCGGCGGCAGCCGCACGGGCAAAACCTTCGATCTTCGGGCCCTCGTCCGCCCGTGCATCTTCGTGCCCGAGACGAAGACCATTCGCGAGCTGCTGCCTGAGCTGCTGGGCAAGCGCGTGCATATTGCGATGGTCGCCGACGAGTTTGGCGGCACGGTGGGCCTGGTCACTATCGAGGACATCATCGAAGAGGTGTTTGGCGACATTCAGGACGAGTACGAGGCCCCCGTGCCAGCGGGCGACGAGATTCGCGTGCACGAGAGTGGCCGGAGCGTGGACATCGATGGCAGCACCAGCATCGAGGATGCCAACAGCGCACTGCAGGACCTGGGCATCGAGCTGCCCATCAGCGAGGAATACGCCACGGTCGCGGGGTTTGTCGCCGTCACGATGGGGCGCATCCCGCTCGCGGGCGAGAGCTTTGCATTTGGCGAGACGGGCAAGGTCACGGTGCTGTCCGCCGAGCCCACGCTCGTGACGCGCGTCCGCATCGAGTTCGCGCAGCAAGCCGTGGAAGAAGAGCGGGCGCAGCGGGCGTGAACGCGGGGGCTGAACGGGGTCAGGGGTTTTTCGATTTCAGCACAGAGACGCAGAGGAAGAGGAGAAGAAGGAGGGATGGAAAGAAAAAGGGATAGAGGGATGGAGGGAAGAAGGGGAAAAGGGAAACTGTGCGACGTGCGAGGTGTGGACGCAGGCGAAGCAACCACGTGAGACAACGGCGCGCCTCACTTCTTCCCTTCTTCCCTTCT
>JAIYDA010000141.1 GCA_027487735.1 Planctomycetaceae bacterium | reverse complement strand
CTCCTTCGCGGTGTACAGCGCCTTGTCCGCACGCTCGAGCACGCTCGTGAACTCTTCCTTCGAGCCCATGAGAAAGCTCGTGACGCCAATGCTCACCGTCACGACGCCGCCCGGGTTTTTCTCATGGGGCTTGCCCAGCGTGTGCACCGCTGCTCGCAAGCGCTCGCCCACGGCTCGCAGGCTCGCCTCGCTCGCGTCGGCCATCAGCACCACGATCTCTTCGCCTCCGAAGCGCGCGATGCAGTCTCGCCCGCGCAGCACGCCGCGCAGTGCGCCCGCCACGCCCCGCAGCACGTCGTCGCCCGCGACATGCCCATAGGTGTCGTTGTACTTCTTGAAGTTGTCGACGTCGATCATGCAGAGGCCGTATGTGCCGCCATCGCTCTGTGCGCTCGCGTGCCACTCGGCGGAGATCTCATCGAACGCGCCGCGATTGAGGATGCCCATGAGCGGGTCGGTCCGGCTGCGCTCCAGCAGCGTCTCGATCTGTCCGAAGACGTCGATCACGGGTCCGCTGCCCGCGAGCATCGCCTGCTTGCGGCGTTCAAAGGTGCCGATGGCGTCGCGCACGCGCCGACGCAGCGAGCCATCGCGGAACGCGTCGTGCTTGCTGATGAACTCGATGCAGCCGCCGCGAAAGTCTGCGAGCGCAACCTGCGGGTCCTCGCTGGTGGAGAGGCCCACCACGGGCACCTTGTCCACCGCCTGCTGGCACTTGCGGAGCAGCTCGGTGCCTTTGCCATCGGGCAGGTTGTGGTCGAGCACGACGCACCCAAACTGGAGCACGTCGAGCAGGTTCGTGGCCTCCTCGAGCGTGGCGGCCGTGGTCACTTCCATCGCCTCGGGTCCGCCGCAGGCGAGGGCCTGCTCGATGAGCTCGGCATGGTCGGCGTCGTCTTCGATCACAAGCACTTTCAGCATGACTCAGCCCCTCTCGTGTCGTTGCTCTGTCGTCCGTTGGTCATCACCTTGGGTTGCGGTCGCAGAGCACCGCGCACGCCCGCTCAGGCAGCCAGTGCCTGGGATTCAAGCCTCGGAAACTCCATCGTCGCTCGCGTGCCCGACGAGCCATCGCTCTCGAGCCAAACCCGCCCCCCGAACATCTCGACGTATCGCTTGACGATCGACAGCCCAAGGCCCGTGCCCGACGCGTCGGTCGACACGCGCTTAAAGGGCAGAAAGACCGCATCGAGCATCGCAGGAGGAATGCCGGTACCAGTGTCCTGCACGACGCAGCGGAGCACCGCGCCGTCAAGCTCGATGCCCACGCTTACGCGCTTCAGGCCGTCCGAGCGCTGGGCCGTGAACTTCACGGCGTTCGCGATGATGTTTGTGAGGCAGCGCCGCATCGCCTGCCCTTCGGCAAGCACCGCATGCCCGCGCGACGCGGCACGCGCTGGAGATTGCGCGAGGCACAACATCACCCCCTGCTCCGCTGCCTGCGGCGCAAGCTCATCGACGACCGAACTGGCAAGCTCGGCAACGTCGACGCGCTCGCGGCGTGGGTCTTCGTTTCCTGCCCGGGCATAAGCCATCAGGTCGGTCAGCATGCGGGTCAGACGATCGACGCTCGCCCGCGCACGCTGCAAGGGCTTCTCTGCCGGTTGGCCCGTGGTCACGGCTCTGTGCAGCAGCGAAAGCTGGCCCGTGAGCGTGGCAAGGGGCGTCTGCAGGTCGTGCGTCATCGCGAAGGTCAGTTGCAGCACCTCGGCGTTGCGCGCCCGCAGGGCGGCGTTCATCTCCATCAACCCCTGCGTTGCTTCGCGCAGTTGGCGCTCGCGTTCGTGGGCGTCGGTCATGTCCCATCCCCAGCTCTGATACCCCATGCAGGAGCCATCGGAGTTGAACAGGGGCGAGTCGGTCCAGCGGTGCGTGCGCGAGATGCCCTGGGTATCGACGATCGTCTGCTCCAGCGTGCGTGGCGCACGCGTGGCGCGAATGGCATCAAAGTGCGCTCGAATCCGCTCGTGCTCTGCGGTCGGCGTGAAGTCCAGCACGGAGCGACCGAGCAGTTCCTCGCGCGGTATGCCCAGCGCGCGGCAGAGCGCATTGTTGGCAAAGGTGATGCGCAGGTCGGTGTCCAGCCTGCCCAGCATCTCCTCTTGCGTGTCGAGGCTGCCTCGCAGCTGTGCTTCCGCGTCGTGCAACGATGCGTTCACGAGGCGGGCTTCGATGAGCGCGCTCACCTGCTCTGCGAGCAGCGAGAGCGCCCGCATCTGCTGAGGTGTCCATTCGCGCGGGCGATAGTCGCACACGCAGCATGTTCCCAGCCGCTGCCCGCGCACCACGATGCTCGCCGCTGCGTACGCGCGAAGCAACGACGCGGCAGGGTGGTTGCAGAGCTGCGGGTCTTGGGCGAGGTCGCGCACGACGAGCGAGGTTTCGCCCGTGAGCGTGCGTACGCAGAGGCTTTGCGCGAGCCCGGTCTCGCGCACGTCGGTCCCCACGCTGGCCTTCAGCCACTGGCGGTCGGCGTCAATGAAGGTGATCGCAGCCAGTGGAGCCCCGCACTGCATCGCCGCGAGCTCCGCAATGCTGTCGTAGTGCTTTTCGTTGGGTGTGTCGAGCACGCGAGCGCTACGAAGCACGGCGAGACGCCGCTCGTCGCGTGCGGCTTTTTCAGAGGCCTGGAGCGATGGTGTTTGTGGTGACACGACACCATGTATCGGCGTCAAGCATCCCCTGCTGCTCCGGGATGAGCGAACAGGCACCATTCCCCGATGTTTTCGGGAAAGATAACTCTTGAAGCCCAAGGAATTCCTGGGTTCGAACGAGGGAATCCCCGTCAGGAGAAGAACGACCGAAATCGCTCGGTCAGCGAGTATTTCGTGACGTCGATGAACTCCCCCGCATCAAGGAGGTGCCCGCCGCAGCGCTTGCAGGTCATGATCATGACGTGGCTCTGGTCTGGGTACTCGTGCTCGTGCATCGCCTCGTCGCAGCGCGGGCAGCGTTGCTCTTTGGCGCTACGCAGGGCTCGCTCGCGCAGGAACTTGGGGTCGGGCTTGGCGCTGGGGCCCGTGCGACCGACGTCGAGGTCTTTCGCAGCTCGGACGTCCTTACGGAGGCGTTCGAGCTCGTTGGAATCAAACCACATCGCGCCGCACGAGGTGCAGCGGTCGAGGGTGATGCCGTGGGCGTCGATCTTGGTCATCTCCGCGCCGTCCTTTGGGCAGCGGACGTCAAAGTTTGGGCTGGGCATGGCGAAATGCTACCCCGTCCGGGGCAGGATTTGGGCGGACGCGTCATTGATTCGGAATACATAGGATTTGGGCATGATCGAGACCTCGCTCCAGTCCAAGGCTGGCGTCAGCTCCGCAAGCACCGAGGGTGTCCGCGTGATGGTTCGGCCTGCGTTTCTTGCGCAGCAGTCGAGGCCCGAGCTAGGCAGCTACATGTGGGCGTATCGCGTGCGCATCACGAACGAGGGCGACCTGCCTGTGAAGCTCATGTCACGCAAGTGGCTCATCATCGACGGTGACGGCACGCGCAAGGTGGTCGAGGGTGAGGGTGTGGTGGGGCAGCAGCCCGAGCTCGATCCGGGTGAGAGCTATGAGTACACCAGCCATGTGCCGCTCGAGACGAGCTGGGGCACGATGGAGGGCAGCTACACGATGGTCGATGGGAACGGGCGGAGCTTTCTTGCGAACGTGCCGCGGTTTTATCTGGTGCCCAAGTCGACTTCGGGCCCTGTGCAGCCCAGCATCTCTTCGGGCGGCAAGGCATGAGCGACGAGACGCGAGCTTCGCTGGATGATGGACGCACGATCACCGTGCGCGTGAATGGCAACGCGATGCAGTGTTCGCCCGGCACCACGCTGCGGTCGCTGATTGAGAGCCTGGGGATGGGCAAGCAAGCCGTCGCGGTGGAAGTGGGGGGCAAGCTCGTGCCGCACCGCGAGCACGCGACGCGCACGCTGAGCGAGGGCGAAGTGATCGAGCTGGTGAGCCTCGTGGGTGGGGGCTGAACGAGGCGCAGCGTGGTCGGGGCGTTTGCGTGCCGTCCTCGCGATTGCTCATCGGGTCAGCGCTTGGCGTTTCGCTCATAGAGCGCGAGGGCTTCGCCGTACCGCTGCTTGGTTTCGTCGTCGGTTGCGAGGCTTTGCGCGAGGCGCTGGGCCTCGACGGCTTTGGGCCACTCGCGCTGGGCGGCGAAGACGTATGCGAGTGTGTCGGCAATAGCGGCATCCGTTGGGCGAAGCTCGTGGGCGCGCTGGGCGGCCGCGAGGGAGATGGCGAGGTCTCGGCCTGCAACGTCGGATGCGTCGGCGATTGTCCATGCGAGGGCGTTGAGCGCGTCGGCGTCGTCTTTCAGCAGCTGCGCTGTGGCCTTGGATGCGAAGGCGTTTGCCGCGTCGATGTCGTCGAGCTGAACGGCATGGACACGGAAGATGACGCCCGCAAGGTGCACGCCCAGCGAGGGCGATTGCTCCAGCCCCTTGGTCAGCACCGCGGCTGCCTGTTCAAACTGGCCCTCGCTCGAGAGCTTGGCAAAGGCATCGCGCAGGCGCAGCAGCTCGCGGTCGCGCTGCTGGGCGAGCTGGGCTTTGCTGATGTCCCACGTGCCGTCGAGCACCTGCGGCACGACGTCTTCGAGCAGCACTGGGTGGCCCATGAAGGCGATCTTGCCCGCACGATCGACGACGAACGCGAACGGAATACCCCGCTGCTTGGCGGCTTCCATCCATGCCCGCTCGGTGCGGCCTGCGTCGTCGAGCGCGACGCGATAGGTCATGCGCTCGCCCTGCTTGCGCACGAAGCTGCGGAGCGTCTGCTCGGGCTCGTCCTCGCTCGTGATGCCCACGACAACGAGCCCCTTGTCGGCGTGCGCCGCTTGCAATGCCGAGAGCTTGGGCATCATCGCGATGCAGGGACCGCACCAGGTTGCCCAGTGCTCGATCACATACACCGTGCCCGGCGCGAGTGCTGGCACGGCCTCGCCTTGCAGCCATGTGGAGACGTAGAGCGATGGGGCTGGGTCGCCAATGCTCAGTGGGCGGGCAGCGATGTCGGCGTCCATCGTCTGATTGTTCGTCACGGGATTGGGTGTCTCGGCGCTCGCGGGCGGATTGGCGGCGGGCGGGGTCTCTTGGGTTGTAGTGGTTTGTGCGTGGGCGATGCCGGTGAGGAGCGCGAGGAGCGCCATTGCTGCGATGGGCTGGGGGGCAAGGCGTGATGGGTTGCGGTGAGTTGGCATGGGAGTTTCCTTTCGTGACGCGCTCGAGTGCAGTATCTACGCGGGCGGGGCGTTCGCGTTCGAGGATTGCGAGTTGTCGGTTGCGGCGGCCTCCCGCTTCGCGAGGGCGGTCGCGTGGGCTTCGCTGAGCAAGGCACGCAGGTGGTGTTCGAGCAGACTGCGCACGTGCTCCATAGTTGGGCAGGCCTCGCCCAGCAGGGCCTGCAAGCTGGTGACGGGCCTGCCCGTAAGCCCGCAGGGCACGATGAGGTCAAAGTGCCGAAGGTTGGTGGAGACGTTGATCGCAAGCCCGTGCATCGACACCCAGCGCCGCACACGCACGCCGCAGGCGCACAGCTTGGCGGCGGGTGCGCCCGCCTGCCCGGGCACCCACACGCCCGTTGCCTGGGTGTCGCGCTCCGCGTGCACGCCCAGGTCGGCTGCGGTGCGGATGGCGCTCTCTTCGAGCAGCCTCATGTAGTCGTGCAGTCCGAGGTTGAGGGCGTTGAGATCGACGATTGGGTAGGCCACGAGCTGACCCGGGCCGTGATAGGTAATGTCGCCCCCGCGATCGGTCTCTTCGACGCTTATGCCCATCGCGTGCAGCGTTTGGGCGTTCGCGAGCAAATGGTCTGCCGCGCCCGCCCGGCGCGAAATGGTGATGACCGGATCGTGCTCGACGAACAGCAGCACGCCCAGCGGGGAAGATGGCGATGCCTCTTCGCGTGCGGCGACGATGCGCTCCAGCGTGGCGACCTGCACGGCGTAGGCCTGGGCGTAGCTCTGCCTGCCCAGATCGATGCTCAGGAAGCGATGCCGTGAAGCTTGCTGGCTTTGGGATTGCCGACTTTGGGATTGCTGGCTGTGCCCTGTCACGGCGAGATGGTAGTGGGGGCCTGCGGGCGCTCGCTCAGGGCGGCAAGGCACGCGCCGAGCACAGCGTCGAGCGAGATGTGCTCGATGGCGCAGCGCTGCGGGTGGTCGTTTGCGAGCTCGGCTTCGGGCAGCGTGGCGTCGGCGAGGAGCACGCGCTCGCTGCCGCCGCGCGGGGAGGGTGGGATCGTCGTCCAGCGGGCATCGGTGGGGCCAAAGAGGCTGACGAGGGGCACGCCCAGGGCGGCAGCGATGTGGCGCGGACCTGTGTCGTTGGTCACCATGAGGGAGGCCCGCGCGACGATCGCCTTCAGTTCGCTGAGGCGCAGCGCCTCGGGCATACAGGCGCGTGCGAGCACGATGGGCTTGGCCAGTTTGCACTGCTGCGCGATTGCGTCGCAGAGCTCGACTTCGCCGGGCGAGCCGTTGATGATGGTGGCGAGACCGCAGCGCTCGTGCAGTGCGTCGGCAAGCTGTGCGAAGTTTGCGGCGGGCCAGCGCTTCGCGGAGTTGTTGCCTCCGGGGTTGAGCAGAGCGAAGGGCGTGGGAGGTGCGGCGGGAGGCAGCAGGCCCGCTCGCTGGAGCACGCTCGTCGCGCGGGCGGAGGCCTGGGGCGTGACGCCCAGGCGCATGGGGTTGCCTTCGGGCAGGCTGAGCTTGCCTTCGCGTGCGCTGGTCATGAGTGCCGCGTGCGAGGGCGAGGGCGTGCCGAGCAGCGCGTCGGCGAGCAGCCAGTAGTAGTCGACCGCGCTGATGAGGCCCCATGAGCCGTCGGGGTTGCGGGGCGGGTGGAGGGCGTGGGTGAGCAGCAGCCCGCGAGCATCGCGCGCGAAGCCGATGCGCTGCGGGATGCTCGCGAGCCGCACGACGAGTGCGGTGGAGAAGCTGTTGGTGAACAGCAGAACGGTGTCGTAGCGGAGTGGTCGGAGCTTGGCGGCAAGGTGCTTGTAGCTCATCACGCCGCTGGCGCGACCGACGTGGAACTCATCGATGAGCGAGTCGCCATCGAGCAGGTCGTCCATGCCTGGGCGTGCGAGGGCGCCGATGCACGCGCCGGGCAAAGCGGCGCGGATGCGGGCGATGGCGGGTGTTGCCATGACGCAGTCGCCCACCCAGCTTGGGAGCACCAGCAGCAGGCGTTTGGGCCGCGCTGGTGCGAGTGGGTGGGGTTGCGCGGTCGCATCGTCGCTCACGCGCGCAGCGTAGGGGCATGCGCAGCGGCGCATGCCCCCGCGGCTATCTGAGCGGGGTGGGTTGCGTTATTGCGCGGGCGTGAGGCCAACTTCCTGCGCTTGCGTGTCGATGGCTTGCAGCAGGGCGTCGCCCAGGGTGGCTTGCTCAGGGTTTTGTGCCTTGGCAAGGTCGCGCAGATGCTGGGCGCGCAGTTGCTCGAGCTCCGCGATGCGGGCTCGCAGCTTGGCGCGCTCGGCGCGGGCGGTATTGACCTTGGCCTTCTGTGCCTCGAGATCGAGGCCCGCGAAGCCCTCGGGCAGCTCGTCCTTGCTGAGCTTGGTCAGGGGCTCCCAGTTGTCGTTTGCGGTCGCGTCGACAAGGTCCCACGAGGCGTTGCCATACACGCTGCTGGCCTTTGCCGCGGCTCGTTCGGCGGCGACACTGGGGGCCATGGCTGCGGCGTTGGCATCTTGGCGAGATTGGTTGCGGCTTGCGGCGTCGCGCGTGGGGCGAGCGCCGAAGCCGATGTACGTGCTGTTTAGGGCGGTGCCGCAGCGGATGATCTCGTCGTCGTGCGGCGTCTTGGGCTGCGCGGCGTTCGTGTCTTGCTCGATGGTGAAGAACGTGCCGTTGCCCAGCACCGAGCCATCCTGCCAGCCCCCTTGCACGCCCTCGGCGCGGGGCCCGCAAAAGATCGTGTTGACCTTGACGCCGCGACGCGCAGCCTCGGGCACCGCGAGGCGATAGTCGATGCTGCCCTGCGAGAAGGGCTCGTTGCCCGCGATGACGACCATGCGCATCGCGTCGGCCCGGTCGCACCAGGCGAGGTCGCGCATGGCGCTCTGCACGACAGCTCCGCAGAACTCGCTGCCGCCGTTGGTGCTGAGGGCGAAGAGCTTCTCGCTGACAAGGTCGAGGTCGCTGGTGAAGCCGCTGACCTGGCGCACGTAGTTGACTTCGGCGCTGATGGCGTTGTTGCCGTACTCATAGAGCGCGATCTGCACGAGCGGTGCCTGCCCATCGCTCTGCAGTGCGCCCACGCGGCGGACAACGCTCCAAAGCTGGCTCTTGGCCTGGTTGATGAGCCCATCCATGCTGTTGCTGGTGTCGAGCAGCAGGGCGATCTGCACCACCTTGCGGGGCGGCACAACCCTGCCATCGACGTTCTTGGGTGCTTCGGCGGGTGGGCAGGCGAGGGCGTGCGTGCTGCCGCAGGCCGCCAGCAAGCCTCCGGCGATGACGACTCGCGCGAGCAGGTTGGAAAAGCGTTGGCGGTTGTGAGAACGATCGCTGGTGTGGCTGCGCATGACAAACCCCTCGGGCAAGCACAGGCCGCTGGGCTGGGCGGGGCGACGGGCCCCACACTCGCAGCACCTGCTCCTGTGTTGCTTTATCCGCGTTCGGGCGGTGGGTGTTCGTCACGCGTCTGTCACAGGCGTGTGCGGGCGTCAGTCCTTCAGCACGAAGGTGACCTTCATATTCACGCGGTAGGCCCGGATTTTGCCCTTCTCGACGTCCACTTTCATGTCCTGCACCCATGCACCGGTGATGTTGTCGAGCGTCTTGCTTGCACGGGCGATGCCGCTCTCGATGGCATCCTCGAAGCTCTTCTTGCTCATCGACGTGAGTTCAACGACCTTTGCAACGCTGCTCATGGGCTTGCTCCTGCCTGGGTTTCTTCCGTGCCTGGTCCGCGCCGCTCGCTGCAGCGTGGCAGGCCGCCAGCACAACGTAGCCCCCCACGGGTCGTATGCTCGTGCTCCAGCCCTATGGCCAGAGTTGCCCTCGAATCCACGCTTTTGCTCCACGGCGTTCCGCGCGAGAGCTGTCTCTCGCTGCATGCGCAGTTGTGCGACGACGTGCGCGGTGCGGGGGCGGAGCCTGCGCTCATCGCGGTGTTTGGTGGCGAGAGCGTGGTGGGCGTGAGTGCGTGCCAGCTCGAGGCGCTCCTTTCGAGCGGCACCGTGCCCAAGGCCAACACGAGCAACCTGGGCGTGCTGCTCGCCCGCAAGGCCCATGCCGCCACGACGGTGAGCACGACGATGGAGCTTGCCGCCCGCGCGGGCATTCGCGTGTTTGCGACCGGGGGCCTGGGGGGTGTGCACCAGGGGTGGAGCACGCAGCTTGACGTCAGCTCCGACTTACTGGCGTGCACGCGATTTCCGGTCGCGGTGGTGTGCAGCGGCGTGAAGAGCATTCTTGATGTGCGGGCGACGCGCGAGGCGCTGGAGACGCTGGGCGTGCCTGTCGTGGGTTTTCGCACGGGGTTGTTTCCGGCGTTTTATCAGCGCAGCCTGAGCGAAGCGAGCCCGCCCACGGTGGATGCGACGTTCGACAATGTGGAGGAGCTCGGGGCGTTTGTGCACGCGGAGCTTGCGCGCACGGGCAGGGGCATCGTGGTGTGCAACCCGATCCCTGAGGATGCGGAGATTCCTGCCCCGCGCTTCGAGGCGTGGAAGCAGGAGGCGCTGCGGATGGCGAGCGAGGCTGGCGCGACGGGGCGCGATGCGACGCCCTTCGTGCTGGGCAGGCTGCATGCCATCTCCAACGGGGAGACGCTGCGGGCGAACATTGCCCTTGTGCGGAGCAACGCCCGCCTTGCGGGTGCCATCGCGGCTGCGATGCCGGCGTAGCGGGGCCCGGGGTGTCTGCTTGGGCTCGGCTGCGTTCTATGCTTGCCTTTGGCCAGCCCCGCTCGGGGCGAGGCGGGCCAGCCTTTGGTGGTGTCTCTCGAGTTGTCAAGCAACTTGTTCAAGAAGGAACACAGCATGTTGAGCATGAAGCGCGTGGTGGGGGCGATGTCGGTCGCGGCGGTGGTGATGGGTTTGGGGCTGGGCATGGCAGGGTGCGAGAAGCCCGCCCCGGCGCCCGCTCCCAAGCCTGTCGAGACGCCCAAGGTTGATGCTCCGAAGCCTGCCGACGCACCAAAGACGGACGCAGCCAAGCCCGATGCAGCCAAGCCAGCTGAGTCCAAGCCCGCCGCCAGCGCAGGCAAGAAGAAGTTCAGCTTTGGCGTCATCGCCAAGAGCGAGAACAACCCTGTGTTCCAGGCTGCCAAGACCGGCGCGTTTGACGCGGCAAAGGAGCTGGGGGCCAAGCACGGCGTGGAGATTGAGGTCAACTGGCGCACGCCCCCGACCGAGGACGCGCAGAAGCAGGCCCAGGCGATTACCGACCTGGTGAACGTGGGTGTGGATGGCATCGCCATCAGCGTGACTGATGCGAACGTGCTGACGAGCGCGATCAACGCTGCGGTCGAGAAGGGCGTTGCCGTCGTGACGTTTGACAGCGACGCGCCGGCGAGCAAGCGCATGGCAACCTACGGCATGGACGATGCCGACGCCGGTCGCATCCTCGCGCAGCAGCTCGTCAAGACGATGGGCGACAAGGGCGTGGTGGCGATCCTCGCGGGCAATCAGAACGCGACGAACCTGCAGGCCCGCGTGCGCGGCGTGCGCGAAGAGCTTGCGAAGCACAAGGGCATCTCGATCAAGGATACCTACTACCACGTTGAGACCGCGGATGCTGCGGTGCAGAAGATCAAGCAGGTGCAGACTGCCAACCCCGATGTCACGGGCTGGGCGTTCGTGGGTGGGTGGCCTCTGTATACCACCAACGCGCTCGCGGGCGTGGCGGACAAGGGCGTGACCGTCGTGAGCATCGACACGCTGGAACTGCCCCTCGCGTACGTAAAGAGCGGCGAGGTGAAGGCCCTGGTCGGCCAGAACTACTACGGCTGGGGCTTTGAGAGCGTGAGCATGCTGCTGGACTACGCCAAGGATGGCAAGAAGCCCGAGCAGACCGCGGTTCGTGCGAAGGTCGACATCGTGACCAAGGAGAACGCGGACGAGTTCGGCAAGGTGTGGGACAAGTGGCTCGGTCGCAAGAAGTAATGCGAGCGAGGGCGAGTGCTTTGCAATCACACAAGCCAGCGCGAACGCGCTGGCTTGTTTGTTTTTGCTGAGGTAATCTCTTGGGCGAAGGTCGCGGCGACGCGGCACCGTCTGGCTCTGGCATCACATGCCAGCGGGCACGCCCGGGGCCTCGTTGGGAGGCTTGGGCACCAGCGGGATGTACTCATACCACTTCTGCCGCCGGTCGTAGGTGGGGTAGGTGTAGTTGCGACCGCTGGCGAACACCGCCTGGGCACTCGCCTGCTGGCGATACCACGCCTGCCAGGTGGCGCGATTGGTGCCCAGGTCCATCCCTGTAAGGGTGCGCAGGCTTCGCAGCGTTCGCTGGTTGACGCCCAGGTGCTCGTCGTCGAGTGAGGCGATCAGCCCCTCGACCACGCGCGTCTGGCGGTATTGCCCGAGCGCGGTGGCGGCTTCGAGGCGCACGCCTGCTTCGTTCTCGGCGATGCTGTCGAGGCGGCGAAGCAGGGCGTCGACGAGCGCGGGATCGTGAAGGCGCTGGAGGGCGCGGGCGGCTTCGATGCGCACGTTCGCGTCCTCATCTTCGAGCAGGAGCGCGACTTGGGGGGCGTCGCTGGCGTCGCCAAAGCTGCCCAGGGCACGGGCGGCGAGGGCGCGCACGCCCGGGTCTTCGTCGCCCAGATTGGTGCGAAGCACGCTGAGGGCAGGCTCGCGCGAGGCGATGGGCTGGCTGGTGTTGATCGACAAGCCCGTGAGCGTCTGCGTGCCGCGATACCGCAGCTCGCTGCGGAATGGGTCCTGTGCGTCCTCGAGGGCCTCGTTGGGGTCGGGGGGTGCGACGACGTCGAGGATGCTCGTGGCACCGGGGCGGACGCCGCTGACGGCTTGGCAGCCCGAGAGGAGGCCAACCGAAAGGCCAGCCATCGGCGCGAAGGCGAGCGACACCAACACCAGATGAACGACGGGTTGCTTCACTGCCGCGAGGATACGCCAGCAGCGAAGCGCCAACGGCGCACATCGCAGCCGACGTGCGGGCCCCCGCATCAGGAGCCCAGCAGGACGGCGACGCTCGCTACGACGACGAGGGCCAGCGTGACGGCGATGAGTGCTTGCCCTGCGATGCCATCGGTGGGGCGGGAGTCATGCGCGGGAAGGACGTCGAGCGCGGGCTCGGTTGCCGCGTGCTTGGCGATGGGCGAGCGGCGAGTGGGGGCTGCTTGCACGGGCTTTCGCTCAGCTGCGCGGGTGGCTTCGATGAGCCAGGCGCGCTCGCCCCGGCGGGCTGCATCTTGCACGGTTGCGATGACAAGGTGGGCATCGAATGTTCGCAGCCCAAGTCGCTGCGCGGTGCGCAGCAGAGAGTCGCGCGATTCGGGCGTCAGGATGGCGGCACGCCCCCCTTGCAGCGTTGCTTCCACCTCGCCTGCAAAGGCCTGGCGTGGGCCGAGCATCGCGCGGAGCACGAAGACGTCCTGAGCCTCAGTGTCGAAGGCTTTGTTCGCCTGTGCGTTCTCGTTCGCAACGCGGGCTGCGGCTTCGCCCACGAGCCGCCACTGCGGGGCGCGCGGCACCCCGGGCGTGTCCTGCGGCGAGTCTGGTGCGCGCGAGTGTGCCAAGGCACAAGCAATGTACTGCGCATCTGTGGCAGTTCAAGCAAGCTCTGCGATCACTCCCAAAGAACCCGCAAAGCAAGCCCCGCACAAACCGCATACGCGCCATAGACCGCCTTGCAGTTGCCGCACAACTGCCAAACCGCACCCGACACGCACCACCCGACCGCGCAACGAACCGTATATTCTCAACGCATGGCAGTTGTCAGCCCAACTTCTGTGGGCGATGCCTCATGGGGCACGCTTCGCACGCAGTGCTCGCTTCCGCGCGTGCTCGATTCGATGCGTGCGCTGAGCAAGGCGGGCAAGCTGCCGGGCTACACCGAGGCGCACGCGGCGAAGCCTGCTACGGGCGAGACCCAAGCCTCGGCACAGCGTGAGGCGTTTCGCGTGGCATGCTTTGCCGCACCGTTTGATCGCGAGCTGCTCGCGACGGTGGTGAGCGCGACAGAGAGCGAAACGGTGCTCGCCTTCCGCCCGCGGATGCTGCTCAAGGTGCCGCTCATCATGCTGGTGGTGTGCGTGCTGAGCGTGTGGCCCGGGGTGTGGCTGACGGATTCGATGATCCGTACGTACTTCCCGAGCTACGACTGGAACACGAACCTGTGGTACATCCCGCTCACGGTGCTGAGCGTGGTGTGGTATGGCATATCCGCGTGGCGCAAGGCGAAGGCGGAGGCACGCACGAGCGCCGACGAGGCGATGCAGGCGATTCGCGAGGCGCTGCTAACGACGCAGGAGTAGAGCGCGCTCGAGGGTGGCGAAGGTGCTCGTAGCGAGTGCTTCGTGCGACGAGCACGTGGATAGGCGTGACTCGCTCGGCAGTGCCGATGAAAGTCGCGGGTCCTGTTCGCTGGTCGCTCATCGCGGACGGCTCTCCTTCGCCGATGCACGACGCACTCAGCATTATCCCTTGATACCCAGCATCTGCCGCAGATACTGCCCGGTGTGGCTCGCGGCCACCTTCGCGACATCCTCGGGCGTGCCCTGTGCCACGATCGTGCCCCCGCGATCGCCTCCTTCGGGCCCGAGGTCGATGATCCAATCGGCACACTTGATGACGTCGAGATTGTGCTCGATGACGACCAGGGTGTTGCCCGCGTCGGCGAGGCGGTGCATGACGTTGACGAGCTTGCGGATGTCCTCAAAGTGCAGGCCCGTGGTGGGCTCATCGAGCACGTAGAGCGTCGGTGCGCTTGCGGAGACCAGCTTGCGCTTGCCCGTGGGCTGGGCGGTTGCGGCGTGCTCCTCTGCTTCGGGCTCGTCCCAGCCTTCGCCTGCCTTGGCGACGTCGTTGGTTGCTGGCTCGTTGCCGACGAGGTCTTTGCCCTTGCCCTGTGCGGCCTTCTTGCCATCGACCACCATGTCCTGCGTCAGGCCATCCCAGCCGCCGAAGATGCTCGTGCCGCGGGCGAGTTCTGCGGCGAGCTTGATGCGCTGGGCCTCGCCCCCGGAGAGCTGCGTGCTGGGCTGCCCGAGCTTGACGTAGTCCAGCCCCACATCGTGCAGGCAGCGCAGGTTTCGCAGGATGCGTTGGTGGTTCTCGAAGAATCCGAGCGACTCTTCCACCGTCATGTCGAGCACGTCGGAGATGTGCTTGCCACGATAGACGATCTCGAGCGTCTCGCGGTTGTAGCGCTTGCCACGGCAGACCTCGCATTCGACGAACACGTCGGGCAGGAAGTGCATCTCGATCTTCTTGAGCCCCTGCCCCTGGCAGGCCTCGCAGCGGCCGCCCCCGCTCGTGACGGGCACGTTGAAGCTGAACCTGCCTGGCTTGTAGCCGCGCAGCTTGCTCTCCTTCGTCTGCACGAAGACGCGGCGGATCTCGTCGAAGAAACCTGTGTACGTCGCGGGGTTGCTGCGCGGCGTGCGCCCGATGGGCGTCTGGTCGACCTCGATCACGCGGTCCAGCGTGTTGGGCATCTTGAAGCTGGCGTGCTTGCCGGGCTTTTCGCGCGAGCCGCTGAGGTGCATGTGCATGCAGCGGAGCAGGATGTCGTTCACGAGTGTGCTCTTGCCGCTGCCCGAGACGCCCGTGACGCAGACGAGCCCGCCCGTGGGAAAGACCGCGTCGACGTTCTTCAGGTTGTTCTCCTGTGCACCCTTGATGGTGATGCCCTGCTTGATCTGCAGCGCGCGGCGCTTGGCGGGCAGCTCGATGCGTTTGCGACCGCTGAGGTAGTCTCCGGTGATGCTGCCTGGCGTGTTGCAGATCGTCTCGACGCTGCCCTGCGCGACGATTCTGCCGCCGTGCACGCCCGGGCCCGGCCCGACATCGACCACGTGGTCGGCGGCGCGGATCATGTCCTCGTCGTGCTCGACGACGAGGACCGTGTTGCCGATGTCGGCAAGGTGTCGCAGCGTGCCGATGAGGCGTGCGTTGTCGCGCTGGTGCAGGCCAATGGTGGGCTCATCGAGCACGTAGCACGCGCCGACGAGCCCGCTGCCGACCTGGCTTGCAAGGCGGATGCGCTGGGCTTCGCCTCCGCTGAGCGTTGCGGTCTTGCGGCTGAGGTTGAGGTACTCCAGCCCCACGCCCATGAGGAACCGCAGGCGGTTGTTGATCTCTTTGAGAATCGGCTGCGCGATGAGTCGCTGCTCTTCGCTCAGCATCAGACCATCCATGAAGGCGACGGCATCGGTGATGTTCAGCCTGCTGAACTCTGCGATGTTGAGATACGCGAGGGCTTCGTCGCTGCTTGGGGTGCTTGCTTTGGCACGCTTGCTTGTGGCGGCGACTTTGCGATCCGTACTCACAGCACTGCCTGCGGGCCTGCCGATCACGTTCTCGCTTCGCACCTCCGTCGCGGGCACGGCGTGCGAGCTTTGCAGCAGCACGTGCAGGGCCTCGATGCGCAGGCGATCGCCGCAGCAGTTGTGGCAGGGTTTGTCGGTAAAGAACTTGCTGACCCACTCCTTCACGCTCTCGTTCTCGGTGCTCTTCCACCAGGCGGTGAGTTCGGGGATGACGCCCTGCCACTTGAGCCCGACACGCTTGGCCTCTTCGGGCTTCGCGCCGTGCAGCAGCGCGCGACGGACGTCGGGGCTAAATGTGCTGACGGGCAGGTCCATCGCGACGCGGAACGCCTTGCAGAACTTTCGTAGCCCGCGGTTGAACCAGGCCTTCACCATCGGGTTCTTCGCGTACGCCTCGATTGCACCCTCGGCGAGGCTCTTGCTCGGGTCGGGCATCACCAGCAGTTCATCGAGCTCGAGCAGCGTTCCCAGGCCGTTGCACTGCGAGCAGGCGCCGAAGGGGCTGTTGAAGCTGAAGAGGCGAGGCTCGAGCTCTTCGAGCGCGACTTCGGGGTGCTCGGGGTCGGCGAACTTCGTGCTGAACGCGCGGTCGGTCCAGGTTGGCTTGCCCTCGCTGTCGACGCTTTCGATGCTCGCGATGAGCGTGCCCTTGCTGAGGCGGATGGCAGCTTCGACGCTCTCGGCGATGCGACCTGCGCTCTCCTTGTCGAGCACGAGGCGATCGACCACGGCCTCGATGGTGTGCTTCTCGTGCCGCCCGAGTTTCAGCGGGTTTTCGCCCGGCTCCTTGAGGGCCTCGCGAATGTCTTTCAGCTCGCCGTTCACGCGGGCGCGCGTCCAGCCTTGCTGGCTGAGGTCTTCGAGCACGTCGCGATGAAAGCCCTTCTTGCCGCGCACCATGGGAGCGAGGATCATGGCCCGCCTTGGGCTCGCGCTGCGATCGGAGCTCGTGCCAGCGCCACTCAGCAAGGCATCGACGATCTGCGTGCTGCTCATCGCGCTGATGGGCTTGCCGCTGCGAGCGAGGATCGCGCCATCCTTCTTCGTTGCCGTCACGGCCCAGCTAAACGGCGTGCCGCAGCGTGCAAAGAGCAGGCGGAGGTAGTCGTAGATCTCGGTCGTCGTCGCCACGGTGCTGCGGGGGTTGCTGCCGCTGCTGCGCTGCTCGATGGCGATCGTGGGCGGAATGCCCTCGACCTCGTCGACGTCGGGCTTTTTGAGCTGATCGAGAAACTGGCGTGCGTAGGCGCTCAGGCTCTCCATGTATTTGCGTTGCCCCTCGGCGAAGATCGTGTCGAAGGCGAGGCTGCTCTTGCCGCTGCCGCTCATGCCCGTCATGACGATGAGCTGGTCGCGCGGAATCTCGAGCGTGACGTTCTTGAGGTTGTGCTCGCGGGCACCGCGCACGCGGATGACGCGCGAGTCGCTGCGGACGATGCCCGTGCTGCCTGTGCTGCTCGCACGGGCGTGGCTGTTTGCGCCTGCGACTGTGGAGGCATGTGGGAGCGCAGCCTCGACCACGACAGGCACCCCGGCAGAACTTGCTGGCAGGTTGGGCAACGACGCTTTGGAGGGGGGCATAGGAGGGCAGACGGGAAGTGGGGCGACGGCAGATTCCGAAGCGAGCGCACGCACGCTCCGGACACTCGCCCGCATTGTTGCGTGTTGTCAGGAGTTCGTTCGTGCTGGCGGGCAGATTCTGGTGGGGGTGCAAGCGGGGCTTGCACGGCGGGCCCGCATTTCGAGGGTGCACGCGGGTGATGGCCCGGTGAGGTGCTTCGTGAGTGAAGCGGAAGCTATGTGGGGGCTGGCGGAAGGTCGCTCGTGAGGAGCGAAGCGCGCAGTGAGAAGCCAGTTGAAAAGCAGCGCGAAAACGAGCGTGCCAATCAGCTCGCAGGCTTTGATGCTGGCGGAGCGGCCGGCTCGGTTTGGGTGGGCGCGGGTGCTTGCGGTGTAGCCCCGTCAGCCCCTGCCGCCTGCCCAGGGATCGGCAACGCGGGCACGAACGGCTGCCTCGCCTCGGCCTCAGCCGCTGCCCGGCGCTTCGCGATCTCCTGTTGGCGCGCCCGCTGAAACACGCCGAGCAAGGTGAAGCCCACGGCAAGCCCGACGGCGAAGTAGCCGAGCTTGCGGATGATGTTGCCCTTGGGGGAGAGTTCTTCGCGGATGATGGGCATGGGGAACTGTACCCGTTGTCCGTTGGAAGGACAGATCGCGTTGGTCGGGCAACCCGTCACACAGCGAGCCCTCCAGTGTCGCTCGCATGCGCGTAGTGGAAGTTCCTCACCCCCTCGGCCCTGCCCCGCGCACCGCCTCGGGCATCTCAAACTGCTTGTCGTTGTTGCGGAATGCCGCCGCGAGCTTGGTGGCGCTCGCGTCGTACGCCGCGCCGTCCTTCCAGGTGTTGCGTGGCATGAGCACCTCGCTGGGCACGTCCGCCACGGCCTTGGGGATGTGCAGCCCGAACACCGGGTCGGTCTGATACTCCGCTCGCGCGAGGCTGCCATCGAGGATGGCGCTCACGAACGCGCGCGTGTACTTCAGGCTGAAGCGATGGCCCACGCCGTAAGGGCCGCCCGTCCAGCCCGTGTTGAGCAGCCAGACGTTCGTGCCGTGCTTGGCGATCTTGTCCGCCAGCTGCTTGGCGTAGCTCACGGGCGGGCGCGGCAAGAAGACGCCGCCGAAGCAGGGGCTGAAGTTGGGCTCGGGCTCCTTCACGCCCGCCTCGGTGCCGGCGAGCTTGCTGGTGTATCCGTTGATGAAGTAGTACATCGCCTGCTCGCTCGTGAGCTTGCTGACGGGCGGCATCACGCCGTACGCATCGGCAGTGAGGAAGATGATGTTCTTGGGGTGCCCGCAGACGCTGGGAATCACGGCGCCCTCGATGAAGTCGACGGGGTACGTGACGCGGGTGTTCTCGGTCAGCTTCGCGCTGTCGTAGTCGGGCACGCGTGTGTGCGGGTCGATCACGGTGTTCTCGAGCACGCTGCCGAATCGGATGGCGTTCCAGATCTCGGGCTCGCCTTCTTTGCTCAGCTTGATGCACTTGGCATAGCACCCGCCCTCGAAGTTGAAGCAGCCGTCGTTGCTCCAGCCGTGCTCGTCGTCGCCGATGAGGGCGCGGTTGGGGTCGGCGCTCAGGGTCGTCTTGCCCGTGCCGCTCAGGCCGAAGAAGAGAGCCGCGTTGTCGTGGTTCTTGCGATCGACGTTGCACGAGCAGTGCATGGGGAACACGCCCACCTCGGGCATGTCGTAGTTCATCGCGTAGAAGATGCTCTTCTTCATTTCACCCGCATACTCGCTGCCCAGAATCACCACCGTCTTGCGGGTGAGACTTTGGGCGATGAGCACCGGAGCCTTGTACCCCATCTTCGCCTGCTCTTCCGCCGTCAGGCGACGCTTGCCCGCGTTGATGATCGTCCAGTCCTTCTTGAAGGCCATCGGCGCGCCAGCGGCTTTCGTCCCTTGGCGGATGAACAGCGTCTGCGCGAAGAGGTTGTGCCACGCCTGCTCCGTCACCACCTGCACGCCGAGGCGATACTTGGGGTCCGCGCCCGCATACCCCTCAAACACGAACGCCTCAGGGCGACTGTTGAGGTATGACACGGCGATCTCGAGCGCCATGTCAAACTGGGCTGGGCTTACGGGCGTGTTCACTTTGCCCCACCAGATCTTGTCGTGAATCGCGGGCACGTCCTCGAGGTGCTTGTCCTTCGGGCTGCGGCCCGTGCGGTCCCCGGTCAGGCACACGAGCGCGCCGTTGACAGCGAGTGTCCCCTCGCCGTTGCGAATCGCCCGCTCGATGAGCGCAGCGGATGGAAGATTCTTGAAGACGCGTGCGGAAGAAACGTCGAGACGATCGAGCGCGCTAGGCATGGCAACAAACTCCTGTGCCCGGGCTGGGTTGCATTGCCCGGACGCAAGGATAACCCGGGACCCGGGGGTGAGTGGGGGAGCCAAATGCCCGGCTCGAAAGTCAATTGCGCGCCCGCGTCAGCAGCTCGCGTTCGCGCTCGAGCGTCATGCCCAGCGTTGCCTTGTCGTGCTGCACCCACGCCCGCACCGCGTCGTGCGTCGCTTGTGGGGAGTGCAGCGCCGCGTCTGTCCTCGCGAGCAGACTCTCCATGCGCTCGCTGCTCATGTGCATGCCTTCGCTCCGCACGCCTCCGCGCATGCGATAGAGGGGCAGGTCCTGCTCGCTCACGCCCTCGCGAGCCAGCACATCGCTGCCCACCCACACGCCCTGCCGCACACCCAGCACCCGCGCAAACTCGCGCCAGGTGATGCGGGGCCCCGCCGCGTGGACAACCCCCGTAAAGCCCTGCGCGATCACACCGAGCACCAGTGCTGCGACATCGCGCACATCGACCACTTGCACAAAGTCGTCGCCATCGCCAGGTAGCAGCATGGGCCCGGGCAGTTGTGCCCGCTTCACCCAGCGCGAGTAGCGTCCGTAGGGGTCGTGCGTGCCCGCGACGATCTGCGGCCTCACAATCGCGGCCCGCTCGCCAAACACTTCGCGCACGATTGCCTCGCACGTCACCTTGAGAGGCCCGTAGGTCTCGCCGTTGATCTCCGTCACGCTCTCAGGTGCGCCGGCAAGCAGCGCGTGCTCTTCGGTCACGGGCACCTGCTTGGTCGCGGCGTAGACCGCGCCGGTGCTGATGAACACGTAGCGCGACACTGCCTGGCTCAGCATCTGCGCCGCGGGCCTCACCTGCGAGGGCAAGTAGCCGCTGACATCCACGCACGCGTCGAAGGTGCGTCCCTCCAGCGTTGCAAGCCCATCCCGCCCAGCGTCGCGATCGCCTCGCAGCCTTTCTACCGCTGCGGGCAGTTCGTCGGGCGTCTTGCCGCGAGCGAAGACGCTTACGTCGTACCCTGCCCGCAGCAGGGCCTCCGCGATGTGTCTGCCTATGAACTTCGTGCCGCCCAAGAGCAAGATGCGCATGGCGAGTTGTAGCCCCGCACGCGCTCCGCGCGCTCTACGCTTGCGCGTGCGTCCGTCCTGAAAAGAGAAAGCACCATCCATGCAAAGCAACGCCCCCTCCGCCGCCTCCAAGTGCCCCTTCGCTGGCTCGCGCCAGAACGCCACGACGCAGACACCGTCCAACGCCACGTGGTGGCCCGCGCAGCTCAACGTCAAGATGCTGCACCAGCACTCGGAGCTCTCCAACCCCATGGGCGAAGGCTTTGACTACGCCAAGGCCTTTGGCGCCCTGGACTACAACGCCCTGAAGCGCGACCTCGTGCACCTCATGACCGACAGCCAGGAGTGGTGGCCCGCAGACTTTGGTCACTACGGCCCGCTGTTCATCCGCCTCGCGTGGCACGCCGCGGGTACGTACCGCGTCGCGGATGGTCGCGGCGGCGGAGGCCAGGGGCAGTCGCGCTTCGCGCCGCTCAACAGTTGGCCCGACAACGTCAACCTCGACAAAGCCCGCCGCTTGCTCTGGCCCATCAAGCAGAAGTATGGCAGCAGCATCTCTTGGGCAGACCTCATGATCCTCGTCGGCAACGTTGCGCTCGAGTCGATGGGTTTCAAAACCTTCGGCTTTGCGGGCGGGCGGGCGGATGTGTGGGAGCCCGACGAAACGACGTATTGGGGCAGCGAGCGCACCTGGCTGGGTGATCAGCGATACTCGGGGGACCGCGAGCTTGAGAACCCACTCGCCGCGGTGCAGATGGGTTTGATTTACGTTAACCCCGAGGGCCCCAACGCGAACCCCGACCCCGTGCTCGCGGCGCGAGACATCCGCGAGACCTTTGCCCGCATGGCGATGAACGATGAAGAGACCGTCGCGCTCATCGCGGGCGGACACACCTTTGGCAAGTGCCACGGCGCGGGCGATGCCAAGCTGCTGGGCAAAGAGCCCGAGGGCGCAGCGATCGAAGAGCAGGGTCTGGGCTGGTCCAGCCGCTATCGCACGGGCAAAGGCGCCGACACGATTACGAGCGGCCTGGAAGTGACGTGGACGAAGACCCCCACCAAGTGGAGCAACGACTACTTCGAGCATCTCTTTGGCTATGAGTGGCAGCTGACCAAGAGCCCCGCGGGCGCGCACCAGTGGACGCCCAAGGGCGGCGCGGGCGCAGGCACCGTGCCCGATGCCCACGACCCGACCAAGCGCCACGCCCCCGCGATGCTCACGACCGACCTCGCGCTGCGCTTTGACCCCGCGTACGAGAAGATCTCTCGCCGCTTCCATCAGCACCCCGACCAGTTCGCCGACGCATTCGCCCGTGCGTGGTTCAAGCTCACGCACCGCGACATGGGCCCCCGCGCCCGCTACCTGGGCCCGGAGGTGCCGAGCGAGGTGCTCATCTGGCAAGACCCGCTGCCCGCTGTCGACCACCCGATCGTGACCGATGCCGACGTGGCGCAGCTCAAGGGCATGTTGCTCGCCTACGGCCTCTCGACCTCGCAGCTTGTGCTCACCGCGTGGGCGAGCGCGAGCTCCTTCCGCGGCACAGACAAGCGGGGCGGAGCCAACGGTGCACGCGTGCGGCTTGAGCCCCAGTGCACGTGGGAATTGAATCAGCCCAAGCAGCTTGCCCACGCCCTCGCTCGCATCGAGAGCGTGCGTGCAGCGTTCAACAGCGCGCAGCCTGGTGCGAAGCGCGTGTCGCTCGCCGACCTCATCGTGCTGGGCGGGTGTGCCGCGATCGAAGCCGCCGCGAAGAAGGCGGGGCACGACATCACGGTGCCCTTCACGCCAGGCCGCACCGATGCGTCGCAGGCCCAGACCGACGCCGCCAGCTTCGCGCCGATGGAGCCCAAGGCCGACGGCTTCCGCAACTTTGTGCGAAAGGGCCTCGAGCCCCTCGCGGCGGAGCTGCTCATCGACCGCGCAAACCTGCTCACGCTGACCGCGCCGGAGATGACGGTGCTCATCGGCGGCATGCGGGCCCTGCGCGCGACGACGAGTGCCCCCCACGGCATCCTCACGCACCGCCCCGAGGCTCTCACGAACGACTTCTTCGTGAACCTGCTCGACATGCAAACCGCATGGAAGCCGTCGCCCACCGACCCCGGCATCTTTGAAGGACGCGACCGCACCACGGGCGAACTCCGCTGGACCGCGACCATCGCCGACCTCATCTTCGGGTCCAACTCCCAGCTCCGCGCCCTCGCGGAGGTGTACGCCAGCCGGGATGGCCAGGCGACGTTCATCCAGCACTTCGTGCGAGCATGGGTAAAGGTGATGGAGCTGGATCGGTTTGAGGTTGGGTGAGTGGGCGAGCGCGGTGAGGTGGGATGACTGCGATAGAGGCGTGCGGCCACCAGACGGGTGATATCACCTGCCCACTGGCCGCTCGCCCCTACCGAAACTCGTCGAGCGGGAACGCGGGGTTTGCGATTGGGCGCAGTGCCAGCGCGAGCAGCGCACGTTCGGCGTCGTCTCCTGCGACGCGATTGGTGCGCAGCTCGCCGCAGGATTTACAGCGGTGGATGATGGCCCATTCGCCTTCGCGCGCGCCGCCGCGCACTTCGATGCCGATGGGCTCCATCACGCCTTTGCACGGGCTGGCCCTGTCGCCCGGGGTCTCGTCGACGTGCCGGCTGTGCAGACAGGCCGGGCAGTGGTTGCGATGCTTGGTTCCCCATGCCTGCCCGGCGACCTGAAGTTTGCAGTGAATGCACGTAAAACCATCCGACTCGTGTCGGCGTTGATGCTGCGATGATGCCATTGGTTGATGACCTGCCCGCCCGTGATGGTGCTCACGGGCGCTCGAAAGAAAGTAGCTTGTGTTCAGAAGATGCCGAGGGCGGACAACTCACTGCGCGCAAGGCAGGCGCGACGGCCCAGAAACGAACGGAGAGTCCGGCTGAGAAACTCGCTGCGAGTTTGGCTCAGGTGCTGGCTCAGTTTCTGGGAGCGAGCGAAACGGCGTGGTTGGTTAGGCAATGGCAGTCATCAGATGGATGATAGCCCGGCGTGGCTGTGTTGTGCAAGTCTGAAGCGGGGGGTGCTGGGGGCGCCAAGCCTGGGCATGCACGAGAAGCGAAGCGGTGTGCGGCGAGGAGGTGGATGCCACCCAAACGTTCAACTTCGTTCCACCTGCCCACAATGCAGCCTGATGCCACGCGTCCACACACAGCCAAGGCCACCTGCCTAACATTGTCCGGTAGCACGATCGTGCTTTGTAGGTCTTCCAATACAACCTGCACACTTTTGATCGCGGGGTAAAGCATGGCTGAGATATCTGAAGCAGAAACACCGGGTGAACCAGAAATTAGTTCTTACGCTATTTCCATCGAGCGCTTCAATACTCGACTGCGAGTGCTACGAACATCCACACCCAGAATGATGGGTGTTGTATTGAATGCAATGAAAGCACAGTTGGCCCGCATGAACCATCTAATCACCACCTACGTTCCAGACAATGGCGAGCAGGATAGTCTACGAGTTCTTGGCGACAAAGCATCAGTTTATTTTGAGCTGGACCGTGAGCTAGAAGATTCCAAGATAACCATCGAACAGCTTCCCTTGAGCGCTTTAGTGTCCCTGGTGTCGGAATTCGACTTTCTTGTGGGCGCTCTTATTACGGCGATGCTTCGAGACAAACCCGCGATGCTGAACTCATCTGAGAAGAGATTTACTCTCGCCGAGTTGGTAAATCTTGGCAACTTAGAGTCAGCCAGAAATTTTATGATTGAAAAAGAAGTCGAATCAGTGCTTCGGACAAGTCACGTCGATCAGTTTGCCTGGCTAGAAGCAAAGTTGGGCATTTCTCTGCGCACAAACTTACTATTATATGGAAAGTTTGTTGAGATAACTGAGAGGCGCAACTTGCTAGTTCATACGAATAGCATTGCTTCGACGCAGTACATCGCGAACTGCAAGAAACATAGTGATTTTGAAGATTCAAAGGTGAAGCCTGGCGACAAGCTGGAGACAAATATCTCGTACTTCAGGTCGGCATGTGATGTGCTCCAAGAAATTGGCAACAAGCTTGCCCAAGTTATCTGGCGCAAAATGAGGCCACACGAAACAGATCAATACGAAGAAGCACTTGTGGGAGTTACGTTCAATCTGATTGTTCAAAAACGCTACAGGTGTGCGCAGTCAATATTGGAATTCTTTGTCATTGATCGAAAAAATGACTGGGCAGATGAAGAGCATAAAATGCTGTGCAAGATTAATCTTTCCCAATGCTATAAATGGCAAAATGAATCGGATAAATGCAGGCAAATTATTGCTGACATTGCGCCATCCATGCTGGCTTCAAGATGGCAGTTGGCTCTATACGTTTTGAAGGATGATTTCGAGGCTGCGTCCAGGCACATGGCTGCTGTAAACAGCGCCAACGAAATACGCAAAGCAGATTATCGAGAGTGGCCAATCTTCCAAGAATTCCGGAGATCCGATGCCTTCAAGAAGACGTTCCATACCATTTACGGGCAGGCGTTCGATGACTATGTTGCAGAACACACGGCAGTTCAGGATGCCTTAAGAACAGTGACCGCGAGGCCAGCAATTGAAGATAAGGACCCAAAACAAGCACCGACCTAGCATAAGCGTGTTGGCAGATCGGCATTCGGGATCGCTTTCCACACGCCATTAGGCTTGGTGTTGAAGCGAGGTGCGTTAGTCGCGCGGTGTTCAGGCGGTTGGCAGAGCCCGCATCTGTCCCATCAGCCATGGCCTTGAAAGTGTAATGCGGCACACCCGCGACGCTCGGCATCACGCTCGCAAAGCAGAGCGTGATGGCACGGAAATGTTGGTGCCACCCGCCGTGCCACTTGCGATGTTGAGGCCGTCCGCGCTTCTCGCGCCGCGTCTTACACTTCCGCTCATGGACGCCTGGGATCAATGCTGCCTGCCTGACGACATTTCCTACGCGCAGCGGGTTCGCTTTGTCTTTGACCATCCGGTGCTCGATCCGCAGTGGTGGTGGCAAGATCCTGAGTCTGGATACCGCCAGGAGTGGAACGCGGAAGCTGATACCGTGCGGACGCTGTCGTACCTTACACAGCTCTTTGAGCAGCCAGAGGAACTCGTGCAGCGGTTCACGCACCGGCAGATTGACCAGGGGCTCAACTATCTGGTGAGCAACGCGTGCTCAGACCACATGTTTGTTCTGCGGGATGAGAAGTTGCCCTGGGCAGAGAGGCGCCGGTGTATTGACGCGATGATTCCGCTGTACGCGAAGCTGATGGCGCCTGTTTACCAAAATGAACTCGGCCACCTCCAAACCGAAGATGATCTGGAGCGAATCAACTTTGCCTGCTACATGTGGTGGGACATCATCCCGCTCTATGGCGGCATGAAGCACCCTGATCGCAAACGCATCAACGACGCGGTGCTGCATGTCTTTGAACAGGTTCTGAAGCTGCGGGCGGAATCATGCCTCGAGAGCGCGCTGCATGGGCTTGGGCATTGGCACCTTTACGTTCCAGACCGCACAGAGCCGATCGTGAGACGGTTCTTGAAACGCACGGATATCAGCGCGGAACTTCGAAGATACGCCGAGGATGCCGCGAGTGGAGCCGTTCAGTAGAACTGTGTGGTGCGAGTCGGAGCGTGGTTCGTTTAGTCGAACAAACCCGTCCTCTCTGCGTTCACGCTTCGTCCCGGTCTGCACGCCGCTTTCGAGTCGTCGCCTTGCGGCGCACGGGGCGTTGCAGCGAGCTGATCAACAGTGGATTGTCGTAGTCATCAGCGTTGACCGAGGGCTCGCTGGCGATGCGCCGAAGATGGGCCCGAGCCTTTGGCTCGCCGCTCGCAGAACGGATACAGAACTCGCAGAGACACTTCCACGGTGCTTTGTCGTGGCTCTCTGGATAAAAGCGCCAGCCAATGACCTGCGGAATAGATCGAATGGCGTGAATCGCTTTCGCAGGAATGCTGTGCGGAAGCACAAGCTGCCAGCCACGCGGATCAGGCTCTCGCATAATGAGGCCCGCAGCGTGGCCAAGCGGAACCAGACGGTGCTCAGCGTTGTACTTGCCGACCCACACCAGGGTGTCGGCCCGCTGGCGGAAGTATGCGGCAGCGATCGAACGCATCCCTCGGCGCTTGAGTTCACGAAGCCACTGATGGCTGGCGAAGAAGTTCGGCAGCACGGGCATCGCGTACACAGCGTCAAGGAGCGAGACCGCCTTGCCGCTCGCGTGAATGGTGCAATCACCGCCACGCAGCCCGGAGCGCTTTACCGAAGCCGCGCTCCGTTCGTCGATGAGATGAACAAGCATCGTCATAGCGGCAAATGTACCAGCCGAGCACGGCGGCAGCGGCGAAAAAGGAGCTAGCCGGCTGACACGCTGCCCATCGGCATCGATGGCGCGCGTTACATCATCATCAGCCAGCCCGGCAACGTGCAGGGCGTGTGGAGCTGGCAACTGACGGTGACGTTTGGCAGCGGCGGGCCGGGCGCGAGGAAGGTGAACTTCAGCGAGGCGAAGGCGAGCTGCAAACAGGCGGCGTCATGCCGTAATGGTTCAGAAGAAATGCAATGCAGGGGCTTCGCCCCCCGCACCCCCATGAAAACAACGATGGCTCCGCGTGATCCAGCGACGGTCTTGTGTGCCAGGCGTTGGCTCACACTGCATGATCTATATCAGGTGCGACCACGCGAGCATCCCGACGACGAGCGTGAAGAGCGACACCGAGGAGGTGATGACTGCGGCTGGGTCCACTGGGTGACCGCCGATCCCAAAGTGCGGGCCGAGCCGGTGCCACATCGCCAGACCGCCGACGAACGCGACCAGGCCCGGAGTTGCTATCGCCCCGACAGGCACGCCCAGCCGAAGCATGTCGTCTGCGTCTCCCACGGGCAGCAGCACAGCAGACGCGAGGTATGCGCCGTTGGCAACCAGGCAGAAGCCCGCGAAGAAGCGCAAGAGAAATGCGATGCGAGATCGCAGTGAGCGGACGACGAGCCACATCCCGAGCGGCAGCAGCGAGCCCCAAGCAGGGCCGCTCCACACAACAAACAACGGATGCGGATTGTGCTCCAGCTCAGTTCGGGAGAACGCCAACGGGTGAAGAACGACGCGAGAGACACGCCCGCCACTCATCCACGCGGCGAGAACGTGCCCTGATTCGTGCACAACCATCATCGCGTACGAAGCCGCCGCAACTGCCGAAAGCATGAGGAAGATGACAGATGTGCGAATGGGTAGGCGAGACATCGTCATGATCGTATCGGAACGGCTGCGATATGGGCGAGGAGGCGCTACCGACATCGGCGACTCCGCGAATGTCGCGCGCGACGGCGATAAAGCGGCTTGGGGCATCGCCGCCCGCACCACCGCGAGAACGAGGACGGCCCCGGAGCCTGCGAGGTGTTGCGGGGCCGTTGTTGTCCTCTTAGTGGGTGAGCGGGCTGCCTGCTCATCACGCTCGACGAGGGAAAGCAGCGTGCCTCTGAGGACCGCGGACTGCGGCTGCCACGCCAGATGCGTGCGACAGACAATGCAGGCATCCGCTCGTCACGTTCACCGGCAGTTTCCGCCCGCAAGCACTCGCAAGAAAGCGATCAGGTCTTCATCATCGGGGAAGAGCGCATCGTTGTTAAAGTCGATGTCGTTGCAGGTGTTGCCCGGGCTGCAGCTTCCGCCAGCGAGCACGCTGAGGAAGTCCAGAAGATCAGTATCATCCGGGAACAGCCCATCGGCGTTGAAGTCGATGACGTCACACGCGGGCGGCAGGGCAGGGCTCGCGAAGCGGATCCCTACGTCGACACCCTCGGTCGTCGGAACGGTGTAGTTGACAAATGCCGGATCGAGCCCAAAGACAGAGTTCGGATTTGGGTTGAATCCTGAAAACAAATCTCCACCCATCTGACCCCGAAAACCCTGATTGAATGCGGTGTCTTGGATCCACTCACGCACGTTGCCGTTCATGTCGAACGCGCCGTAAAAGCTGGAGTTCCCGGCCGAACCGACAGTGGTAAAGTTGCCGTTTTGGCCGTTCCAGTCCGCACCAGAATTGTAGTTGACGGTCGTTGGACCCGGGTTGGCGATGTCGCCAGTCGCGGTGGACGACGCAACCGTCGGCGAGTTGTTGCTCCGCGTCGCAAAGCGCCAGAAGTTGTCGGTGTCGCCACCCTGATTGGCAGGTTGGTGGTAGCCAGCCTTGATGAACTCGCTCTCCGTTGGAAGGAAGACCTGATTGGGATTCGCGAGGTTGCGTGTGATGGCGACGAGCGTGTTTCCGTTCAGGGTGTACACGCCGCTCTCTGTGCTGCCCGAGCCTTGCCCGTTGGTGAGCCAGTTGGCCATGCGGGCCGCGTCGAAGAAGCTCACGAAGCACACGGGCTTGTTGCCCATGTTGGGCCTGACGGCGTAGGTGAACGAGCCAGCCGTGCCCGAGCGGGCAATGCCGCCTCGAGGATCCGAGCCCATGTTGGCGTTGAACAGGCCGTTGGGGTCGCTCGCAGCGACTGCGTTGAGAAACGCGGCGTACTGCGCGTTGGTCACCTCAAAGGCACCGATGCGATACTCATACGCGACCGCGCCCCGACCAAACGCGTTTGGGTCGCCCGCGTTGCCGGCGTTGCCGACGGTGCGAAACTCGATGGTGACTTGCGCCGAGGCAATGGATGCCCCAAGGGCCGTGACGGCCGCGAGTGGGGCCACGTTGATGAGGGACCGAGCGAGCATAGCAGAATGTTCTCCGAACAATGAGCCCGCCCACGAGCCAGCGTGACGGAGCCGCCACGACTCCTCTCTCCGTGCGAGTTGCAGCCTGTGTTTCAGAAAATCACCATAAATCACGAAGGCGACGCAGAGTCGGCGCTCGGAAGCCGAATCTTGTGAAACGCGGCAACCGTGCCGCGTTTCGCGCGATGTTGTCGGACTTGGTCCAGGCCTTCTCTGAAGGCTCTCGGGTCCGTGCGGTCTTTGGTGAGCAAAGCCATCGAAGTTCAGGGCCGCCGCCATGGCGACTCCGCAGAGGGTGCTCTAGGCAGCGGATGGTGGTGTGTGAAAGTCGAGGCGTGCACAGCGATCATCGCGCACGCGCTGCGCCGATCGCCCGATCTCGAAGCAAACTCAGCAGCCCAACGCCCAATTGCCGCGGCAGTGCCACAAGATACACCACGCCGATCAGCAGATCGCCAACGCCGGCGAGCGTGACAGCCGGGCCCATCTCGCGCTCGATGCCATACCACATCAGCACGCAGCCTCCCACGACGCGGAGCACGCCCTCCCACGCGACGAGCGACCCGCGGGCGCGAAGGTCGCGCGAGCACAGGATGAGCATGATGCCGAGGAAGATCACGACAAGGCCAAAGAGCGTGAGCGCCGCGCCACGCTCGATGGCGGGCATGATCAGAGGGAGTCCACCGGGCATGAGCACCAGCAGACCCGCGAGCACGTTGCACAGGCCTGTCGCGAAGACGAAGGTTCTCATGATCGTGTTTGGGGCGCTGGCACGCGGCGGTGCGGGGTCCATTACAAAGACTGTAGCGAACCCTTGTGCGTCGGAGAGAGGCTCGCGGATGGGACGGGCGACGGGTTGTGAAGTTTGCGCCTGACGAGGCGGCCCGGCGCGCGCAGAGGGCAGCTTCACCGCTACTTCGTCCGAGGCGCATCACCTCGCTCCGCCTCAAGCTGGCGGAGCGCAGCCTCCAGCCGCTCAAGTCGCGCCGCGAGGTCGGCGTTCTTGCTTGCCAGCGCTTGCAACTCCAGCCGCTGGGCCTCGATGGTTCTTTGTTGACTCTGGATCGCGCCGACAGCAAGGACGCCCACGCGGCCGTAGTTGAGGCCCGTCGCTTCGCCCTTTGCACCCGACGCAACCAACTCGGGCACAACCTCGCGCACTTGCTCGGCGAGCAGCCCGATGTCGCGCTGGCCTCCGTGGGCGGCGTCCCAGCGGAACTGCACGGGGCGCAGCGCGAGCACGGCGTCGAGCGGGCTCTCCATCGCGGCGACATCGGTCTTGAAGCGCTCGGTCGAGGTCTCGATGAGGCTCGAGCACTGCACGGTTCCGGCGATCAGCAATCGCGTGGACACAGGTGTGGTTCCGTCGGGCACGACGCCGATGCCCACGCGGCCGTCGGTCGTGACACTCATCGCTGCGTTCGACAGGTCCGCAGTCGGAGCAAGGGCGAAGGTCGACTGCCCTGGGCTATAGCCCATGCTCCAGTTAAACGACTCGGTCGCGACACCCGATGTGCTTGTATACACCGTTACGCGCACGCCATCGACGCGGAACTGCCCGGTCGGCGGGCACGAGCACGGCACACTGCCATCGCCAAACGGCGTTTGGATGGTGACGCTGCAGTTACTTTGCATCACCAACGAGATGCCGAAGTTTGCACTGTTCACGAGTGCGGGCGTCCATGTGGTGCCGAAGACCTGGCCTTGGCCGCCAACCACAACCTGCGACGTGCCGGTGAGGAGTGTGTTGGTCGCCAGCGGCGTGCCAACTGTGGAACCGCTGCGCGGCGTCACTTGCACGGTCGCGGAGCTGCTTTGCGCGCACGCATACGCCAGCGTGTTGTTCGTGAAGACTTCGACCCCGATGCCAACGATCGTGCGGTTGGCGGGAATTGCAAACCCAAAGCCCGAGAAGGTGAGTGACGGCGCCTCGACGTTGGCAAAGGCCTGGGCGGTGAGCGTTCCAACCGCGTTCACGCCGTCGACCACGCGGGCGGAGTCGGTGTTCGACCACGTCGCTTCGGTGTTGGTGGCAGCGACCACGGTCGCCGCGGTGCGCGGGCCGTTGGGCGACGACGAACTGGAGAACTGGCGCGAGCCCTGCAGCCGCACATAGCCGGGGCGATTGATCAAACTGCGAAAGTGCACCGGCGCCTCGGGCACTTGCAGGCCCAGGCCAACCCGCCCTGATGCGTCAAGCACGAGCGAGGGGCTGGCGCTGCTGAAAAACGTGTGGCGATCGAGCGGAATGGCCTCGTACCGATAAATGGCGTCTTCGGTCGCGACGTTCGCGATCTCGAGGCTGTCGGTCAGCACGAAGATGCCCTGGTTTGCCGAGTCGCGGATGTTCACGCCGCCGAGCATGGTCAGGCCGCGATCGGGCGTGGCACCGCCCAGGCCCACTTTGCCGTCGGGCGTCACGGTCAGGCCGCGCGTGTTGGCGGCGAACGGAGCGGACGTGAGCGATTGACGGGGGCTGAGCGTCGTGAACGAGCCGGCGTTGCAGTTGCCCGGGGTCGCGTCGCTGCGGACCTCGATCTGGAGGAAACGCGGCTGCGTTTGGATCGCAGCCGCACCAAAGTCCAGCGGGATCGTGAACAACCCGTTCGTGACCGAGGCGTTGTCGACGCAGATCGTCGTGCCCGCCTGCGAGCCGCCGGTCGCGGCTGTCCAGAGCGAGAAACGCATGTCGTGCGAGCCGCTCACGGGCGTGCCGCCGCTGTTGAGCTCGCCTTGGTAGGTGAACTGCGTGGTGCTCTGGGCCAATGCGGGCACAGCCGTGAGCAGCGAGCAAACTGCGAGCGTGCACGCCCGCAGAGCGTGGGGCCAGACGTTGGCAACCCGCAAGCTGAACGCCGCGAGGGCGGAGACGCGGGCGGAGGGCTTGATGGGCATGGCAGACTCCTTGGGCAGGCTCGTTGTGCCGAGGCGGGAGACGAACACGGGCGAACTTGAAGTGGTGTGCGACAGTCGATGGCAAGATACCTCAGTTTGCCGGTTTGTCAAGGGGAAGCGGTGGGGGAGGTGCGGAGGGAACTGGCGAGGTTCGCTGTGCATCAGCGAACACGCCACGGCAAAGAGATAATGCGATGCAGGGGCGAAGCCTCCGCATCCGCGTAAAGGCCAAAGTAAGGACGGCCGCGGGTGATCGATGACCCGGGGCGTTTGGTTCCAAAGCCGTACGATGTCTAGATGAGCCATCGTTCGTTCAAGATCATTCTCAGCCGCAAGGGCTTTGATTCAGCCAGCGGTGGGTGTGCCTCCCCTATCTTTCCGAACGGTCGGTTGTATTCCATCCCGATTACGTATGCGCAAGGTGCGACGAAGCAATATCGTGACCTCTTGATTGACGCTGGGGACGTGCAGTCCTCGCTAGGCTATGTTGTCGAACAACTAACCGGAGGGCGCGTGAGTCGTGACTCCATGGTCCACTTCGACCCTGACCTAGACGAACTCGCTCTCCCGCGACGTGATGGTTGGCGCTGCGCCTTCGGACAAGCCGAAACCGCGCAGGTCCACCTCGCAAATCAGTCTGTGGGTGCTGGCGATGTGTTCTTGTTCCACGGCTGGTTCCGTGCCGTGGAGTATCACGCTCATCAGGGCTGGCGGTATCGGCCTGACGCGCCGAATCTCAGTGTGATCTTTGGGTGGCTGCAGGTGGGGGCCGTGATCGATGTCGCGGCAAGCACTCCAGCGGAGGTTCTAGAGCGGTACCCGTGGTTAGCCGACCATCCGCATGTGCGGCTTTCTGCGGACGTTGCGCTACGCCCACCTGCGAACACCATTTATGTCGCCTCAGAGCGAATGACTCTTGGCGGATCGGTCGTGCGCGATATCCCAGGAGCAGGCGTATTCCGTACCCTGGCCCCGCGCCTCGTGCTCACAGATCCAAGGGCCAAGCGGCGATCGGTTTGGTTGCTCCCTCGATGGTTCTTGGGCGGTAGCGATCGTTCCTGGCTGACTCAGTTCCCTCGGCCCGAATGGTGGACAGACACCACTAATGGAGTCATCGTCCGTCCCGTCGGCCGGCAAGGGCAGGAAGCCGTTTTGGATTGCAGCAATCGTCCTGACGCGGCCGCTTGGGTTGCATCGCTCTTCAGAGCACAGTTGCCCTGAGGGTGAGCATCGGCGGCACGGGCGAGAAGGCCCATCAAGACGACACGCTGCCCATCGGCATGGACGGCGCGACGTACGTCATCACGGCCCAACGCGGCAACGTGCAGGGGCCGCCGAGTCGGCAGTTGACGGTGACGTTTGGGAGTGGTGGGCCGGGGGCGATGAAGTTCGGCTTCGCCGAAACGGATGCGCGGGCGAAGAAGGCTGCGTGAGTCTCCGGCCACGCGAGTTTGGGCAGTCGACTGGCCGCAGAGCAATCTGCGGCCAGTTCTTCCTGCTCAAAGCATTAGGTGCGAGGTGTGTAATGGCGCGACAACCACTTGCATAGTCCATCTAATCCGGGAAACAACACCCGCTCCGTAATGTTTGATTGATCAAGTTTGTCACGCACTTCCCATTTGAGCGATGCCGGGACGATGATCCTCGTCCATAACGACGGGTGAGAACGAAGCCACGCGTCCATACTAAGCGTGGCGTTCGAGATGATGGAAAAGTAGGCGAACTGGTTCACGATTCGATCATCAATTGAGGGTGGCTCAAAGAAGATCGCGAAATCGCCGGATGGGCTTGAAAGACCGTCGAGTTCGCGAAGGTCCTTGAGGCTCTCTGCGAGCATCTCCACTGTGAACACGTTGCTGCCCTCGCGATCCATGGCATCCTTGACCTTGCCGGGCAGCAGTTGGTGTACAGCTCCAAAGTCGACTTTCCAAATCGCACCATCAACGTCATTCTGTCTGTGGTCTGCTGTGGCGAAGTGCATTGCCACAAATGGTGAGTATGTCCAGTCGAGCAGCCGAGTCGGTAGCCCATGGTGTTGAGCAACGGACAGCCAGTGCCAAATGGAGTCCTTTTCTACAACACTCTGGTGCGCGTACTTGCGGAAGTTGCGGAGCAAGTGTCGTTCCATCTGGGGATAGCTACCGCCCAAGCGCATCAAACTGGTCTTAAGGTCATACGCAGAACTCGTCAGCCCACGAAAGGCGTGTCGCGATCGATGTCGCTTGATGCCCGAGTTCCAAGAGTCCTCAAAGAGGAGTTTCTGAAGGTGTTCCCAACTCGTGGCTGAAACTTCTGTCATGCCGATCCTTTGTGCAGCGAACCCCATCAACTTGGCGCGCGAGATATGGTTCCACCCCATCTCTCATTGCGACAGGATAGTCCGCGACCGAGGCGGGCGGTGCTACGCCGGTTGGCTCGTGGGCCGGCGCCGGTTTCGGAGCTTGCCAAACCATTTGCCATGTCGCTTCCCGCGTTCACGCAGCATCTGGGCGTGCTGGAGACCAGCGGACTGGTGCGGTCTCGCAAGCGTGGACGGGTGCGCACATACTCGCTCGCTCCCGGCGCGACAAAGCCCGCCGAAAAGTGGCTCGCCCGGCAGCGCGGCACGTGGGAGTCGCGACTCAACCAACTTGATTCGTTTCTGTCAGCCCTGCGTGCCAAGGAGAGTTCATGAGCGGTGCATCACTTCCGCAGTCGTCTGGTCAGCCCATCGTCCACACGCCGGACCCGAAGCTCGATTTGCTTCTGGAGCGCGTCGTGGATGTTCCGCCGGCGCTTGTCTGGGCCGCGTGGACCAAGCCCGAGTTACTCAAGAAGTGGTTTACGCCCGCGCCGTGGAAGACGGTGGAGTGCGAGATTGACCTGCGCCCCGGAGGCATCTTCCGCACGGTCATGGAGTCGCCAGAAGGCGAACGCCATGCGGGTGATGGCTGCTATCTCGAGATTGTTCCCGAGCGCAAGCTCGTCTGGACGAGTGCGCTGCTGCCGGGGTATCGGCCCGTCAAACCGACGATGTCGCTTGACCCCAGCAAAGGCTGCGACCAGCTGCTCTTCAGCGCCGTCATCTCGCTCGCGCCTGAAGGCAAGGGCACGCGATACACCGCGCTGGTCATTCACATCGACGAAGCGAGTTGCAAGCGGCATAACGACATGGGCTTCCACATGGGCTGGGGTGCGGCGCTCGATCAGCTTGTGGCGTTGATGCAGGCGTGAGTGGTGGCGTGGTGCAACGGTCGCTCGGAATCATTGACCCACACCGGTCTGACCCGCTCGTTCCTCCCCGGGTACGCTTGCCGCGATGAGTGACTGGAACGCCGCCAAGGTGCTCGCGCTCGCGCCCGATCCGGGCTCGGCTTCTGCCGGGCAGGCACTCGCGTCGGCACGCAAGTGGACGTCGCTCGGTGCGAGCGATCGCGCGATCTGGGGGCTTTGTCAGGGGTCGGGAAAGGACCCGTATCAGGCACGCATCGATCTCCGCGAGCCAGCCTTCAAGTGCAGTTGCCCGAGCCGGAAGTTTCCGTGCAAGCATGGGCTCGGGCTGCTGCTGCTGTTTGCGAAAGAGCCCGCGGCGTGCAAGCCTGGGCCCGAGCCCGCGTGGGTGAGCGAGTGGATCGATGGACGCACCGAGAAGGCGGAGAAGAAGGCCGAGAAGGCCAAGGCAGTTGTCGAAGCTCCTGTGGATGTGGCTGCGCAGGCCAAGCGAGCGGCGGCGCGTGAAGAGCGGGTGCGCCAGGGTGTCGCAGAGTGTCGCACATGGCTCGACGATCTCGTGCGGCGCGGGCTCGCGGCGGTGCAGAGCGACGCGACAACGGAGTGCGAACGCGTGGCGGCCCGCATGGTGGATGCGCAAGCTCCGGGCCTTGCGAGCATGCTGAGGCGAATCCCGCGAGCCGTCGCTTCGGGCGCTGGGTGGGAGGTCCGCACGCTCGAGCTGCTGGGCCGGTTGCATCTGCTGCTGGCGGCTGCGGATCGCGTCAATGAGCTTCCCGCTGCGCTCGCGGGTGATGTTCGCGTTGCGATTGGCTACAACCAACACAAGGACGAAGCGCTCGCGACCCAGGGCGTTCAAGACCTTTGGACGGTTGTCGGTCAGTCCTTTGAAGAGGACGATCGCCTGACGGTGCGACGGTCGTGGCTGTGGGGCAAGCGCACCGACAGGCCCGCACTCGTCGTGGACTTTTCGGTCGCGAGCCAGCCGCTTGATCCCTCGCTCGTGCCGGGCATGTGCTTCGAGGGCGAGGTTGCGTTCTATCCCTCCGGCGCGCCGCTTCGCGGGCTGGTCAAGGCTCGCGGAGATGGGTCGCAAGCGCTCGCAGCGCCCGGAGGCGCGGGGCCGCACGATGTCGCAGCGAATCTGCATCGCTTCGCGAAGGCCTTGGCCGCGAATCCTTGGCTCATGCGCTTTCCGCTGCTGCTGCCATGCACGACGCTGGTTCGGTCGGCTGATCGCTGGCTGCTGCGGCAGGGTGAAGCAAGGCTGCCCCTCTCGCCCGCGTTCGAGCGCGGGATGCAGCTCTGGCGTTTGCTCGCTGCAACGGGCGGGCGCGAGGGGACGATCATCGCGGAGTGGGACGGTGAGTTTGCCGAACCCGTCGGGCTGTTCGTGGAAGGGGACGCGACCAGGTTCCTCAGCCTTGTCGCGAGGTGGGCGGCATGACGCTTGGGAAGGGACCATCACGCGTGCTGAGCGACCTTGCCGTCACCGCGCTGCTCGGCACCGACCGCGTGACGCGCGTCGGTGCGGGGCCCGCCACGCTGCTGGCGCAGGCAGCGGTCGCGGGCGTGCGGGCTCGCGCAGGGCGGCAGTGCCGCGTCGCGGTGCAAGCTGTGGAGGCTTGCCCGGTGGAAGCACGCGCGGAAGCGAATGCATCGCAGGGTGCAATCCTCGAGCGTCTGCTCGACTCGCCCGAAGCGGCGCTGATCGATGAGTGGTGCACGCTTGCTCAGGCTCGCGGCGTGCGCGTGCCCGCGTTCGCAGTGCCGACACTGCTCGACTGGTGGGCAAGGCAGCCAGTCCGCTCAGCCGAGGTGTTTGCTGCCACCGGTGCGTGCGGCGTTTGGCTCGCGGGGCTGAACCAGGATTGGCAACGACCCGTTGTGACGACGGACATTCCGGCAGATGCCGAAGCAGTGTGGCAGACGGGCAAAGCCGCTGAGCGTGGTGCGTTGCTGCTGAGTGTGCGACGGGCAGAGCCAGCGCGAGCGCTCGCGATGGTGCGAGCTACATGGGACGCGGATGGCGCGGATGAGCGAAGGCGATTCATCGAGGTGCTGGCGCACGGCGTGTCGACCGCGGACGAAGCCTTCCTCGAAGCTGCGCTGGATGATCGCAGCAAGACGGTGCGTCGCGAGGCCGCCCGCGTGCTGACGCGCTTGCCGGGCTCGACGCTGCGAGCACGCATGCGCGAGCGGGCTGCGAGCATGATCGTCGTCGAGAGAACCAGATCGGGCGTGCTCCGTCGGTCCAAAGTCACGGTCAAGATCGAGCCGCCCAAGGACTTTGACAAGGCGTGGGAGCGCGATGGCGTCGACGAGCAGCCCGCGACGGGCAAGGGCAAGCGCGCGTTCTGGATGGTGCAGATGCTCTCGGCGGCAGACCTTGCGGTCTGGACCGCAGCGTCGGGCCTTGCGCCGGCGGACCTGCTCGAGAGCATCGCGGAGGACGAGTACTTTGGCGACGCCTTCGGGTCGATGCTCGCGAGCCTTGCGGCGTGCCCTGACCAACCCGATGCAGCCGCCTGGGGCGACGCAATCCTCGCGGCATCGAAGGATGGCAAAGCCGCTGGGCGAAAGTTCGTGAATGAGCCAAACTGGGCGTCGATGTGGCGCGAGCAGCCTGTTGATCGCAGCGAGGCGATGCGGCTGGCGTTTGTCGCTGGCAACCAGGCAGCGAAGGGCCTCGTGGCGTGGCGCGTGCTGACTTCCGATTCGCGAGCGTGGTCGCTCGCGTTCTCGACAAGCGCGATGCAGGTCTTTCGCGACACGATGCCCAAGAAGACCGAGACGTGGGACTTCTGGTCTCCTGTGGACACAGTATCGAGGCTGCTGCATCCCGGTGCTTCGGAGCAGTTTGAGCAGCTCATCGCAGCGATGTACCCAGACGGCCCGAGCGAGAGCATCCGCAAGAGTTTGGAACGCGTCAGGCTTCGTGCCGAGATGCACAAGGAGTTTGGATCGTGAGCAAGCCAAGCAGCAATTCCAGTCAGACCGCATCATCTGCGATGCGCGAGACAGCAGAGAAGCAGTACGCAGCCGAGCTTGCGGCCCTCGCGAGGCTTGATGACCGCGAGCGCCCGCCACGCTGGAACCTCTCGCCTTGGGCGGTGGTGACCTACCTCATGGGCGGCAAGCTGAAGGATGGCACAGAAATCTCGCCCAAGTACGTCGGCAACAAACGCATCATCGAGATCGCCGTGGCGACACTCGCGACCGACCGCGCGCTGCTGCTGCTGGGCGTGCCGGGCACCGCGAAGAGCTGGGTGAGCGAGCACCTTGCCGCAGCAATCAGCGGCGATTCGACGCTCATGGTGCAAGGCACAGCGGGCACGCCCGAGGAGGCAATCCGCTACGGCTGGAACTATGCCCTGCTGCTCGCCAAGGGTCCAACGCGCGATGCGCTAGTGCCCGGCCCCGTGATGCGCGGCATGGCGGAGGGGAAGATCGTGCGCGTGGAGGAGCTGACGCGTGTGCCCAGTGAAGTGCAGGACACGCTGATCACGATCCTCTCCGAGAAGACGATGCCCATCCCGGAACTCAACGAAGAGACACGGGCCACGAAGGGCTTCAACATCATCGCGAGCGCGAACGACCGCGACCGGGGTGTGAACGAGCTCTCGAGCGCGCTCAAGCGCCGCTTCAACACCGTCGTGCTGCCCGTGCCCGACTCGATGGACGACGAAGTGAAGATCGTGCACCAGCGCGTGGGGCAGATGGGCAAGGCCCTCGAGCTGCCCGGCGAGATTCCGGCGCTCGATGAGATTCGGCGCGTCGTTACGATCTTCCGCGAGCTGCGCGATGGCAAGTCCGTCGATGGCAAGAGCAAGCTCAAGAGCCCTTCGGGCTCGATGAGCACCGCGGAGGCGATCAGCGTCATGACCAACGGCATGGCGCTCGCGTCGCACTTTGGTGATGGCAAGGTCAAGGCGGCGGACGTCGCGAGCGGCATCATCGGCGCGATCGTGAAGGACCCCGTGCAGGACAAGGTGGTCATGCAGGAGTATCTCGAAACCGTGGTGAAGGAGCGCGAGGGGTGGAAGGACCTCTATCGCGCGTGCAGGGAAGTGCTGTAGAGCCTCGCGTTGTAAGCAGGCTGTCTCAAGCAGTTGAGAAAGCGTGCATCGTGCCCCGACTCCATGCCAAGCGAGCTGCACATCCTCGGCATTCGCCACCACGGCCCAGGCTCCGCGAGGCTGCTCACGCGCGCCCTCCGCGCGATCGAGCCTGACGCGGTGTTGATTGAAGGGCCGCCCGATGCTGCGGAGCTCATCTCGCTCGCAGGGCATGCCGACATGGTGCCGCCCGTGGCTCTGCTCGTCTACGACCCGGAGGTGCCATCGAACGCCTCGTATTACCCCTTCGCCGACTTCTCTCCGGAGTGGCAGGCGATGCGATGGGGCCTTGAGCACAAGGCGGACGTGCGATTCATTGACTTGCCGCAGTCGCTTCGCCCACCAAGCACAAAGAAGGCCGACAGCGAGGCGGATCGCGAATGCGAAAGCGGAGGCAACGACGAGTGCGAAGCAACCGAGCCAGATGTCCCGCCCGCCGAGAGGCATCGCCAGGACCCACTCGATGCTCTCGCGCATGCTGCGGGCTTTGCCGATGGTGAAGCGTGGTGGGGGAGGCTCATCGAGGAACGACGGGGAGACGAGAATCCGCTCCAAGTCTTCGACGCCATCCGCGAGGCCATGAGTTCCGCACGCGCCGAGTGCGGCTCCACGCCCCACGAGCCCCACGAGCTCGCCCGCGAGGCGCACATGCGCAAGTCCATCCGCGCGGCGATAAAGGACGGGTTCACGCGCATCGCCGTGGTCTGCGGTGCGTGGCACGCGCCGGTGCTGACCGCCGACGTGCTGAAGTCGAGCCCTGCCAAGGCAGACGACGCGATACTGAAGCAGCTCGTTAAGCGCAAGACCACCGCGACCTGGATCCCCTGGACCTATGACCGGCTCTCGCTCCAATCGGGCTATGGCGCGGGCATCGCGAGCCCGGGTTGGTATGAGCACCTGTGGATGAACCACGACCAGGTCTCGACGCGATGGCTCACCAAGGTCGCACGCTTCATGCGCGAGGAAGATCTCGACGCGTCGCCAGCCAGCGTCATCGAGGCGGTGCGCCTCGCCGACTCGCTCGCGGCTCTGCGCGGGCGCTCCATTGCAGGCCTGGATGAGTTGTCTGAGGCGACGCTCTCGATCCTCTGCCATGGCAACCCATTGCCCATGCGCGTGATCGAGCGCAAGCTCATCGTGGGCAATCGCCTCGGGCACATTCCTGAGCACGCCCCCAGCGTGCCTTTGCAGCGAGACCTTGCAGCCCAGCAGAAGTCGCTGCGGCTGAAGGTCTCCGCCGACGACGCAGAACTCGACCTCGACCTGCGCAAGGAGACCGACGTCGCCCGCAGCCGTTTGCTGCATCGGCTCAGTGTGCTCGGTATCCCCTGGGGCACGCTCGCGGCCGACCAGAAGCAGCGTGCCAGCACCTTCCACGAGGTGTGGAAGCTGCAATGGAAGCCCGAGTTTGCCGTCGTCGTCATCGAGGCTGCACGCTGGGGAAACACGATCGTCGATGCCGCCGCCGCGTGCGTGCAGGACCAGGCAAGCAAGGCGCAAGAGCTTGCCCAGCTCACAGCGCTGCTCGATCATGTCATGCTCGCCGACCTGCCCGGCGCGATCGACACGCTCATCTCGCGCATCCAGAGCCTCTCTGCCGTCGCTGCCACCATCGGCTCGCTGATGGACGCGCTGCCGCCCCTCGTGCGGATCCTTCGCTACGGCAACGTGCGCAAGACCGACGCTGCGCTCGTCGAGCCGCTGGTGGATGGGCTGCTCGCACGCATCTGCGCCGGGCTCGTTCCTGCGTGCGGCTCGCTCGATGATGATGCAGCTGCCGAGATGCACAGCCGCATCGACGGCGTCTCCTCGGCCCTCAGCACGCTCGCGCGAAGCGAGTTTGTCGAGCCCTGGCACCACGAGCTTCACAAGCTCGGAAGCGCGGGCGTGCATGGGCTTGTGGCGGGGAGGGCCTGGCGCATCCTGCTCGATGCACAGGCCTGCGATCCGGAGGTTGCGGCGTCGCGCATCGCCTTTGCACTCTCGCCGGGCAACGACGCAGCGCAGGCCTCGGCCTGGGTGGAGGGGTTCCTTCGTGGTTCCGGCACCGTGCTGCTGCACGACGAGCGACTGCTCGCGATCGTTGATCGCTGGGTGTGCTCGCTGCCGCCCGAGACTTTCGAGCAGGTCTGCCCCATCGCACGCCGAACGTTCTCCACGTTCGCGAAGCCCGAGCGTCGCACCATCGGTGAGCACCTGCGGCGCGGCGTGCGTGCAGCGCAGCCATCGGCGGGCGTGATCGATGGCGATGACGACGACCTCGCACGATGCGAGCTCGTGGACCCGGTGCTGAGGCTGATCCTCGGAGAGCAGATGCCATGAGCCAACCCGCTTCGCCCAACCCATCCAGCTCGCCCGCTGCGAATGCCCACGCCTCCGTCGACGCGGCAACGCGCCTGCAGCGCTGGCGGCTGCTCCTTGGAGGTGACGACGCCGATGGCACCGGCGCGGGGCTCGAACCCAGGTTGCTCGCGATGGACAAGGCGATGGCGATGCTCTATGACGATGGCGACAAGAAGACCAGTCGCCGCGGAGGCCTCGGCGCATCGGCACCCAACGCCGCTCGCTGGCTGGGCGACATCCGCGAGTACTTCCCGGCGTCGGTCGTGCGCATCATGCAGAAGGACGCGATCGAGCGCCTTGGCATGGAGCGTTTGCTGCTCGAGCCCGAGATGCTCGAAGCCGTCGAGCCCGACATCCATCTCGTCACCACCATCATGTCGCTCTCCGGCGTGATTCCTCAGAAGGCCAAGGCCACGGCACGCGAGGTCGTGCGGCGCGTCGTCGATGATCTCAAGCGTCGCCTTGATGCCCCGATGCGCAATGCGGTGAACGGGGCCCTCAAGCGATCCACCAGGACACGCCGCCCGCGTCACAACGAGATCGACTGGAACCGCACCATCCGCGCAAACCTCCGGCACTACCAGGCTGAGTACACAACCATCGTCCCCGAGTCGAGGATCGGCTTTGGCCGCAAACGCAGCCAGCTCCGCACGATCATCGTCTGCATAGACCAGTCGGGCTCGATGGGGCAATCGGTGGTCTACTCGGGCATCTTCGGCGCGGTGCTCGCGTCCATCCCCGCGATCCGCTCGCACGTCGTCACCTTCGACACCAGCGTCGTCGACCTGACCGAGAAAATGTCGGACCCCGTCGATGTGCTGATGGGCGTGCAGCTGGGCGGCGGCACCGACATCAACCGCGCACTCACCTACTGCCAGGGCCTCATCCCGCGCCCGCGCGACACGATCTTCGTGCTCGTCACTGACCTGTACGAGGGCGGCAACAACGCCGAGATGCTGCGACGCGCTGCCGCGATCGCCGGATCGGGGGTGCGCATGGTGACTCTGCTCGCGCTCGGAGACTCCGGAGCGCCCAGCTACGACGAGAAGAACGCGGCAGCCCTCGCGAGCTTTGGCGTGCCCAGCTTCGCCTGCACGCCCCACATGTTCCCTGAGCTCATGGCCGCAGCGATCAACGGCACCGACATCGGGCAGTGGGCCTCGCACCAGGGGATGATGACCGCGCGACCGCGAGGCGAGTAGTGGGGCGGCATGGCCCCGACGCTCCGCCCGCCCGTACACTGCGAGCCGTGCAGCAAGCCAACATCGGACCCTTCAAGATCGAACGCGAACTCGGCCGCGGCGGCATGGGCGTGGTGTACCTTGCGATCGACACGAGGCTCGACCGTCAGGTTGCCATCAAGGCCCTACCCGCCGATATCGAGGCAGACCCCGATCGCCTCGCGCGTTTTCAGCGCGAGGCGAAGCTGCTCGCCTTGCTCAGCCATCCCAACGTCGGCGGCATTCACGGGCTTGAGCAAGCCGATGGCCAGCAATACCTGGTGCTGGAGTACATCGAAGGCGAGACACTTGAAGGCCGGCTTGCCAAGGGTCCAATCCCCGTCGATGAGTCGCTCGCGCTCGCCAAACAAGTTGCCGAGGCACTGGAGGCTGCGCACGAGAAGGGTGTTATCCACCGCGACCTGAAGCCCACCAACGTGATGGTCACGCCCGATGGCGTGGCGAAAGTGCTCGACTTCGGGCTGGCACGCACCGCCGATGGCACACCTTCCACGACCAACGCCGCTGTCGCGAACTCGCCCACGGTCATTGCACGCCAATCGCCCACCATCCCCGGCGCGATCATGGGGACTGCGGGCTACATGAGCCCCGAGCAGGCGCGCGGCAAGGCGGTGGACAAGCGGTCGGACATTTTTTCGTTTGGTTGCTTGCTCTACGAAATGCTGACGGGAGCCGGGCCATTCCCAGGCGAGACCGTGACCGACTCGCTGGGAGCCATCCTCCACCGCGAGCCCAACTGGTCGATGCTGCCGCCCAGCACGCCGCGGCGTGTTCGTGAGTTGCTGACGAGTTGCCTCGCAAAGGACCGCAAGAACCGTCTGCATGACATCGCTGATGCGCGACTGGAGCTTGAGCGCGCGATCACGGGGCGGGAGTGGATCGCCTCGGCAGAGGCATCGCCCGCTCGCAAGAGCTCGCGTGCGGTGGCTTTCGTGGCTGCGGCCGCAGCGGCATTGCTCGCGGGTGGCGGCGCGTGGATCGCTGCGAGCAAGGTCGCTCGGCCTGCTGCGGTCGCGGTCGCGCCGCCGCAGACGTTTCATGTGTCGACGACGATCCCGAGCAAGCCGCCCTTCAACTCGCTGTGGGGTATTTCGCCGGATGCGCGGTTTTTGGTCTATACCGCGTCGCCTGAACTGGAGCCCGACAGCACCAAGCCCGGAGGTGTGCTGGTAGTGCGAAGGCTCGACCGCGACGAGACGACGGTCCTCGAAGGCACCGAAGGGACCCAGACCGCCGCGTTGTCGCCGGATGGGCGATGGGTTGCGTTTTCCAGCGCGAAGGATCGCGCCGGCACGAAGTTCAGCCTGAGGAAGATCGCACTCGACAATGGGCGACCCTCGGGCAGGCCCGAGACCATCTGCGAACTCCCACAGGGGTCGTACTTCCAAGTGGGATGGGCGTCGGACCGCGAAGTGGTCTTCGCGCCGAACCTTGAGCAGGCCATCTACGCCGTTGCGGCCTCGGGCGGCGAGCCACGGGTTGTCGTCCGCGAGGAGCGGCCCGAGGGTCTTGGAGGTTGGGATCAGTTCATCCCGCTGGTAGCGGGCCAGTCGATGTTCGCCACGCGATGGTCGGTTGCCGCGGAGAAAATCAAGATCAATACCGAGGTCATCGACCTCGCGTCAGGGAAGCGAACGATCGTGCTCCCCGACGCCGGTGTTATGGGTGTGCTGACGGATAGCGTACACGGTGGGACTTTCTTGGTGTTTAACCGAGCCGATCTGGCGAACTTGTTTGCGGTGCCCTTCGATTTGGGCACGATGCGAACGCTCGGCGAGCCCGCGCGGGTGTGGAGCGGCAACGTCGCCAACCGGCTTATACTCTCGACGAGCGGCACGCTAGCGCTCTCAACGCGCGCATCGGACTCGTCGAATCGACGCCTGGCATGGCTCGACGAGAAAGGTCAGCCGCAGCCCCTCGCGGTGCCGACGCGAGGTTTCTTCGAGATCGCGGTCTCTCCGGACGGCGGTCGCGTGCTGGCGAATCTTGAGATGTCCAACCCGGATGACCTGACTTCGGAACTGTGGGTCCAGGACCTGACACGCCGCACTTCGATGCGCATCCCGATCCAGGGCTTTGCGCAAGGCCTGATGTGGAACCCCAGTGGGCAGCGGGTCGTGCACGGCTCGTACGCCAAGGACGAGTTTGCAATCGTTGAGCGGACCGCGAGTGGAGCGGGCGAGCCTGTCAAGATGTTCGCGTCACCGCTTGCTGACCAGAAGTTCCTGCAGCCCTCGGCGTGGTCTCCCGATGGCAAGATGCTCGCGATCGTTCAGTCGGACATGAAGGTCAACAAGAGCGATGTGCTGATGCTCGAGCAGGGAGCGGGCGCCGACGGAAACGCGACGTGGAAGGCCACGCCTTACCTGAACTCGCCCGATGATGAACACGCACTGCGATTTTCGCCTGATGGCAAGTGGGTGCTGTTCTGTTCGGTGCAGTCGGGGCGACATGAGTTGTACATGCAGCGTTTCACCGGCGCGGGGGCGGGTGTTGAAGACGGGAAAGCGGGCCGCGTGCAGGTGTCGACGAATGGGCACGATGGCTCTGCGTGGTGGAGCCCTGACGGCAAGGAGCTTCGCTTTGTGGACGGTGATAGGCAAGTGGTAAGCGTGGAAGTAAAGACCGAGCCGACGCTTTCGGTGTCGATGCCGAAGCCGCTGTACAGCATCAAAGAGCTGAAGACCACGAGCTTCACGTGGGGGCCGGATGGGCGGTTGATGGTGATCCTGCAAGGCGAGAGCGAGCTAGCGACTCGGATTGACCTGGTCGTGAACTTTGCGGAGGAAGTGCGGGCGAAGATGGGCGCGGCGAAGTAGCAGGCTGGCGAGGCAAAGAGCTGGAGAGCAGCCGAATAGCGATTCCATCGGGCCGTGAGGCGGCAGCACGCTCCGCTGCTGCACGCGTCACAAGCCGATCCGCGCGGGTCGCTCCATCGTCCGCGCTGCCGGAGACAAAGACCGCCATCCCTCGCCGCGTCCGCGCGTCGACTTCGGAAGCAGACACTCTGCGAAGTGCTTCTCGTGTCGTAAGGCCACAACCCGCTCCGAGCCAAATCTGCATCGTGCCGCAGTCGACAGCCCTGAACGCTGTGTTGGGCCTCACAGCCGCGGATCGACCGGCTCGCTTTCCATCGCGAGCACCGCGAACACACACTCGTGAACCCGTCGCAGAGGCTCCTGCCGAACGAATCGCTCGAGGGACTCGACGCCGAGCGAAAACTCCTTCATCGCCAGCGTGCGCTTTGCACCAAGCCCTCGAGAT
>JAIYDA010000078.1 GCA_027487735.1 Planctomycetaceae bacterium | reverse complement strand
TCGCGTGCGGAGCGGGCGACTCGCGACGGCCTTGGAGGCCGAGCTTGCCGAGCTTTGCGGCAGCGATGTCTGCGGCACGCGCGTGCGGGCGACGAGCATCATGGTGCTGAGCAGGAGCGGCAGCCTGCTCGCGCGGCGAGCGATCGCCTCGCGACTGCACGACCCCGATGCGCGTGTGCGCGCGAACGCGATCGAGGCCCTGGGCCTTTGGGTGCGCAGGTTTGCTGGCTCGCCGCACGAGAGCGCAGCACCCGGCAGCGAGCGCGAGCCCGCCCGCGCGCGCGTGCAGGCTCTTGCGCGCGAACGCTGTTCCCCGGCGACGGCCCACCGCGAGCGTGCCAACGCCGCGCTCGTGAGCGCCGAGCTCGTCGAGGGCAAGGACGACAATGGGCTTGCGCTCAGCCTCTCCACCGCGCTTGCGATGCTGCGCGACGACAACGCGATGCAGCGCGCAGCAGGCCTGTGGCTGAGCTGGAGGCTCGCCACGAAGCTCACGCATGAGCGCAGGCTCAGCGCACGAGCCGCACACCTCATCGAGCCTCAGGGCTCGCTCGCTTCATCGCACGAGTCGCGCGCCATGCTGCTCGCAGCGGTGGAAGAGACCGCAGAGCACGACGACCTCGCCCCGCTGCGCACACGCTCCGCTTCTCTGGCGCAGTGGCTGCGAGAAGGCGGGCCCGCCGCTCCGTGGGGCGCCCCCGCCAAGCACATCGCAAGCGAGGATCGCCCGCTGCACGCAGGAGCAATCGCATGATGCAGCCATCGCTCCAACTTCAGACAGGCACACAAGTGCAGCAGCCCACGCCGCGCGACAGCGTCCCCCTGCTGCGCGTCGAGACCGGTGCGCCCGACCCTGCTCCCACGCAGGGCCCGCTGCAAGCCACGCAGTTTGTTCAGCGGGCGGATGCGGCGGTCGAGCGAGCGATCTTTCGCGCTACCGATGGCTTGCCCGATTGGTCTCTCCCAGCGGCTGGGGGCTTGCTCATCTTTGTCGGTGCTGCGCTGCTCGCCCGCGGGGTGCTCGCTCGCCAAGCGGCACGGGCCGCGATCGACCCGCGCGTGCAGGCGTGGGCGGCGCTGACGCGGGTGGCGCCGCGGCGCGTGCGAGCAGAAGTGCACGCGCCCAAGCCGCAAGACCAATCCAAGAGCGAGCAGCTGCGTCTGGGCGAGCTCACGCTCCGCCTGCTGCGGCAGCCGCTTGCGAAGTAGGCCCAACGAAAAGTAGACCCAACGAGTTGCCGAGCACGCACTCGTCCGCGCGCCGCTTCCCTACACGCGCGTCAGCCCCGCCGCTTCGTCCGCCGCATCCAAGGGCGTGGGCAGTGGCTGCAACTTTTGGGGCAGGTCACCCCAGCGCATGAGCACGAGGGTCTGGTCGTCCACCTGCTTGCCAAAGGCCTCGCAGCGATTCGCGAGGCAATCGAAGATCTCGGGCAGCGGCGCGTCGATGCGCGAGCCCAGCACCTTGCGCACGAGGGGCATGCCGATCTGATTGCCCGAACGATCCTGCACCTCCACCAGGCCGTCCGTCAGCAGCGCGAGGGTCTCGCCCTTGCTCATGGTGTGCTCGCTCACGAGGTATCGCTCCTCGCTCTGCACGCCCAGGGGCAGGCACTCGTTGGGAATTTCTCCGGGCCTGGAGAGCATGGGGTCGAGGCGAATGACGGGCAGGTGCCCCGCGCTCGCGCAGCGCACCTTGCCGCTCTCCTCCAGCTGCACGCACGTTGCCGTGACAAAGACGCCAGGCCTTTGCAAGCTAAGCACAAGCTCGTTCAGGTCGCTCAGCAGGCGATCGAGCGGCGCATCCTGCTGCAAGCGCACGCGGAGTGCGCCCTTGATCATCGCCATGATGATGCCCGCGCCCACGCCATGGCCCGAGACGTCGCCCACGATCACCGTCACGCGCCCGCGATCCTCAAAGACCTCGATGAAGTCGCCACCAGTGTTCGCGCAGGGCCTGCTGCGACCCCACACCTGGATGGGCCCGACCTTGATGTCTACCTCGGGCACCAGCGCATCGTGCATGCGCTGCGCGATGTCATCCTCCGCCGACTTGAACACGTCGCCGCTCTCCAGCCGCTTGCCAAACAGCGCAAGCCCCGCGAGCAGCAGGCCCACGCCCAGCTGCGCGCCCCAGAAGGCGACCTGATTGCGTTCGTCGGTGCCGGGCAGACCGAGCGTGCGATCGATGCTCGCAAACAGCTTGGAGGGCAGCAGGCTCATCGCGACCACCGCGACAAACCACGCGCACGCAAGCACCGCCGCGAGCAGCGCGGTGGGGCTGCGCTGGAACGCGGGCCTCTGCCCCCACGCGAGCAGCCCCGCCGTCACAAGCGCCGCCGACACCAGCCCCAGCACCACGCAGAATGACGCGGCGCCAGGCCCGACGCTGGGCATGAGCAGCAGCGCGCACGCCGTGGAGATGGCCCACGCGCAGCTCAGCAGCCGCCCCACACCTTGGGGCTTGTTGCGACGCATGCTGGGGGCCGAGGTGGACATCATGTTGCTCCGTCGAGAACCAACACTTCCCCGCGTAGGTTAGACCCGCGGGGCATCGGTCAGCATTCGGCGTGGGGCGAGGGTCGAGCGGACGGTGCGAGTGAGGCCACGGTGGTACGCCTTGCAGGACCAGCGGTTACGGTCGCTGTTCTTTGGCCCCTTCCAGCGTCGAGCGTCTTGCGCTGCTGATCCCGCTCGGGCGTGCTTTCTCCCGGAGCATCGTCGTCACCTGTGTTGAACGACAACGCGGATTCGGAGCGGATGTGAACTGTCCGAGACGCGCTCACGACAAAAGCGAATGCGGGAGACCCGACGTGCATCGGGTCTCCCGTGGGGCAGAGCAAGCGGAGAGGGGAGGGGGATAGGGGCTTGGCTCTCCGAAGCGGGGTTGAGCACGAGGCGGACTTGTCGGGTCTAGCCGAAAGATGATCGGCGCAAGCCAAGTCCAAGTGGTTACTTAAGTGGTGTCGGCGGCAATGAGCCCGACACGACAAGCTGTTGCGAGTGTTCGCAGGCGCTTGGTTCTGAGGTGGTGAATCGCAAACGTGTCGTCCGCCCAAGTAGTCGCAGTCGTCCCCCTCGAGTTTTCTTGGTTACGTCCGCAGCCGGTTGCCGACAACCGCGAGCCGGGGTTCAGTCCACCGAGGAAGGATGCCATGTCAGGCTCGTCATGCTTGCGGTCTCGCAAGGCAGCGATCAGCGAGATCGGGACGTGTCGGTCGCCTGGATACAAGAGCCTTCGGACTTCGCATGTGTTTATGGGGCGAGGGGGAGTGAAGCCACTCTGACAAGAGAACCCCGTTGCGAGCTGGCGGCGGTGATTGGCGCCTTTAGGGCGAAAGCGATTCTCGAGCCGAGCGCTCCACAATCTCAGTGAAGACTTCAAGCCCCACGCCCGCGCGGCGGCTCGCGTGGTGCAATCGCACCCCGCGAGCCCGCCGAAACCACCCGATGCGGCCGCCTCGCAGCGACAACCTCCACTCGCCCAGGCCCCTCCACGTGCGGAACAATGTCTGCGGCAAGAGAGCGTGCAGGCGAAACATCTCCGGCCGAAGTCCTATCGCTGGCTCGTCACCGATGCACCCCGCGAGCTGCCCTCCGGGAAAATCGACATGTTGACCGCCTTCGGCCTCTCACGCGATGCGGTCGCGACACGCTCCGCCAGCAGGGAGCGAAGCTGGCCCTCAACGGCAGCGAGGCGGTTCGCCAGCTGCTCAATCTCAGCAAGCAGCTTTGACGGATCGACCGGCTGGGCTCTGCCGCTCACGAGCCAACCCGCATCTGTGTTCGTCTTTTCTGAGAGCAACCGCACAAACTCCACGCTCGGAGCCTGGCCCGTCAAGTAACGACGGACCGTTTCGGGGTGACAGCCGGTGATCTCGCCCACTTCGCGATTCGAGCGGTTGCCGACGACGAGTCGAAGCCGATCATGGAAGGTTTCCCGTTGCATTTGCGGTGCTGTTCCTCCGGCGCCGAGCGATGGTCACCCGGTGGCTAATGTTCGCTTCAAAGAGGAGCTCGTGGTGCCAAGAACTCATGGCGCGCACGACTCGCGCTCGTGGCGGACCGACCCGCCTTGAGATACGCGATCTCGTCAGCAGCCCGTCAACAATTCCTCGCGCGGGTGCGGTCCCTGTCCATACCGGCGAGTCCGAGGCTGTCACAGCCGGTGGTTCACCTTGGTCCAGGGCAGGCCTTCCCGGTGTGGCACGGGGAGGTCGCCCGTGCGTCCCAGCGAGACGGCACTCCAAAAGGGCAACCGAACGGGCCGTCGGACGCTCCCGGTCCCCACGCATCGACACGCACTTCACAACCGATATCACGGTTGGTCGCCCATCCGTTTTCGTATTACAACAGGCATGCGGCGTTCGATCGTCGAGCTTCCAACGGTCCTCCGAGCCTATCGGTCCTGCCCCTCGGCGGCCCGAGGTGTCGCGCGCTCCTACTCCTCCCATAGGCCAGGGAGTGGAACGGAGGAAACTGGAGTATGATCCGCCTGGGAGTGCTCATGGCAAGCGGAGAGCGCATCGTGGTGGAGGTGAGCGGAGCCCGAAAGGGTTCGGACGTGGTGCGCCACACCGCCAATCAGCTCACCACCGAGTTGTACGCGGAGCTGCACCGTTCGGCATACTTCCAACTTGGTAAACATCGTCGGCACGAGACACTTCGCCCCACTGCGCTCGTGAGCGAGGTGTTTTTGCGTTTCGCCAGTGATCCCACAAAGCTCTGGGATCGCCAGCACTTCATGGTGACGGCCTGCAAGGCGATGCAGCAGGTGATCGTCGACCACGCCCGTGCCAGAATGGCCGCAAAGCGCAACGGGGGGCAGCGTCCATTCGAGCTGAACGAGAGCGACTTGGCTGAACAAGCCCGATTCGACCATTCCCTCGAGCGAGCCCTTGCCGTGAACGAGGTTCTCGATCGCCTTGCCGCGCGGGACGAACTGGCGGCAACCGTTGTTCGCCTGCGTTTCTTCGCTGGCATGCAGCCCGCGAACATCGTCGCGATGCTGGGCCTGAGCGAGAGCACCATTCGACGCAGCTTCGTGTTCGGCAAGGCGTGGCTCGAGCGCGAGCTGATCTTCCTGGCGGACTGAGCACCGGGAGGATCGACCGATGCGGGCAGATGAATCACCGGCAAGCGCCGCACTCAATGACTATCTCGCCTTGCCCAAGGGGCGCGAGCGCGACGAGTGGCTGGCTGCGATGCGTCGCTCGAATCGCGGCCTGGCGGACGAAGTCGAGAGCCTCGCGGCCTTTGTGCAAGAGGACGGCTTTCTGGATCGCCCCGCGTCACCGCTTCGATTGAGCTTCGAGGTGGAAGGCTCTGGCATCACAGGCAGCGTCGTGGACGGTTATGAGTTACTCAGCCAGATCGGCGAGGGCGGCTTCGGGCTGGTCTTCAGCGCGCGACGCACCGCCGACGGTGATCTGAACGCGGTGGTGAAGCTGCTGCGAGAATCGCTGCTCTCAAGCATTGCTCGCAAGCGATTCGAGCGCGAGCAGGAGGTCTTGCGGCGCTTGGACCACCCCGGCATCGCGAAGCTGCGTGCAACCGGCGTGCTTGGGGGTGGCACGCCCTACCTGATCATGGACTACATCCGAGGCACTCCCATCACGGAGTTTGCTTCTCGTGAGCAGCTCTCGCAGGTCGAGCGGGTGGCACTGGTCGCGTCGGTGCTGGATGCGATCGCATACGCCCACAGCATCGGCGTTGTCCATCGAGATTTGAAACCCACGAACCTGCTCGCGTTCCGAGACTCTGATGGCAAGCCGCGAGCGGTGGTGATCGACTTCGGCATTGCCAAGCTCGTGACCGAAGAACTCAGCGGCGTCACCACCACGGGTCAGACGCTGGGCACCGAAGCGTACATGAGCCCCGAGCAGATTCGCCATCCAGGACGAAACGTTGGCTCACAGACCGACTTGTTCTCGATGGCCGTTGTGCTTGCCGAGCTCCTGCTCGGTCGCTTGCCATGGCAAGCCGACGATCTCGGGTCGTTTCGTGGTTCCATCCTCCGCGATCTGCCGGATCTGCGAAGCGATCGCGGCTTCCCCACTTTGGCGCCTCCGCTCCGCGCGATTCTCGACCGTGCGTTGCGCAAGCAGCAAGACGAGCGCTTCCCAACGGCCGACGAGTTCGCCGCCGAACTTCGCCGATGGCTCGAGGGGGCCCGTGTCCAGACAAAGCAGCTCTCCTCGCTGTTTCGGGCTCGCCACTTCTGCCGCCGGTACCCTGCACTGGTGCTATTGAGCCTTCTCTTGAGCGGCGTATTGATCACCGGTAGCGTCATCTCGGTGCGGTTTGCGTTGTTCGCGCAGTCACATAGCCGCATCGTGCAGCAGCAGCAACTCGCAACGGCACTCACCGCCGCGTCACAAGCATTGCGCGGCGATGATCGCGTCGGCGCACGTCGCTTTTTGGCGCAGGTTCCGGAGTCGAATCGGACGCTGCCTTGGCGATGGCTCTCAAACCTTGCCACACCCTCTGTAAGACTTGCCGAGAACCTCGGACAAGCGCGGGGGATCGCGTTTGCAGACAGGACCATCGCGGTCGGGAGCATGGGAGGGCGAGTCACAGGCATCGATACTGCTGGTCGCAAGCTCTGGGAGACTGGGGTGCACAGCAGACCGGTCGGACGACTCGAGGCATTTGGCCGAAGCGGTGCGATGAGGTTCGCAAGCGTCGGAAGCGATGGCGCGTTGTGCATCATCCACCCCGCCAGCGGCAGAATCGAAAGTCGCACGATGGTGGCCGAAGATGGTCTCTCCGCGCTGGCCATCGATGGGCACGGGAGCCGCGCGTTTGTTGGCGGCGGCAGCGGTCTCTTCGTCGCCGAGTTAGCTGCTGATACTCAGGGCGAGACTCCCATCCGTGTTCTCGACGTCGCCATTGCGGCGCTGGCAGCCGAACAGCTTGGTATCGCCGTTGCTACGCGCGATGGAGAACTGATTGGGTTGGATGCTTCGACGCTGACTGAGCGTTGGCGAGTCACCGTCGGGAGCAACCACCTCATGGGGTGCGTTTGGCTCAGCGGACTCGCCTTGCCGCTCCTCGCGGTGAGCGATATGTCCGGAACCCTTGTGCTCGTGAACGGAAGCGACGGCACGGTCATCGGTCGAGCTTCGCTCGAAGCAGGCTCGACGCACAGCCTGCGGTGGGACCCCCTGCGCCAGAGGCTTATCGTGGGTGGACGACAGGGGGTGCTGACGCTCCTGCGTGTGGAGCCTGAGGGCAACCCTTGCTTCGTGGTCGAGCGGTCATTTCGCGGCCACGGCAGCAACGTGCAAGCTTTCCTGATGGACCAACATATCTACAGCACCAGCTGGTCCGGCGATCTGGTTCGCGAGCCTGTTGCCGAAGCAGCGAGCCTTCCAGCGTGTCCGCCATCCGAAACCCAGCTCGCGGCCATTCGCGAGGATGGCGTTGTCGCGCTGCTGTGTGGATCAACCCTCACCCGCTTCGATCCGCGCTCCGGAAAACTCGCTGAGCCTCTCGTCGTGCCGATCGGATCGCCGCGAGGACTCGCGTGGATGGGCGGCCGTGGTGACGATTCACTCGCTGTCCTCACCGACGCCGAACTGCACCTGCATGACGGCAAAGTCTGGCGATCCCAGCCGCACGCGCTCGGGACATCGGCGGCCTTACTCATCGCTGGGGAGAGCCAAGCAATCGCCTTCGGCAACAGCGATGTGCTCGTTGCGGGGATGTTGACCGCCGGCACCATCCATCGCAACCTGAACGTGCTCGCCACCGCCGCGACGCAAACTGATGGTTCACTCTGGATCGCCGCAAGCGACCGCACGCTCCAGCGTTGGGGATTTTCGGGCGACACAGCGAAAGTCGCAGACCTCCCGACCACGGTGCGTTGGCTGGCGGCACGCGGGGATCACATCGCTGCGCTCAGCTCAGACGGTGACGTTATCTACTCCATCGACCGCGGCCAAGTCACCGCCATCCCACTCACCAAGCGCACGCCCACAGCAGCTCTGCTCTGTCGGGAGTCCAGATACGTCGTCCTTGCATACCGCGATGGCTCGCTCGACACCATCGACTGCACGACGGGCGACGCGGTCGAGATCCTCCCGCCGTCGCCTCGTCGCCAATGGTTAGCACTGGGCACCAGCGAGAGCGATGCTCTCCTCGCCCTTGCGGCCGACGGTCAACTCGTCGTGATCGCAGCGCAGCAAGCCGAGACGCCGCCATGACGCCTCAACACGGGATGTTTCGGTCCCAGCCCTTCTCGGAGTGGTACGGGTACCAGATGCCAGTCTGGCTGTCTCGGCAGCAAGACCAGCCCTCCCAGTTCGGATCGGCCGCTTGAGCGAGGCCCCGCTCGATCGACTTGCTCACGTCGGCATTTGTCGCACCCGTCACGATAAGCCCCCCAGCAATTAACGCCGCCGAAGTTTGCGGCACCGTGCTCCCCGAGTTGAGCAGGCCGTTGATCACCGTGCCGACGTGCTTGACGTCGGCGGTGCTCGCAAGCAAGTTCGACTTGTTCAGGTCGTACGCTGCGCAGTTGCCTGCGAAGCTGGACTTCGAAAGTGCCATACATTCCGTTGGTGTGCTGCTCGCCATAGGTACCTCCGGCAGGGAAGTACGGAAACAGCGGGCGGTCTCGTCAACATTTTTGTGGTTCGGTCTATCGGCTCGCTCAGAGAGAGGAGTTCCAGGTATCTGCGATTGATCGCGGAGTTTACAAAGGACAGAGCCGCGCTCGAATGGAAATCCTGATCCAAGTGGAGTCGTCGTGTTCAAGCTCGGGTCATCGAACGACTGAACAGGTTCTCGCGACACGACCTCTGAAGGGCATGCTCGAACCTCCAACCCCTGTGGTGTCACCGGAACTCGTGCGACTGGACGTGCGGGCAAACCGTCGTTGGCTGCATGCCCTTGACTTTGCTGATGCGAGTCTTGACGTAGGCCCGCAGCACAATCCCCTCAGGGGATTGCCGTGAGCTGGTTGCTACGAATCGTGCGACTGCCGAACTCGTTGCGTGTGTGATCAGCGCACTTGCTATCCCTTTGGTCCGTGTCCGCCAAGCTTTTGTCACGTTTGAAGCGGTTCGGGTGGATGCCCCAGTTACATTCAGTCTTCGATGGCAGCTCGCCAGGCGTGAGCGACCGACTGGCGATTCGTCTCTGATCGGCTCTTGGCAAGCAGCACCGCGTCGCTCATGGGCGGGTCGCGCAAGGGAAGGTCGCGGGCTTGCGGGTTTGCCGCTGGCTCGCCGCGTGGGCTCGGGTTGGCGGATCCGTTGGCTTCACGCGCTTCGGTGCGGGCTTGGGCGAGCTGGTCGCGCAGTTCGATCCAGCCGCGATCATCACGGGGCTCTACTTTCCAATGCGTTGGCACCACGACATCGCGTGCTGCGACGATGTTGTTGAGCGACGTGACCTGGTCGGGCGTGAGAATACCGTCGATGACCTCGCGGACTTGTTGCTGAATCGCGGCCCGTGCGTCGAGCGCGTCGGCGAGCGCTTGACGCTGGGTGGCAAGGCGGGCGAGTTCCTGGTCGCTCGCGAATCCCCGTTGCACCAGGTCGGTAAGCTTGCTGACGTCCGTCTGGATCTCGGCAACAGTGGCCTCAGCTGCATCAAAGTCGTCACCGCGGGCTTCACAGAGGCCGCGTGCCGCGAGCACGATCTCGCGGGTTTGCTCCGGGGTCGCGCCGATGACCGCGAGCACCTGCGGGTTGATGCCCAGCTGCGCGAGGAGCAGGCCAGATGCGCGAACCTCCCGACGATCACCGGTTGGAACTCGGGTCCAGCGAACAGGAAAGGCGACGCGAAGTGTAGTCTTTTTGAGTCGACACCACGTTGAGTCCACACCACGAAAATCCGGCCCCAGAGACTCCAGCGGCACTTTCCGACCCCTCCCGCTCTCCGTTGGCCCCGTTCGTGTTCAAACCCCATGTAACCTGCAAAATAGCTCGCATTCTGCGACGTTTTTGCCCCAGAATGAAAACGGGAGACCCGACCAAGATCGAGTCTCCCTTTGAAGCGGAGAGAGAGGGATTCGAACCCTCGAAACAGTTGCCCGTTTACGCGATTTCCAGTCGCGTTCCTTCAGCCGCTCGGACATCTCTCCGGAAATGAAGGGCGGGATTATAGCGGAACCGGGGCAAACGGGCGTGGCTTGCGGCGAGCAAACTCGCGAGGCGTGGGCGCCGCGTGGTGCTTGGGCGCTACGTGCCGCGGACGTGGCCGAAGAGGTCGATGTGGACGCGGTGGCAATAGCGAAAGCCGCGTTCGATGCAGGCCTTGGCGAGCCATGCGTGCGAGCCGGGCGGGGCCTGGTGCGTGCCCTCGGGCATGAGGAGGACGCGGGAGCGGTCGAGCGAGCCGGCGGCCGAATCGCCCGGCGGACTGCCGCGCACGCGACGCAGCGCACCACCAAGCACCCCATCCAGCGCAGCGAGTAACTCCTCAATCTCCGCAAGGTCGCGCTCGTGGCTCACCACAAACTTCAGCTGCGACTCCCACGGGCCGCGCAGCAGCGAGGCGAGCGCGGGGATGTTCAGTCTTCGTGCCTCGTGCCGCTTGGCCCACGTGCCGTCGGTGTCGCGGGCATCGTTCCAAGGCGTGCTGTTGCGGAGCTTGGGAGAGATGCTCATGAGCTGCACGAGCGCGGGCGAGGGAGCTTCGGCTCGTGCAGCAGCGCCTGTCGCAACGGGGCTTGGCGCACCGTTGCCCAGACCCGCGAGCGTCACGGTGCCTGCGGTTTCGATCGTGATGTGCATGCCCAGCTGCCGCAAGCGGGCGAGCAGCGCGGGCAGGTGTGCGAAGATCAGCGGCTCACCACCGGTGACGACGCAGTGGCGCACGAGGCCCCCGCTGGCGATGTGTCGCTCGATGGGCGCGACGAGCTCGTCGATGGACTGCACGGTGCCATCGGGCTCCCAGCTTGCGTGGGGCGTGTCGCACCAGGTGCAGCGGAGGTTGCAGCCGCTCAGGCGGAGGAAGAAGCTGGGGATGCCAGCGAGGATGCCTTCGCCTTGCACGCTGAGGAAGTGTTCGCTGATGGGGAGACGCATAAGGCGAAGCGAGGCTTGAGAGATTCCATCATCGAGCGGGCGGGTGCGGTTGCAGGAAGTGTGGAGCGCGGGTGCGCGCTGCTGCGATCTTATCTGGTCACGCTCACTCGGCCCGGCTCGGTCGGCTTGGCAGGCTGAATGCAGTCGTCCCGCAGTGCCTCAAGAAAGCCGCGAACATGCCGCATGTCTGGATTGCGCAGGGCGTTGCTCGACACGGCGTCCCACTCGTGCGTCGTCACGCCCTCGCTGCGAATGATCGCGCGGAGCTTCTTCACGTGCTTGGCATAGCGTCGCAGCGCCAAGCTCCGGAACACGAGTATCGGGAAGCCCACGACGGCCGCCGTGATCACGACGACCGGGCCGATGGATTGCGCCGCATTGCTGCGCTGCACCGCGCCAAACGCGAACAGCCCCGCAAAGAAGACGACCGCCACGACGAACATCGCAATCAGCATGTTGCGATACCAGTGCTTCGCACAAACCACGGGATACATCAACCCGGTGAACACCAGCGCCGCCATCCCCGCCGACCCCGCCCCAACAGCGGCAAAGCTCTGCCGATTCGCCATCACCTCCTGCAACAGGCCGAAGCAAAGCTCCGAGCGCAGTCGGTCGATGACCTGTGTCCGCGCGTCGCGGCCGCTCGCAGCCGCGTCGATGTTGTCCGTCGGGTGATGCATCGCGTGGGCAGCCAACCCCTCACGGCCCCCACACGTTCGCCGTCACCGTCCGCATCGGCGCGCTCGCCGTCTGCCCGTTGCCCGCCTGCGTGCCCGGCGCGGGCACCCGCGTCTCCGCGTTGCCCGCCTGAATCACGCCCACCGGGTGCACTTCCTTCGGGAAGGCCGCGGCGTGCGCGGGCGGCACGGTCACGCCGTTGAGGTGCATCTTGCCGCTGGAGAGGCCCGGGAAGTGCTCGCCCTGCCAGCTTGCCGGATACTTCGCGTCGTCGAGATCGAGCGCAGCCTTCGTGGGGAAGAGGGGCCGGAAGGTGTCGCACATCACCGCGAGCTCTTGCGTGTGCGTCGCCGTGAGGCTCGCCTCGATCGTCCCCGGGTGCGGCCCGTGTGGAATGCCCTGCGGGTGGGCGGTCAGGCTGCCAATCTCAATGCCCTTGCGGCTGCCAAAGTTGCCATCGACGTAATAGAGCACCTCGTCGCTATCGAGGTTGCTGTGGTTGTATGGCACCTTGATGCTCTGGGGGTGATAGTCGAGCAAGCGCGGCGCAAACGTGCAGATGACGAAGTTGTGGGCTTCGAACGTCTGGTGGATGGGCGGCGGCATGTGCAGCTTGCCCGTGATGGGCGCGAAGTCGTCGGCGTTGAAGATGAACGGGTAGTAGCACCCATCCCAGCCCACGATGTCGAGCGGGTGGTAGTGATAGACGTACTCGTGGATGAGGTCCCGCGCTTTGATCCGCACGGGAAAGCTCCCCTTCTCGTCCCACGCGAGCGGAAACTCGGGCAGCTTGATGTCGCGCTCACAGTACGGAGCATGCTCCAAGAACTGCCCGTTGGCTTTGCTCACGTAGCGCGGGGGCGGGCCAATGTGGCTGCCGTTGGTGGTCTCGATGAGGAGCACACGACCAAACGGCGTGTTCTCGATCGAGGGGCCGCCATCGGTGGGCTTGCCATCGGGCCCGTTCACGCGCTTGTCCCAGATGATGGTGTAGATGACGCCCTTGGGGATCACGAGGTAGTCGCGCGGGCCAAACCGCAGCGTGCCGAGCATGGTGTGGCAGACGCCGCTGCCAAAGTGGATAAACAGGCACTCATCGCCTTGCCCGTTCTTGTAGTGATACGCCATCTGCTCGGCAGGGTTGATGACTGCCATCTCGACGTCGGAGTTGCCAAAGAGCACGACGCGCCCGGTGACAAAGTCGCCCGCAGCAGCCATGCGTTGCCCGCCCGTCATCACGTGGCGCATCCGCATGATGTCTTGCTCGACGTACTCCACCTTCGTGCTGTACAGGGGCTTCCAGCCGTACACCTGCGTCGGCGGGTGGATGTGGTACATCGTTGTCGTCGGGCCCACAAAGCCCTCGGTGCCAAACACCTCTTCGCTATACAAGCAGCCGTCCGGGCGACGAAACTGCACGTGACGCTTCGCGGGCATGAGTCCGAGCTTGGTGTAAAACGGCATGGCGAGAGCCTCCGAGAGATGCGAGAGCGAGCGGACGCAACGCGCGGGCGACAGGGCACACGAAATCCGATCGTGGCGTCTGGTCGCGGCAAGACCCCAATCGCGTCCTCTTCGCAAGGATATGCGCCGATGGGCTCGCCCTCTTTGGGCCCAGGCCAACGTGCCCGCGGCGCACCCCCAAGGAAACGAGCGGGCAAGGCAGCCAGCGACCCCAGCAAGAACGCTGGCCGCCTCTCGCTCGGCGTACGCTCCAGTGCTCATGGACTTTCGCGTCATCTCCATCGGTGCGATGGCCTTCAACCCGCTGTGGAATGAGCGTGGCCCCTTGCGCCTGGGTCACGCCACCTGCTCGCTCGTTCGCAGCCAGGCAAAGACCATCCTCATCGATCCCGGGCTGCCCGATAGCCTGCTCAGCCAACGTCTCGAAGAGCGCAGTGGCCTGAAGGTCAAAGACATCACCCACGTCTTCCTCACCAGCTTCACGCCCGACACCACCCGCAGCCTGCACCTCTTCGAGGATGCCCAGTGGCTCGTGCACGAGCAAGAGCGCGAGGTGGTGGGCACGCAGCTCGCGACCGGACTGAAAGACCTGCTCACCCGCGCCGACCACCAGGGGGGCGTCCGCAAGGACGAAGCCCTGCTGGGCGTGCTGCAACGCAGCGTGCAACTGCTGCAACGCTGCCAGCCCGCGCCCGACTCGCTCGCCGATCGCGTCGACCTCTTCCCGCTCCCCGGCGTGACGCCCGGGCTCTGCGGGCTGCTGCTCAGCGGCACGCGGCACACCACGCTCATCGCGGGCGACAGCGTGCCCACGGGCGAGCACCTGGACAAAGGCCGCGTGCCCCAGCAGGGTGCCGATGTGAGCCAAGCAAAGGCGAGCTTCGAGGAAGCCATCGAGATCGCCGACCTGATCGTCTGCGGGCGCGACAACATCGTGATCAACCCGACGAAGCGGCCGTTTTAGAACTGCACTGGGCGTGTGCGGTGAGGCGGCTTGCGGTGGTACGCTCTCGTGCGTCGCTTTGTGCGGGCGATGCATGCCCGACGAAGCGCACACCTGCGCGGTGGCAATCCAGGATCGCGTCAGCCCCGTACTCCTCAGTCAAGCATCGCACAACAGTCAAGCATGGCACAACGCAGCATGGCCCACTCAAGCCCCATCTACTCCTCCAAGGGTCTGCTCATCGGCGCGGGCCTCGCTGGCCTCTTGCTGCTGCTCGGGGTGGTGCTGCGGTTCGCGGCTTCGCCTGCGATCGGGTCGATTTTTACATGGGCGAGCCTCGCGGTGGGGCTGGTGTATGGCCTGAAAGCAGCGTGGGATGCCCTGCGCGAGAAGAAGTTCGACATCGACGTGCTGATGGTGCTCGGCGCCATCGCCGCCGCCGCCATCGGGCATCCGGGCGAGGGCGCGCTTCTGCTGTTTCTCTTCACGCTCTCGGGTGCGCTGGAGGAATACGCCGCGGGGCGCACCCAGCGCGAGGTAGAAAGCCTGCACAAGCTCATGCCCGTGGATGCGCTCGCCCTGCGCAACGGGCAGTTCGTGCCCGTGCCTGCCGAGCAGCTTGCCGCTGGAGACACCATCAAGGTGCGCCCGGGCGAGCGCGTGCCCGCCGACAGCGTGCTCACCCAAGGTGCCACAAGCATGGACCAAGCCGCCATCACAGGCGAGAGCATGCCGCGTGATGTGGCAGTGGGGGATGAGCTGTTTGCGGGCACCGTGAACGTCGACGATGCCATCGAGGCCCGCGTGCTGCGCCCCACGAAGGAGAGCAGCCTGCAACGCATCATGGACCTTGTCCAAGGTGCGCAAGAGCAGCGTGCCCCCGTGCAGCGCACGCTCGACGCGATCGACCAGCCCTACAGCATCGGGGTGCTGGTTGCGAGCATCGTCGTGTTCTTCGTCTGGTGGCTCGTGCTGGGCAGGCAGCCGCTTGCCACCGGAGAAGGCGCAAAGGACAGCGCGCTGTACGTCGCCATCACGCTGCTCATTGTCGCAAGCCCCTGCGCGCTCATGATCGCAACGCCCACCGCAACCCTCGCCGGGCTCGCCCGCGCCGCGCGAGGGGGCGTGCTCGTGAAGGGCGGGCAGGCGATGTCCCGCCTTGCCAGCATCCGCGCCATGTGCCTGGACAAAACCGGCACGCTCACCTATGGCAGGCCAACGCTCTATGAAGTCCACCCCGTCGCCCTCAGCGATGCGAGCGAACTCCTCGCTTTCGCCGCCGCGCTCGAGGCCGACAGCACCCACCCCATCGCCCAGGCAATCCTCAGCGCCGCCCGCTCCCGGGGCATCGAGCCCGCCCGTGTGGACGGGATCAACCACGTTACCGCCGAGGGCCTCTCAGGCACCGTGATGCGAGGTGCTAAGCCCGCGCGCCTGCGTCTGGGCAGGCTGCGGTTCGTCGAGCCCCTCGTCCCGGTCTGCTATCGCGCCCGCACGCGCGAGGTGCTTTCCAAGATTCAGCAGCGCGGGCACATTGGCGTCGTCATCGCCATCGAAGACCCCAGCGACACGGACGAACAGGGCGTGCCGATTGCTGGGCAAGTGGGCGTGCTCATCATGGCCGACACGCTCCGCCCCGGCGCGAGCACGCTCACGCAAGAGCTGCACGCCCTGGGCATCCGCCCCGTGCGCATGCTCACAGGCGACAACAGCGCCACCGCACAGCGCGTGGCGCGAGCTCTGAAGCTCGATGCCGTCGATGCAGAGCTGCTTCCCGAGGACAAGCTCCGCATCGTGCGAGAGCTGCGCGACACGCTGCCCACGAAGCAAGGCGTTGCGCTGATTGGCGATGGAATCAACGATGCTCCGGCACTCGCCGCTGCCGACGCTGCGCTCGCGATGGGCACGATTGGCACCGCAGCTGCGCTCGAGAATGCCGACGCCGTGCTCCTGGGCGAGGAGCTTTCGGGCGTGCCCTGGGTCATCCGCCTGGCGCGGGCAGTTCGGCGGACCGTGGGCATCAACATCGCGATTGCCCTGGGGGCGATGGTGATCATGGCGGTGGCGACCCTGGTGTTTTCTGCGCTGCACCGCCCCATTCCGCTGTCAGTTGGGGTCGTGACCCACGAAGGCGGGACGCTGCTGGTTGTTCTCAACTCCTTGTTACTGCTAAAGTTCAGAAAATAGATATTTCCGTCCGTTGACTCGACGATAGCTGCCTACACTCCTCTGGACGCACAGGTGCGAATCTGGGGAAATCCCCCGATCGAACCAGTGAAAGCAACGGCAATCGCCCAGCAATCGCAGGTGATTGCCGGAAAGCCGTCAGGTTCATGCGAAAAAAATCGTGATTTCTTTGGTTGAATCACGGTTGTTCGCTGTCCGATTCCGGAGTTTAGGGGTAGCATTATGAACGCAACGTCACTCGTTCTGTCTGATTCCGAAGTCCCCGGCCCCGGATACGTCAGTATGTTCAGCCAAACCACGG
>JAIYDA010000085.1 GCA_027487735.1 Planctomycetaceae bacterium | reverse complement strand
GACACCGCCTCGAGCGCGACCATGGCAACAAACGCGAGCGCGAAGACGCGGGAGAAGTGCTTCCAGATGTTGTCGCTGCTCTCGACCGGCGCGTTGAGCAGCAGTTGCTGGGCTGCGTAGTAGAGGGCATCGCTCGCGACCTCCCCAGGCCTCGCGCCGACAGCACCACCCACAGGATCGATCGCTGCGCCAACAAAGCCCGACGCCAACGCGCCCACCGATGTGATCGCAAGCAGCCACACCTTGATCGCCCGCCCCCTGCGAAACAACCCGGGTGGCATGATGCCAGGCCACCAATGCGAGAGGTAGCTCCACGCGATGACCGCCGCCAGGCCGAGGATGAGCGGGATGAGGAGCAGGGTCATGGAGCAGAACCGATGATGGTGCGAGGAACGGAACTGAGCTGTTGGTCGCGGTACTAACGGCTGTAGGCGATGCCGCTGGCACCGGGCGAGGCTGCAAGCCTGTCGAGGGCTTGCTCAAGGGCCTCCTCGATGGCTGGCACCACGAGGTTGCCGCTGGCGCGGAGGTGCACGAGCGGCGCACCGTAGAGCGTGGTCCACGCAAGTTGCACTTCGGACGAGGTGCCATCGTCGGAGGATTGCAGGAAGGACGCGTCGAGGTCGGTGGTGTAGGCGAAGTCGCCGTAGGCGTAGGCAAGCCGCATGCCGCCGAAGGCATCCACCGAGAGCGACGCGGGCGACTCGCCTTCGGGCCCGTGCGACGCGGGGGGCAACGCCCGGAGCGCAGCACGCAGGTCTCGCGCGAGGTCGCGCATCAGGACAGGAGCGGTGCGGGGCGTTGCACTCTGCAAGCGGATCGTGGTGCTGCGTGGGGCGTCGAGGCGCACCGCATCGTCAAACCCCGCGCCGCGCGAACCGCCCAGCAGGGGCGAGTCGTCGTTGCGTTGCTGCACAGTGCCCTGCGGCCCCGCGCAGGCGGCGATGGTGCTCGCGGCGAGTACGCACACGAGCGACACGCCGCATCGCATCCCGCAACTGACGAGAAAACGGCGTGAAACGTGGCGTGGCGGCTGCATCACTTGGGCACCTCGATCCGGAATCCCAGCGGCGCGCGGGGGTCTTCGACGATGTCGATCTTGCTCTTCGTGCTGGTCGAAAGCCCGCTCCACCAGGCGTAAGCCGTCTGTGCGGATGCGAAGGTGCGCCCGGGCACGAGCCGATTGACGAGCAGGAGAAGCTGCCGCTCGCTCTCGTTGCTCAGCACATCGCCAGGAAAGGCCTCGGGCTTGTCCTTCGCGCTCAGGTGGCGTGCGAAGGTGTTCATAATGGTGTCAACGTCGGCAACCGAGCGGTTGCGCATCAGCCTGCGCTCCGCGACATAGGCCATGACCGAGCTCGTGAGCTGGCGGGACTGGTTCTCGAGGTCCGTCGTGTTGGCGCGCCCCTCCGCGGTCGAGAGCAGGCGGATGAGCTCGTCGGACCGGCGCACGACGATCGAGGGCACCTGCGACATCGCGGTGCTCACCGTCACCTGCACGTAGGGCACGTTCATCAGCCCGCCCTGAGTGTCGTGAATCTGCCCTGTCTGCTGATCAACAAACAGCGTGCGGCGCCAGAAGTCTGAGGGCACTGCGCTGCGAGTGATGCCCGAGGCTGGCTCCTGCGGCGCGCCCTCCACCGCCTCGGGCATCAGCGCGCTCGCCCGGGCCACCGCCTGCTCGGGCCTGCCCAGCACCATCCAGCTGCCTTTGCGGAGTTGTCCGAGGTCGCCGCCCGCCTGGCGCCGCTGCTCCTGCGAGTAGAACTGCACCGCAAAGTCCATCAGCACGCGCCGGTTCGGTCGCTCCAGCACCTGCGTTGCGGCATCCATCGCGATGCTGACGCCCGGCATCACGGGGGAAGGCACGATGCCCGCGAAGCTCGCCGCGAGCGAGCCGATGGAGCGGAGCGAGCGCGTGAGCGTGGTGTCGGTCATGGTGATGTCGCGCACGTCGAGCACGCGGATGCGGAAGTATGGGGCGAAGGCCGAGTCCCAAGCTGGGTCGGCGTAGACGAGCAGATCGCGGAAGTTCAGCATCTGCCCTGCGGGCACGCCTGTCTGATACCACACGACCAGCGAGTTTGCCTCGCCTCCGCTGGTGCCCGACATCACGTCGAGGATCACCGCGATGTCGTATGGGCCTGGGCCGACGTCGCTGGTGATGCTGTCGGGGATGCGCACGCCGTGCACGATGATCGAGAGCGGGTCGCCGTGGGCGACTGCGCCGGTGTCGAGCGTCGCCCGCGCGTCTGGCGGGCCATCGGGCTGCGCTTGTGGCTGAGCGTTTGGCTGAGCGTCTGGCTGAGCGTCTGGCTGAGCGCTCGCCTCCGCCGGGGCTTCGCCAGCGGAGCCTTGCATCGCGCGTTGCCACTCGGCCTCGACGCGGGCAAGCTCAAAGGGCTGATAGAGCCGCCGACGCGACTCGTCGTGCCCCGCCACGCCTCGTGGGGGCTTGGGGGCGACGTAGTAGACGCGATTCTCGGTGTACGCAGCGGGGGTCTCGGCCTTCGCTTCGCGCACGCCCCCGACCTGCGAGCGGCAACCAGCGAGCGCGCAAGCGGTGAGGCCCAGCGCAAGCCCGAGCGCAGGCGCACCCCACCCGCCAGTGCCAAAGCCCAGGCGCACACCCCGACGCAGCAGTGCAGCAATCATGCAGAGCATCCCTCACGAGTCCCTTCCGGTCTGGTCACGCCGCCCACGCCGGGTGCGCGCCAACCATCATACCAAATGCGCATGCAACCGCAAGGGCCTTTCCAGTCGATGCGTGTGAGCGACACCGCCCACCCCGGGAGGGTTGGACGCGGCACGTGGTCGCTGGTTGCGGCCTTTGCTGCGCTCGCGGCGTTGGCGGCGTGCCAGTCGGCGGGGCCGCGTGCGAGCGTGCCAACAACGACCGACGAGCTGGTGCTCCACACAGATGAGGCACTCGCCGCGCTGCGAAGCGACGACGCGCTGCGTGCTGAGGACCTGCTGCGACGAGCGATTGCGGGTGACGAGGGTGCTGCGCCGCAGGCGCGGGCCACGGCCCGCGCAACGCTTGCGCAAGCCTTGCTCGCGGGCGGAAGAACGCGGGAAGCGGCGGAGTTTGTGGAAGCGGCCCTCGTGCTGCACGAACAGGGTTCTGCGGCATGGCTCGAGACGCTGGGGCTGCGGGCCCGCATCGCGGCGCGCGAGGGCAGGCTGACGGAAGCCGTTGAGATTGCGCGAAGAGTTCTACAGGATTCTGCCAGCAATCCGCACGTGCCCGAGGGCCAGCGTGCATGGGCGAGTGCGAACCTGGGCAGGATGCTGTGGGCCAAGGGTGTTGCACTCGGAGCGGGCGAGACTGCCCGTGCGAACATGGAGGAGGGGCACAATCTGCTCGTTATCGCGATGCAGATGGCAAGCCGCAACCCAGCACGCGATGAGGCGCAGCTCGGCGTCATCGCCTCGCAGTTGGGTGAGGCATCGCTCGACTTGGGATACACCGATCGCGCAGTGACGTTCTTTGACGCTGCGTGGGAGCACTTGCAGCGGGCGGGCCTGACCGACGACTCGCGTGCGCAGCCGCTGCGCCTGGCGCAGGCGAGGCTGCTGCTGGCGCAGGGCCAAGCGGGGCGAGACGCGCTCCGCGAGTTTCTCAGGCTCGATGCGGAGCGGTCGATTTCGCAGCTTGCGCGATTGACCGACGATGAGAAGCAAGCCGCGCTCTATCGGCGTGAAGAGGCGGTGCGCATCGCGTGCGAGCACGCCCTGACGACGCAAGACACCGACGCGATCGTGCTCGCGCTGGAGGCGGTGTGGAGCTGGAAGGGGCTGCGCGTGGATGCGGCTCGCGTGGAGCTCGATGTGCTGCGGGACGAGGGGAGCGATGCGGAAAAGCGCGCGTTTGAGAGGATCGTCGCGGGGCGCGCGGAGCTCGCTTCCCGCACGCTGGACGAGGCGCGGGGCATGCCAGCGCGCCGCGCGCGAACGGGCGTGCGCGACGATGCCCGGAGCCATGCACTGCGAAAGGCAGCCTCGGACCTGCGGCAGGGTGGGCTTGCACGCAGCCCCCAGGCGCGCTTGCGAACGCCCACGTGGGCCGAGGTGGCGAGCTGCCTGGGAGCGGATGAGGTGATGATCGAGTATGTGGTGCACAGGCCTTGGCGGCGCGGGCACGATGGCGACGATCGCTTGATTGCGTTCTGCTTTCGCCCGGGGCGCGGGGACGGGCGGGTGCAGCTGTTTGACCTTGGGCCGCTGTCGACGATCGCGCAGGCGTGCGCGAGCGTGCGGCATGAGCTCGCGCTTGCTGCTCAGGCAGTGCGTGCGGACCCCGCAGCAATGGCAGACACGCTCGCATCGCGCGAGGCCCGCCTCGCGGCGCGACTGTGCGAGGCGCGAGCGCTCGTGTGGCAGCCACTCGCGCAGGCTGTTCGCGGAGCGAAGCTCGCGCTGGTGGCACCGGACGGACCGCTGGCAAGCCTGCCCTTGGATGCGCTGGGGTGCACGGATGGCACGGGCGTCATTCGCTATCGCATCGACGACGACGACGAGCCCACGATCACGATGGTGCAGACGCTGCGCGATGTGCTGTGGTGGCGCGATGCGAAGGCTCGCGGCGTCTCGCACAGTGGTGAGGTTGTGCTCGTGGGCGACCCTGCCCTGGGCACGCCCAACGCGCGCCTTGCGGCCCGGCCCGGGGCGATGCCCGTGTGGACGCCCGCGCAGGGCACGGGGCAGTTCATCGCGAGCTTGCGAGAGGGGCTCTCGGCAAGCCTGCCTGGCGCGCGCGTGCTGGCCCTCACGGGCGGGCGGGCAACTGAGGAGCGCGTGATGCGGCTTCGCAACCCCGCGGCCTTGGTCGTTGCGGCCCATGGGTGGATGTGGAGCAACGCCGACCCGCAGGAGCTTGACAGCAGAGCGGGCGTGGATCGCTCGATCCGCTCGATGCTGGTGCTCGCGGGCGCGAACGAGCCAGCTCGCGGGGGCAAGGATGGGCTGCTGACAGCCTTTGAGCTCATGGGCGGGCCCGACCTGCGAGGCACGCACCTGGTGGTGCTCGCAGCGTGCAGCAGCGGGGCTGAGGAGAGCGAGCAGGACGGCGGCGCACAGGGCATGCGCCGCGCGATGCAGATTGCCGGGGCGCGGTGCGTCATCGCGAGCGGGTTTGACGTGCCTGCGAAGCAATCGCTGGAGCTGATGGACGACTTCCGGTCCGCATGGCTGGCGGAAGGAGGCATGTCGCGCGTGCAGGCGTTTGCGCACGCGAAGCGGGGCGCGCTGGCGCGGGCCCGCGAGCGCGATGGCAGCGGGCATCCGCTGTGGTGGGCTGGGTTCTCCTACTTTGGCGACCCCGGCGTTGGGCCATTGCCCGCCGACCTTCGGGCACCGTGAATACCGTGCCAGTTCGAACATAGAGGAGCGAGCATGCAGACCGGAGCAGCACAGTTGGCAAAGCCCCCCGCGAAAGGCATCATCGTGCTCGTGCACGGCTTCAGCGGCGATGAGGGCACGTGGGGCAAGCTGCCCGAGTTTCTGCGAACAGACCCCGCGCTGCGCGACTTTGAGGTGCTGGTGTGGTGCTACCCCGCGGGCATCAACAGGCTCGCGAATGCGCGCCCCGCGATCTTCTCGCAAGACCCCAGCATCGAGACCATCGGCAAGAGCCTGCGGACGCTCCTGGATTATCAACTGCCCAAGACGATCGAACGCATCGTGCTCGTGGGGCACAGCATGGGTGGGCTGGTCATCCAGTGGTTCTTGCTCGAGGAGCTTCTGGCGAAGCGCGACACGCACCTCTCTCGCATCGCGGAGGTCGTGCTGCTGGGCACGCCCAGCGCGGGGCTGCAGAAGGCGCGCTGGGTGCGGCACTTCAACACCCAGGTGCGGAACATGGCAACCGACAGCGACTTCATCCGCACGCTGCGCGCCCACTGGAGCGACGCGATGGAGCAGCGCCTGACCGACCCGACGGACAAGACCGTGTCGTTCCGCCTCACCACCATCGCGGGCGACAAGGACAGCTTCGTGCCGCAGGACTCGGCCCTCGCGCCGTTTCGTTATGCCGACAAGCACGTGGTGCCGGGCGACCATCGCTCGATGACCAAGCCTCAGAAGCAGGAGGACCTGCTGGTGTCGCTGCTGCGCGAGATCGCGACGCGTCCGAGCCTCACGCCCCGCGAGCGCGAGCACGTGTTGGGCGAGAGCGAGCTCTCCAGGCAGTGGGTTGGCAAGATCGACGCCGCTGCGGGGCTGGCGCGTGCTGACGAGCTGCTCGCGAGCGTGGGCCCCGTGCGGGCTGCGCCGCTGCCCAAGGTGTGGAAGCACCTGGCGCTCGCGCTGCTGGAGCACGAGCAGTTTGCGCCAGCCGCCCAGCTGCTGCGCGATTACCTGGGCTTTGTGCGGGGCGATACGGGCGCCAAGCCCTTCGCGAGCGACACGCACGCGCGGCAGCAACTGGGCCTGGCCCTTGCTGGTGCCGACAACGTGACCGACGCGATCGCCGAACTGCTGACGGCGGACAAGGCCAAGGCCAACGACCCCGAGACGCTGGGCCTGCTTGCCGGTCGCATCAAGCGGCACTGGTGGGAGAACCCCAAGGCTCGCGAGCTGGGCTTTCGCGCGCTGCGGCTGTCGAAGCAGGCCTTCGAGCTCGCGAAGCAGGCGGGCAACGACGACCAGGTGCTCTACAACGGCGTGAACGCGGCGAGCATGCACGCCGCGCTGCACGGCTACGACGCATCGCTCCCGGAGCGCGAGGCGTGGCTCGCGGCGGCGCAGCAGGCGTGCGAACGCGTGGAGCAAGCACGCGGGAGTGACTACTGGGCCCGGGCGACGCTCGCGGAGATCGCGCTGCTGCGAGGCGAGGCGCAGGGGGCACGCACGCTGTATGAGGGCGCGCTCGCGCTCGCGCCGATGCCCAGGCAGTGGAACAGCACGCTGGTGCAGGCACTCGACACGATCGATCGCATGCAGGCGAGCGGCACGAGCAACGCCCACATCGAAAGGCTGGCAGCCTGGCTGCGGACGACGGGCACGCTGGCTGCGGACGCGCTGCCGGATTGATCCTCGAACGTGCAGCGTGGTGCGCTCAAGGTGGGGAAGACTCACGAGCATTCCTTCGACACGGGCTCACGGCCGGCTGTTCGCGCCGAGCGAAGCGCTGGCTACCTGGCGTCGTGCTGAGTCAGCTCGCAGTCTGCGGCTCCGACGCCCATGGTTTGCAGCGTGTCGGCAAGGCCTCGAATCGTGTCGCGATCCAGGTCTTTCAGCTTGTCGGTCAGCGTCTCCCACGCTGCGATGCTCGGGTGCAGCTTGCGGGCGTCGTCTCGCACTGGGTCGTGTCGCCAGCCCGTGAGCACGCGCTCGGCGATCCAGCGTTGGTGCTCGCAGCGGGCGAGGGCCTCGAGCTCACTGGGCGAGACCTCGAGCGAGGGCATCGCGATGCCCTGGGCCGCGCCGATGTTTGGCACGATGCGTTTGCCCAGGGCACGCAGCTTGACCTCGGTATGGTCGGCCTGGATGCGATTGGAGTTGCGCCACGCGGCGGAGAGGGCGTGCCAAGGCTGGTGCGCGGGGCGGGCGGGGTCGGGCGTGCCGATGCTCGCGAGGTATCGCTCGTGGATGCGCTTGGCGGGCGCGTCGAGCACGTCGGTCAGCACGTGCTCGGCAGTCATCGCGAGCGCTGGCACGCACGCGAGCACCACGCCCGGGGGCAGGCATTGCACGAGCCGCTCCGGGTCGGCGTGGGTCTGCACGAGGGCCCGCATGTGTTGCACGTTTGCTGACTTGGGAGGAAGCTGCGAGGCCCAGAGGTGCCGCAGGTTTTCCTCGTCCTGCTCGCCGCAGACTGCGATGGTGAGCAGCGTGGGCGCTTGCCCGCAGCGGTCCCACACCGCACTCCACGAAGCATGGTCGTTCTCCGGGCTGCTGACAACCTCGATGTCGCACGTGCTGGCAAACGCTGGCGCGATGGCGAGCACGCGGGCGTGCAAGCGGGCAGCCCTGGAGCCCAGCAGCGTGATGGCGAGGCGCGTGCCGTTGGCAAAGTGCCCGATGCGGGCAGCGTGCATGAGGAGCGCGACGGCAAGGTCGCTCTCTCCCAGCACGACGAGGTGGGCCCGGGTGGCATCCTGCGGGCGGATGCCCACGCTGCCGCGTGACTGGGCATCGAGGGGATGGTGCTGCAGGAGCAACCTTGCAGCAATCTGCTCGGGCTGCACGAAGCGAAGACGCTGCGGGGCGATTGCGCGAAGGAATGCGCTGTCGAGCGCGAGCTGCTCGTCGAGCGCGACATCGTCGATGATGGCAACGAGCTGCACAGCGTCGTGACCGGGGGCGAGAAGCAGGCGGGTGGCGATGCTGAGGGAAGCAGCATCGGACTGCTGGCGGATGATGCAGTGCGTGGCGTGCCGCAGGCGGGCGGCGCGCCAGGTGAGCGGATCTTCGGGCGGGCCTGCGACGATGGGGAGGCGAAGGGCGCGAATCGCGGGCATGTTGCTGAGGTGCTGGGCGTCGTCGACGAGCACGACGCGCCGCCCGCTGGCGATCAGCCGCTCCGCGAGGCGGATGGTGTTGTCGTCGACGCCCATGATGATGACGTGCTTGCGCTGCCAGAGGAGCGCGATGTGCCGCAAGCGCCAAGAGGTGTCGCGCACGAAGGCGAGCAAGCCGCCAAGGCCCAGGACGGTGGGGGCGACCACGCGCGCGACCTCGAGCTGCCAGGGGAGGGCAACCCCGCCCTCGAGCGGAAATCGCAGCACGAACGTGGAGAGCGTGAAGAGGATGTACTGCCCGAAGCGCAGCGCTCCCACCTCGCGCGGGGGCGATGTGAGCTGCGTGTCGAAGCGGTAAAAGCCCCACACCGCGATGCCCGCGATGCCGAGAATGAGGCAGACAAACACGCCCAGCACCCACAGCCTGCGCGGCACGATGCCTGTGTTGCTGTCTTGCACGCGCGACGCGATGGGGGGCAAACGCATGGGCAACTTTACCCGCTGGTCGGCGGCTGCGACGCAGGGCGCACCGCGCGGACGCGCAAGGCCTCGTTCCGGACCTCGACCAAGGCCTCGTCGGCACGCTCGCTACGCTGCGCAACCATGCACGACACGCCAGGCGAGGCTCGCCCACTCCATCCTCACACGCTGCTGGTGCACGGTGCGAAGGCATATGCGGGCAACCCGGTGCGAGCGAGCACGCCGCCCATCTATCTGAGTGCGACGTTCGCGAACTCCTCGCTGCATGAGAGCGGGGAGTATCACTACTCGCGGGGCGGAAACCCGACACGCGATGCGCTCGAGGCCAAGCTCGCGGCGCTGGAGGGGTGCGCGGGCGTGCGGAGCTTTGCGTGCACGAGCGGCGTGGGTGCGCTGCACCTGCTGCTGGCGGAGCTGGAGCCCGGAGACCGGGTGCTCTGCTCGCAGGATGTGTATGGCGGGACGTTTCGCCTGTTTGGCGATGCCTGGCAAAGGCGGGGTGTGGGCATCGACTACTGCGATGCGAGCGACCTGACACAGCTCGCCAAGGGGTTCACGCCCCGCACCAGGCTCGTGCACATCGAGCCCGTGGGCAACCCGATGATGAGCGTGTGCGATGTGGCGCAGATCGCGGAGCTGGCGCACGAGCGGGGCGCGCTGCTGAGCGTGGACAACACCAGCCTGTGCAGCCTGCATTGCAAGCCCCTCGCGCTGGGGGCCGACATCGCCATTCAGAGCGCGACGAAGTATCTCTGCGGGCACGGCGACGTGACGGCGGGCGTTTTCAGCGTGCGCGATGCGCAGCGGGCCAAGCGCATCGGGTTTCATCACAACTCCGAGGGCATGGCGCTTGCGCCCTTTGACTGCTACATGCTGCACCGCAGCATGGAGAGCCTCGCGCCGCGACTGGCTTGGCAGGAGCGCACCGCGCGAGAGCTCGCGGCGCGGCTGCACGCGACGCCCGGCGTGCTGCGCGTGCGGCACCCCTCGTTGCTGCGCGGCACCGCTCGCGAGGTGCACGTGCGGCAGAGCACGGGGGATGGGTGCGTGATCAGCTTCGAGACCGGAAGCGCGGCGGCGAGTGCTCGCGTGATCGATGCCCTGACGTTGTTCGCGATTCGCGTCAGCTTCGGATCGGTCACGTCGAGCGCGAGCGTGCCCTTTGGCATGAGCCACAGAGGCATGCCCAAGGAAGTGGCGCACCTGCGCCCGCCCGACGACCTCATTCGGCTTTCGATTGGCGTGGAAGATGTCGAGGACTTGTGGGCGGATTTGTCTCGCGCGCTCGCGCTGGTGCGCTGAGGGCGTGGCGAGCGGAGCGGTGAAAACCCAGGAGGTGTGCGATGCGGAACGTGATGATGAAGGTGGTGATGCTGGCGGTGCTCTGCCTGCTGGGCGTGCAGTTGCTCGCGCTGGGGGGATGCTCCCAGAGCAGGCAGGCGAAGCTCGAGCGCAAGGGCGAGGCGGTCCGCGCGTCGCTCATCAAGGAGCGCAATCGCGTGCTCGCGATGCCTGCGGGCACCGCCGATCGCGCGGGCAGGCTTGCGCACCTGGAGGGCCTGCACAACACGCTCAGCGCGGCGAACGTGGGCCTCGGAACGGTGCCCCTGCTGCTGCAAGGGTCGCAGCAGGACGTTGCGTTCGATGTGATCGAAGAGGTCTATGCGACGATTGAGTGGAACACGCCGCTCGCGCCGGGGGACGCGATGCGACCAATACCCGCGGCCTTTGCGAACAACACACTGAACTTGTCGCCCGGCAACGGCGTGCGCGGGCCGACGTTGCACTCGCCGCCGCTGGTGGCACCCAAATGATGGGGGTCGGTTGCGCGGGTGTGCGGAGGCGCGACGCAAGCGGTTCTTCTGCCGAGATTGCTCCAGATCGCGAACGACATTGAGTCGGCCTGAGCGGGAATGTCCCGCGTTTTCACTTTCAGAACGCCGGTCGGTACCGCCGGACAAGAAAATAGTTCAAAAAACATTCCGAACCCCCTTGTGCGGAATCTATTTCCGGTTAGATTAGTCCTGTGAAGCCGTGGATGCCCTCGGGGGCGCCCAAGCGTGGTCTTCGCGCCGGAATCTCTCAGGAATCGACAATGCACGGACAGCCATTGCATCGGATGCTCGGCCGCACACTGTTGGCACTCACGCTGGTTGCGGGGGCGAGCTCGGCTCTCGCGGAGGACGGAGTGGGCGAGGCGGGCAAGGACGCGAAGGGGTTTTACATCAAGAGCGGCGACTATCGCCTGAACATCAACGGGCACTTTCAGTATCGCTACTTTGCGACGTTCCGCGATGAGGATTCCGTTGGCACGAACAACGATATTGCAACGGGCTTTGGCTTCAAGCGGGCCCGCCTGGGCGTGAGTGGCAACCTGACGAAGGAGCTGGGATTTGTGGTGCAGGGGGATTTTCTGAACGGCGACGCCTTCAGCCTGCACGATGCATATGCGACGTGGAAGTTCAGCGACGCGGCGGTGCTGAAGGTGGGGCAAATCTTCAAGCTGCCCGTGCTGCGCGAGGAGCTCAACAGCCACCTCACGCAGCTCGCGGTGGATCGCAGCACCGTGAACGCGGTCTTTACGCCTGCGTACTCGCAGGGCGTGCAGCTGGACCTCAACGGCGAGCAGCTTCGCGGGTTGTTTGCGTTCAGCGATGGTTTCAACGCTCGCAACAGCGACTTTACGAGTGCGGCAGAGTCGGACTTTGCCCTGTCGGCCCGCGGTGAGTATCGCGTGATGGGCGATTGGAAGCAGCAGGACATGTTTACGAGCTGGCGAGGGGCGCAGACCGCGGCCTTTGTGGGTGCTGCGCTGCACTACCAGACTGGTGGCGAGACCGCGGGGACGGTCGATCGCGAGAAGCTGGAGTACACCATCGACGGCTCGATGCGTGGAGACGGCTGGAATGCGTTCGCATACTTCGTGGGCCGCAGTGATGAGGCTGGCGCGAACAGCTTCGATGACTTTGGTGTCGTGGCGCAGGGCGGCGCGTTTGTGACCGACACGCTGGAGGTCTTCGGTCGCTATGGCATCGTGCTGCCCGACGACAGCCGGGCGAGCGGGGACGACTTTGCCGAG
>JAIYDA010000063.1 GCA_027487735.1 Planctomycetaceae bacterium | reverse complement strand
GCTGGGCGTGAGGACCTCGCCCCAGACGTCTTCGATAGCGGGCGGCAGGCCTTGCTCGAGGCGCTCGACCACGCGCTGCGCGCCGATGAGCCGGAGCGGGTGCCCGATGAAGACGCGGTAGGTTGCGAGCAGGCCCCGCAGCGACTCATCTTTCGCAGAAGCAAAGAAGCGGGCCTGCGCATCGGGGCGATTGGTGAGCAGGCCCACGATGCCCAGCGTGGCAAACACCGGCGCAGCGATGAACGCGCTCACGGCACGCAGCGTGTCCTGCACCATCGCCTTCGCGATGAACCAGAGGTGGCGAAGCAGTCGCCTCAGGCCTCGCGAGATGGGCAGCAGCACATAGACCGCAGCAGCGACCACGAGCGCAATCAGCGCGACCCCGCCCAGCACGATGGCAACGATTTCGCCCAGGGCCATGGTCAGTCCTTGGTGCCCACGCCCGGGCCCGCAGGCCCGGAAGCGAGGCGCTCGTGCTCGATGAGGGTGTGATAGACGTTGGCGAGCGCGTCGTCGAAGGCGGCGTCGGCGGCTGGGTCGGAAGCGACGCCCTGCTGCAGGCCCTGGCGGGCGAGCTCGTCGCGCTCCTCGCTCGTGAAGCTGTAGGCGAGGATGACCTGGGCGAGCGTGGTGCGGAGCAGGTCGCGCACCTTCGCGGCGCGGCGGCTGACGGTGGGCTCGCTGATGCCCAGAGCGTCGGCGACGGCTGCGCCGCTCTGGCCCTCGAGCACGCGCATGCGATAGATGGCGAAGTCTTGAAAGTTCGCTTGCTGCGCGACCTTGGCGAGCGCGGCCTTGACCTTGGCGCGAAAGACGGCGGCTTCGTACTGCGCGTCGGGCGTGGGCAGGTTCTCGGCGAGCATCCACGACTCATCGAGGGAGAGGGCGCGCGGCGGGGCGGTGCCCTCGCGCGTGCCGCCCGGGCCGGTGTTGTGGGCGCCCGCGCCGCCTCGCTTGATTGCGCTGCGCTTGTCGAGCTCATCACCCAGCACGTGCTTGGCGATGGAGAGCAGCCACGTGCTGAAGCGCACGCCGCGGTCGGGGTCGAAGCGGTTGATGGAGGACGTGAGCTCCGCGAGCGTTTCTTGGCTCAGGTCGGCGGCGGTCTCGGGCCCGATGCGCCCGTGTCCCCATTTGAGCAGCTGGGCGCGAAGCACGGGGCCAAAGGTCTGCCAGAGCTCAAACCATGCCGCTTGGTCGCTGGCGCGCAGGCGTGCGAGGAAGCTGGTGGTGACGGGGTGGAGCATGCTTGCGGAGGAGGATACACGCGGCGCGGGCGACGCGCGCCGACCGGGCAACAGTCCCGCCCGCGCTACCCTGCTCCACGATGACCGGGCGCCTGCCATTTGACCCCAAACGCATGGCTCAGAGCCAGCTTGCCGCGAAAGAGGCCGCACTCGCAGCTGCGCCCGCGACCGCGTCCAAGACCACGACCAAGACCACGCCCGACGCGAGCGAGGGGGCGATGCGCGTGTCGCAGCTTGCGCAGCGCATCGCGATGGTGCTCGAGACGGGGCTACCCGCGAGCGTGCGCGTGGTGGGGGAGATCTCCGGGGCGCGCGAGCGGACGCACTGGTACTTTGACCTCAAGGACGAGGAGAGCGTGGTGAGCTGTGCGCTGTTTCGCTCTGCGGCGAAGCGCGTGAAGACGCTGCCCAGCGACGGAGCCCGCGTGGTGGTCTCGGGGCGCGTCGAGTTCTATGCCAAGGCGGGCAAGGTCACGTTCATCGTCGAGGCGATCGAGCCCGTTGGGCGCGGAAGCTGGGAGGCTCAGCTGCGAGAGCTTGTGGAAGCAGCCCGGCGCGAGGGATGGCTCGATGAGGAGCGCAAGCGGACCCTGCCCAGCTTTCCTCGTGCGGTGGCGGTGGTCACGAGCCGGTCTGCTGCGGCGCTGCAAGATGTGCTGGTGACGATGGCGCGGCGCTGCCCTGCGGTCGATGTGGTGGTGATCGACAGCCGCGTGCAAGGCAAGGAAGCGGTGGCGGACGTGGTGGCGGCGATTGCCCGGGCGGGCGAGCTCGCGCGGGCAGGGCGCGTCGATGCGGTGATCGTGACGCGCGGCGGCGGGAGCGTGGAGGACCTGTGGTGCTTTAACGACCTTGCGATTGCGCGGGCGATCGTGCAATGCCCCGTGCCGGTGGTCGCGGCGATTGGGCACGAGACGGACACGACGATTGCGGAACTCGTTGCCGATGAGCGGTGCGCCACGCCCACGCAAGCCGCGATGCGACTGACGCCCGATCGCGAGGCTCTTGCGCGCGAAGTGGGCAGCGTGCAGCGCAGGCTGGAGATGGCGATGCAGCGTGACCTGGAACGCGCCGAGCAACGCCTGCGGGTCTGCATGCGCAGCGAGCCTGTGCGAAGGCCTGAACTCGCCCTCGCGGCGTATGCGCGAGTGCTGGAGGCGTGCCTGGCGCGGGCCCAGCGTGCGGGCGTGGGCCTTGCACGCGTGCCCGAGCGGCGCGTGCAACTGCTCATGCGGCGCATGGCTGCCCAGCAGCCCCGCGAGCGACTGCTGCGTGAGAGCGCGCGAGCCCGGGACATGCAGGCCCGCATGCAGACCGCCCTGCGCACGCAGCTTCGCGGCCTGCACGCCCAGGTCGATGCCCGGCAGCGGCAACTGCAAGCCATCAGCCCCGTGAGCGTGCTTGCACGCGGCTATAGCGTGACGACGCTTGTGGATGGCACCATCGTGCGAAGCCCAGCCCAGGCCCCGCTCGGCACCACGCTGCACACCCGCGTTGCGACCGGAGACATCGCGAGCGTGGTCAGCGGAGCCGCGACGCAACCCTGGAAGCCCCGCCGCAGCCCGCGCAAGTCGCCGCCGCATGAGAGTGGGCCAGGGCTGTTTGGGGCGTGAAGCCTTGGGGCGCGGGTGAGCGTTGGCCGCGCGGTGTTGCTTGCGGCGAGCGTTTCTGAGCCCTGGTCTGGGCCGGCCTGGGGTGGACTGAGTGATCAGTACACAAAGTTCGCGTCGGCGTCCGCGACGGGCGTGCCGCCGGAGTTGCCGCTGACGGCGCCGGAGGTGGCGAGGTTGACAATCGACGCGACGCGGTTGCCCGCGACGATTTCGAAGTTGGCCAGGCTGTTCGATGTGCTGGTGTTGCCCTTGATGAGGCACAGCGTTGACTCGACCTTGATCCCCCAGACGTTGCCGGAGGTGGTGTTGTTGATCGCGACGGTGCGGGTGGCGCGGATGCGGATGCCGGCGTGCTGGGTGGTACCAAGGCCGTTGAGGTGGCAGGTGTTGTTTTCGAGTCGGCAACTGGAGAATGCCTCAATACCGGGCCCGAGGTTCGATGTCGCGGTGCAACCGGTCACGACCACGCCATCGGTGACGGCGAAGCCGGCGCTGGTGCTGTCGCAGGAGTTGCAGTCGAAGATGCTCGCCAGGTTGTTGGTCCGGAAGCCCGAGGCACTGTTGGCAAGGGCCGTGCATGCTCGGGCGACGCCGTAGTTCCCAAGGAGGATGCCATCCAAGGTGTTGTTGGAGGCGAGGCGAGGGAATGTCTCAATGCTCGCAGCGTCTTTGAGAGCTTGCTTGTGCAAGCGACAACGCCCGCACCATGAAGGCGAGGGCGTTGGAGCGAACCGCACGTTCCTGAAGATCAATAGACGTAGTTGGCATCCGCCTCGAGCGTCGATGTGCCGCCGGAGTTGCCGTTGATCGGCGCGGCGTTGGTCGTGAGGTTCACGATCGCCGTCACGCGGTTGCCCGTGGCGATCGTGAAGTTGAAGGGGTTGCTGCTGGACCCGTTGCCCGAGATGAGGTTCAGCGTCGAGTCGACCTTGATGCCCCAGTCGTTGTTCGCGGTGGTGTTGTTCTTGACGTGATTGCGTGATCCGCCCGTCTCGAGCAGGATGCCCGCGCCGGTTCCGATGCCGAAGCCGTTCTCGGTGCAGGTGTTGTCCTCGATTCGGCAGCGGGCCGACACGGAGATGCCGTTGCGGCGATTGCGATCCGCCGTGCAGCCGGTGATCACCTCTTGCGTGAAAAGCTCGAACCCGTCCAGCGTGTTCTCGCTGGAGTGACAGTCGGTGATGGTGCTGTAAGAGGAAGAGTGAATGCCCGAGAGCTGATTGTTGCTCGTCGTACACCCGGTGACCTTCGACTGACTGACATTGATGCCATGGCCGCCGTTGAGGTTGGACACGCAGTTCTCGATCGTGCAACTCGAGCCGGCGTCGATTCCGTGTAGATCGCTCCCGTACACAACACAGTTGCGGACGATCGCGTCGGTCGACACTTGAATGCCGACAGCACCGCCGTTCTGCACGACACACGACTCGACGACCCCGCTGAAGACGGAGATGCCGTATGAGCCGTTGACCGCTGAGACGGTCACGTTGCGGACGGTGCTGAAAGAACCGAGCACGATCCCTGACCCGACCCAGCCAGAGACGGTCCCGTTCTTGACCGTGATGGCCAGACCGCCGTTGCTCTGAATGCCCACGCCGCCGGTTGTGCTCAGGACGGCGAACCCGTTGAGGTCGAGCGTCACGCCTTGAGCGGCGATCTCGATACCGCCGCCTGATGATGACTGTTCGACGTTGCTTGTCAGGTAGTACGAGCCCGGCTGAGTGATCCTGAACTTGAAACTTGCGTTGCCGGGGGTGTTTGTCGCATTCACAGCGATCCGCGGCTCCACCTCGGTCATCGTCTTCATGGTCGAGGTCACGGGGCCCGCGGGCGGGTTGAGCGGGCCAGCGGTGGCAAAGCCAGCAGCGACGATGAGCGCGGCAGCGGCGACGGGAGCAAAGCGGGAGAAACGCGTGGAGCGCAGGTTCATAGCGGGCCTTTCGTGCGAATGGAAAAAGCGAGGGACAAACCCCGGTTCTTCCATCAGTGCGCAAAGTCGCGGTGCGGTGGCTCGTGAAACTTCGCTCGGCACGAGGCGCTGGACATCCGCCTATTCGGCGGGCTCTTGCTCCGCCCTCAGCCGCGCCTCTTGGTACGCTCTGTTGCCCTCGATGAAAGGGTCCATCGCGTGCAGATCGATGACGATGGTTTGTCGCCAAGCCGCGCTCACGGCCAAGTACCGCGAGGTAGGATCGAACGTGAGATGAACCAACTCCGAGACGTTGAGATCAAACACAGTCAGTTGTCGCAGCGACGTTGCGTCCCACAGGCGCACGCTTCCATCCTCGGATGATGTCGCGACGATTGCTCCGTCGGGAGAGACGGCAAGACCCGGCACCAATCGCTGGTGCGCGGCGATCACCTTCCGCAGTGACCGGGTCGGCAAATCGAAGACCTCCAGCGTGCCAGCGTACGTGGTCGCGAACAGCGTGCTCCCGTCGGGGCTGATCGCGACACCCCAAGGTTGCGCCGTGGTCGCGAGCGTGCCAACCGGGTCCCACGTTGCGACATCCCACAGTTGCACGCCATCTACCAGGCCCGACGACGCGAGCAACGCCCCATCGGGCGAGAGCGCCATCCCTTCGATGCGTCGGGCCTGCTTGGGCAGTTCCCTCCTGACCTGGTCCGACGTGATGTCCCACACGCGGATCACGCCATCTGCGTGCCCAGTCAGCACCGTCTTCTGATCGGGCAGAATCACCAGCGAGAACATCTCGGCCCGCGCCGGACCGATCGTGCGCGTGATTGTCCCGGTTGTCGCATCCACGAGGCGAATCTGCCCATCCACCCCGCCGCATGCGACCGTGCTTGCATCTTTGAAGAACCGCATCGCGCGAGTGCGCAAGCGGGCGAAGGGCATCGGCGCAGTCGAAAGGGCGTCAAAGGTCTTGGCGCGATACGTCGAGATGCTTGCCCCGCCACCATCGAGGCTCAGCATCGAACCATCAGAGGACCACGCCGCACTAAAGCACCACGACGCAAACCCCTTGATGCGAGTGAGCGCGATCTCCGGGCGGACATCAAACGACCGAAGCTCTCCGCTCGCGTTCACCGTCACGACCCGTGTCGGCCCGATCCACCCGAGTGCGATGATCGAGCCCAGTTGCTGTCCCAGCGAACGCGCCGTGGCGCTCGAGTCCCGCATGCTCACGAACGGTGTCTGCGCGGCACCAAAGACATACCGCGTTCCATCGGGCGATGACGCACCCGAGAACACACGCCCATCCATCCCCTGAGAGAACGACGAGAGCTGCATCGTGTCCACGTTCAACCGATCGATCTGACTCCCTGAAAACGCGAAAAGCAGTGTGTCGTCGCCATCAAACATCATCCATGAAATGTGATCGTTCGGTCGCGATGGAATGTCCTCCGGCACCCACTCATTATCCACTCTCCGCCAGATGCTGCGCCCCCCAAACACACTACGTGCTGCGCTGGCAATGACCGTGCCCGTCTTGTTCGCCGCGATGTACATCGTGCCTTCTGAGTGCGCCGTCCACGCGGCCGTACGTTCGCGCGTCCTGACATCCCAGAGGGAGATGCGCCGGTCGTTGCCCCCCAAGGCCAGCACCGCGTCATCTCCGCTGAAGGATGCTGCCAGCACACCCCGCGCATGGAGCACGAGCCCCTCGTCGCAGCTTAAAAACTCCGCTGCCGACGCACCCGTCGTCGCGAGCAGCCCGCCGCGCCCATCGCTGAGGCCAAACGCAACCAGGTCGCCGCTTGCGGACACTGCCAGCGAACTCACGGCTGCCCCGAGTGCATCACTCCGGAACTGCTCGATCGCGTCCGACGTTCGCCGCACGACGATCACACCGCCTGACGTCCCAAGCACAATGAAGCGTCCATCTCGCGATACCGCCGCGACCGTGACGTCGACCTCTCCCTGCACGGTCCATTCGCACGGCATCCTGTGGTACGTTTCCCACAGCGCCCAGCGCGCAGTCGAGAGCCTGGGTTGGCCCATGTACTCTGTCCACAACGTCTCCTCGGCGAGCTTGAGCTTGCTCGCGGCTGCCTCGGCGCGCCCGCGGTCGATGCGAGCGTGGATGAGCTCCTCGGACAATGTGCGGCTCAGCTCCGTCGCCCTCGTCGACTCTTCTTCCGCGTTCTTCTTCGCAAGCGTGGCGTCCAGCGCGAGCTGCTTGTTGCGAACCGCCATCACGCTGGAGAACACGCCAAAGGCCGCGAGGGCGATGAGCACAACAGCGCTCATCGCAACCAAGAATGAGTGTCGACGCGCGAACTTGCCCAGCACATACAGCCCCGAGTCGCGCCGCGCACTGATCGGCTGATGGTCGAGAAAGCGGCGCACGTCGTCCGCGAGCGCCGCCGCCGTCGCGTACCGGCGCTCGCGATCCGGGTGCATCGCCTGCGACACGATCACGTCCAGATCGCCCCGCAGCGACCGGTCGCTCCGAGAGAGCCGCGGGCTGGCCTGATCGCGGATGATCCGCGCGGCGTCGGAGAGCGGCACCTTCGAGAAATCAAAGGGCAGCTCGCCCGTGAGCAGCTCGTAGGCAATCACACCAAGCGCGTAGACATCGGTGCGGGTATCCACGGGCTCTCCCGAGAACTGCTCGGGGCTCATGTACGACGGCGTGCCGATCACCTGACCCGCGTGGGTGGCCATGGTCCGGTCGCCCGCGTCGTCCGCCGCTCGCGCCACGCCAAAGTCGAGCACCTTGGGCACGCCCTCGCTCGTCACGTGGATGTTCGCGGGCTTGAGGTCTCGGTGGATCACGCCGCGCTGGTGTGCGTGCTGCACGGCATCGCACACTTTCAGGAACAGCTCAAGGCGCTGGCCAAGCGAGAGGGAGCGATCGCTCGCATAGCGAGTGAGGGGAGAGCCCGCAACCAGCTCCATCACCAAGAAAGCCTGATCGGGCGAACGCTCGTCGGCGTATCCAGCCTCATACACCTGCGCTATGCCCGGATGGTCCAAACGCGCGAGCAGCTCGATCTCTGTCTTGAAGCGCCTGAGCATCGACGCGGAAGCCAGGCCCGGTCGGATGGACTTGAGCGCGACGCGTCGGCGTGGAAAGGCCTGCTCCGCCTCGTACACAACGCCCATGCCGCCCTCGCCGATCACGTGCAAAAGGCGATAGGCACCTTTCAGCACGGGCAACAGCTCGTCCGGAGTCGATCCGCGCACCGGAACAACACCCAGAGCCGCAACGGATCTTCCAGCAGCCTCAAGGCCGCCCGCCGTCGCAACCGGAGCGTCGAGTCGGTCGTGCTCTGCAAGCAGGGCTTCGAGCTCGTGACGAAGCGCAGGCTCGTCCGGAAAGCGACGATGGATGGCCGCCTGTCTTTCCTGTGCTGGCCTGGAGACCAGCTCGTCGAAAGCCTCGGAGATGCGTCGAAAGTGCTCCGCGTTCATCCGAACTCCGGGACAAGCATCTCGTCAGCTCCCCACAAACGGCGTGGGCAAGCTGCATCCTCACAAGAGAATATGCTGGCTGTTGGCTTGCCCGTTCTCGCACTGAAGGGTGCAATGCCCGTCACACGCCATCCTCTCCTTGCCACCAAGCACGGTGCAAGCAGCATCGCCGTCGACTCCGAGGCGATCACACGCCTTGAAGCGAGTCTGAGTGTGCTCAGAACGCGAGGAGAGCGGATTGCCGATCGGTTCTACCAAAGGCTCTTCGCAACCGCACCCGCGATGCGACAGGCCTTCCCAGCCGACATCGCCGCGCAGCATCGCAAGTTCATCGACATGCTCGTGGCGGTGGTTCAGCTGCTTCGCAAGCCCGAGGAAGCAAGTCAGTTGCTGCGAGAAACCGGCAGCAGCCACCACAAGTATGGTGCACGCCCCGAGCACTATGCCCTCGTGGGTCAGTTGCTGCTCGAGGCAATGGCCCTCGAGTTTGGCGATGCATGGTCGGAGCAGCTTGCCCAAGAGTGGTCACAGGCCATCGAGCTCGTCTCGAGCGCGATGATCGAGGCAGGCAGCGCCGTGCACTCCGCCGACTGATGGCTCGTGCATCGCCCGGCGAACCCCGACGAACCCAGACGAACCCCGACGAACTGAGCACCCCACGCGCCTACACCTCGGTTTGCTCTGTCGCGATCTGTCGTCCCAGCCAAGCTCGCGCGAATGCCCACGACTTCTTCACCGTCGCAGGAGACAAGCCAATCGCATCGGCAGTCTGCTCGATCGAAAGCCCTGCAAAGTACCGCAGCATCACAATCTGTGCTGCGCGGTCGTCCAACTCCTTGAGCTTGTCGAGCGCCTTGTCGAGCGCCAGCAACTCCGCCGATCGTTCATCCCCCATCATCCCGACAACCGGATCGATGGCCACGGCATCCTCGCGCAGCTCGACCTTCACGCGCTCCCCGCCACGCTTGATCGCGTTCCGCGCCCGGGCACGCTCGACCAGAATGCGTCGCATGGCGAGCGCCGCCGCACCAAAGAAGTGACCCCGGCTGTTCCACCCCTGCGAGTCGGTGCCGACCAATCGAAGGAAGGCCTCATGGACCAGAGCCGTGGGCTGGAGCGTCTGACCCGCTCCGCCCCCAACTTCTCGGTGCATGTTGGAGTGTGCCAGCTTCCGGAGTTCCTCGTACACCAAGGGCAGCAACTCATCCGAGGCTCGTGGATCGCCTTGCGCCACCGCGCGAAGCAAAACGGTGACGTGGTCGCTCGATGGCGTGCGCTGCGGGTCTGATGGAGATCGCATATCCATGGGCGATTCCTTGAGGTCGTGGTGGTCGATCGACTCCCGGATGGGACTCTACGCAGTGCGAAAAATGCTCGCGAAAGGGCTATGCCCCATGCTTCCCAGCGAACGCAGCCATGTGCCCTTGACTGTGCGTGCCATCGCGTGCGACAGCCCAGGCCGCAACAACGACAGCAATCACCCGCGCTTTGCGGCGCGGGTGTCTGGGTTCTCGCCGCCCGCTTGACGGGCAACCTTTATGGCGTGCAGTTGGTGGGCGTGCCGCCAGCGAGGACCGTCAGGTAGTCGATCAAGTCGTTGTCATCGGGGAAGAGGTCATCGTTGTTGAAGTCGATGCTGTCGCAGCCTGGCGTTGGAGCTGTCGAGCAGACACCGCCCGCGAGGACAGTCAGCAGATCGATGAGGTCGTTGTCATCCGGGAACAGCCCATCGTTGTTGAAGTCGATGTCGTTGCAACGCCCCCCCCTTGCCAACTCGACAAACTTGCCCTCGTCGGCCAGATCGAGATTGATCCACCCGATGTTCTCCGCCCACACATAGCCCTGCAAACGACGAGGCGAGGTCAGGCTCAGCCGCGCAGCCTTCGCATTTCCTCCCGCCAGGGAGCCTCCAGAAAAGTTCAACCAACCAATGTTCTCGCCCCAGGCCATGCCCGAGAGATGCCCCGTCGCCATGTTCACATTCACGCCAAAGTCCGCACCCGTGGTGTTGGCATACGCCGAGCCGTCTGCCGGCGTGCCATCACCAAGATTGACGTATCCGACGTTCTCAAACCACACGGAGCCGCTGAGAAAGCGCCCCGAAGCGTCGAGAGCCACCCCCTGCGACGCTTGCGGGCTGCCCGCGTCCCGCCAGTTCATCCAGCCGCAGTTCTCGCTCCATGAGAACTTGTTGGTCGCATCAACGTCCGAGTCCGCCAGCGCGGGCGTCACGGCCAGAGCAACGAGCAAAGCAGAGAGAGTGCGGGAGCGTAAAGTGTTCATTCCTGGTTCCTTCGCGTGATGCTGGCAAGCCTGCCCAGAAACGTGGGCACACCCGACAGTGCGATTTCTCCAGACTTTCCGGCTCCCCTTTTTTGCAAGCCAGTTCGGCGCGCGAGGTGCTCGCCGCTCGCGGGCTTCAACCTACCCCGTGAGAACTCGGCGGCCTCGCCGCATGCGAGCAACGCGCTTCGTCAGGTGCCTTTGGTCTCCGGGACAACGACAAGCCCCGAAGTCGGTCCTTGTCCGCATTCACTTGGTGTAAAAGCAGAAACGGGAGACCCGATCAAAATCGTGTCTCCCGTTGAAGCGGAGAGGGGACGCGGATAGGGGCTGAGCTCTCCTGATTGGGAATGCGAGCGGGGCGGATTTGTCGGGTCGCGCGCGTCATGTTCATGCTTAAACCTCCTTAACATTAGGGTTTAG
>JAIYDA010000132.1 GCA_027487735.1 Planctomycetaceae bacterium | reverse complement strand
TCGAGAAGCTGCTGGCCGTGTCCTGGGATCGCCTTCCGCTGAAGGACGGCATCACCATTCGCCAGGGCACGGGCGCGCGCAAGCTGGCCGTGTTCGTCGACCCGAACTGCGGCTACTGCCGGCGCTTCGAGCGCGACCTCGCCACGGTGAAGGACGTGACCGTGCACGTGTTCCTGATCCCCATCCTGGGCCCCGACTCGGTGGCCAAGTCGCGCGACATCTGGTGCGCCCGCGATCCCGCCGTGGCCTGGCGCCGCTACATGCTCGAAGGCGTGCAGCCCTCCAAGGCCGCCGCCTCGTGCAACGTCGACGCGCTCGATCGCAACCTGGCGTTCTCGCGCACGCACCGCATCAACGGCACGCCGGCGGTGTTCTTCGAAGACGGCAGCCGGAGGCCGGGCGCGATACCGGCCGAGCAGATCGAGGCGTCGCTGGTGGCGGCGACCAAGAAGTGACCCCCGCCGCGATGGCGCTGGGCTACGCGGGGCTGCTGCCCTTCGTGGCCGGCGCGGCCCTGGTGTGGCTGGTGCAGGACGAGGCGCATGTCTATGCCGCGATGGCGCTGTCGGCCTACGCGGCGGTCATCCTCAGCTTTCTCGGCGGCATCCACTGGGGCCTGGCGATGCGCCAGCCTGTGGCGCCGCTGCCCACGCTCGCCTGGGGCGTGCTGCCCTCGCTGGCGGCCTGGCCGGCGGTTCTGATGCCGGCGCACGCCGGCCTGGTGCTGCTGGGCCTGATGCTGGTGGTGAGCTACCTTGTCGACCGCCGCAGCTACCCGCGCCTGGGTGCCGCGCCCTGGCTCGTGCTGCGCTTTCGCCTCAGCGCCGTGGCGGCCACGGCCTGCTTCATCGGCGCGGCGGGCAGCTGAGCGCCCGGCATCCCGATGCATGACCACCGCCGCACCGGCTGGGTTGCGCTGGTGGCGGCGGTGACGGCGCTGCACCTGGCGCTGCTGCCGACGGTGTGGCCGGTGCGGCTGGGTGAAGGCGCGGCCGACCCGCGCCGCCCCGAGCGGCTGCAGGTGAGCTTCGTGCAGACGCTGCAGCCGAGCGAGCCGCCCACGCGGCGGCTGCCGCCGGTGCAGGCAGCCCCGCGCAGGGCTGCAGGCGCGGCCCTCGAGCCGGCTGAGCCGGCGGCATCGGCGGCGGATCTGGGCGCAAGCGAGCTGCCGCCCCTGGCCGAGCTGCCGCCCGAGTTGACGAACCCCGTGCCGAGCCTGATGCCGGTTGAAGTGGACACCGTGGCGGTGTCGCCGGCTGCGTCAGCGGCGGTCGGGGCCGATGCCACCGCCTTCGACTGGCCCCCGTCGACCCGCCTGAGCTACCGCGTCATCGGAGACGTCCAGGGCCCTGTCGAAGGCCAGGCGCGTGTCGAGTGGCTGCGCCAGGGCCTGCGCTACCAGGTGCATCTCGACCTGACCGTGGCCTTGCTGGCCTCGCGCCGCATCAGCAGCGACGGCCTGATCACGCCGGCCGGCCTGGCGCCGCGCCGCTACGACGAAGAAACCCGGATCGTGCTGCGCGAGCCCCGCCGCGTGGCCATCGACCTGGGCGAGGAGCAGGTGCGCATGGCCGACGGCCGCATGCTGCCGCGGCCCGAGGGCGTGCAGGACAGCGCCAGCCAGTTCGTGCAGATGACCTGGCTCTTCAACGCCCGGCCCGAGCTGCTGCAACCGGGGCAGAGCGTGAGCTTTCCGCTGGCGCTGCCCCGCCGCGTCGACACCTGGACCTACGACATCCTCGCCTCGGAGCCGGTGGCCACGCCCGCCGGCCTGCTGCCGGCGGTGCACGTGAAGCCGCGCCGCGAAGCCGGCGGGGGCGATCTGACGGTGGAGTTCTGGGTGGCGCCGAGCCTGCAGTACCTGCCGGTGCGGCTGGCCATTCGCCAGGGCCGCGGCATCACCCTGGAACTGCTGCTGGAGCGCCTGCCCGAGCAGGCCGCGCCGGGCCGCTGAGCCGCCAGGCCGGCGCCGTGCGTTCAGCCGACGCCGAAGCGCTTGGCAAAGGCCTCGGCCGCCGAACGGCCCCGCATCGCGGCGATCGACTGCGCACCCTGCACCAGCAAGGGCGTCAGCTCGCCGAGATTGCGCGCCTTCTCCATCTTGATCGACAGGCTCTCGGCGGCGGGCCCGAGCTGGTCGTTGAGTTCGCGCACGGCGGCGCGCCGGGTGCTGTCGAAGTCGTTGCCACCGGCGGCGGCGGGGGCGGCCGCCGGAGCGGGCGCGGGGGCCGGCGCGGGGGCCGGCGGGGGCGATGCAGATCTGGCGGTTTCGCCGACGGCCTCGATGAAGCCCTGTTCAGCGAGCGAGGACAGCGTCTCTTCGGCCTGCTGCGTGATCAGCGGCTTGAGGTCGTTCACGTCACGGCGGCCGTCGACGAGGATGAGCGCGCTGCGCAGCCGCGGCGGCAGGCGGTGGGCCCGTGTCTCGATCTCGGTCAGGCCCTTGGCGGTCTTGCGGTAGATCAGCGGCATCGAGTTGAAGAAAAAAGCGCAGCAACAGTCCAGGCGAAGGTGGGAGGAGGCGATCAGTCAATCCGCCCGTGAGGCCCCAGCTTTCAGATAGCTTACTCGGTGCGGCCGTATAGTGCTTTGGCAGCCCTGCACGAACCGGTCCCAATTGACCATCCTTCCGATGAACGAAGCACTCATCCTCACCGACCTGCGGGGCGACGGTCCGCGCCGCACCGCGCTGATCACGCTGAACCGGCCCAAGCAGCTGAACGCGCTGAACGACGAGCTGATGGACCAGCTCGGCGAGGCGCTGTTGCGCTTCGATGCCGATGCCACCGTCGGTTGCATCGTCATCACCGGCAGCG
>JAIYDA010000017.1 GCA_027487735.1 Planctomycetaceae bacterium | reverse complement strand
CTCTTGCAAGATTCGGTCAAGATAGCGGAAACGGGTGCAAAATCGAGGACATTTTTCCACAATCGTTGTCAGTTGGGGGCTTTGCCCCACAATTTCGCAACAGCCTTTGTGGTCGCCCTCCCCTCCCCGTGGAGTCCTCTCCCTGCGAGCGGGGGGTGTACCGTGCAGGCATGAGCATTTCAGCCACAGCCGGGCACCGCACCTTCGCGTATGCCCCCCGCCTGGGTGCGGCCCTCCTCGCCCTGCTCGCAGGCTGCATGGCGGCGGGCGCGGGCGGGTGCCAGAGCTCGCTGCGGGCCCAGCGTGAGCAGCAGGCGAGCCTCACCGCCCTCATGGTGGGCAGCTTCAGCAGCGCAGCCCAGGCCCAGCGAGCGCCCGATGACTATCGCGACATTCACCTCTCCATGACCCCCATCTGGCCCGAGCGCACGACCGATCGCGAGGCCTGGCTTTACGTCGAGCAGGCCACGAGCACGGCTCGCAACAAACCCTACCGCCAGCGGGTGTATCGCGTGCTGCCCCTGGACAAAGCCCAGCAGGTGGAGGTCGCGATTCCTGGGTCGCAGCCGCCGCGAACCGCGCTCGCGACGTTCATCAGCGAGGTTTACAAGATTCCTGGGCAGCAGGCGTTTATGAACGCCGATGGCGACCCCGCGCGGTTCGTCGGGCTCACGCCCGAGATGCTCGAGAAGCTGGAAGGGTGCAGCGTCTACCTCGCGATGATCGCTCCCGACACGTTCGCGGGCGGCACGCAGGGCAGCGGATGCGTGAGCAGTGCGTTCCGCGGGGCGGACTACGTCACGAGCGAAGTCCTCGTGACCAAGGCGGGCCTGCGCACCTGGGATCGCGGCTTTGACAAGCTGGGCAACCACGTGTGGGGCGCGGAGAAGGGCCCGTACGAGTTCGTGCGCGAGTAAGCGCTTCGCCCTCCAGTTCGCCAGCCCGCCAGCTCGACCGGCTCCCCGGCCCCGGCGGCATGCAACAATGCCCCATGCCCGCACGCACGACAGGCCTCGACGACACGGGCAAGCACGACCCTTCGCAAGGCGCCCGCATCGCCATCGGCTCGTCCACGAGCTTCGACACCCTGCAAGCCGGGCTTGAAGCGCTGGAGCAGCTGCTCGGGCGCACCGGGGCGGCCCCCATCCAGCTGCTGCTGGTCTTCTTTTCGCCCCAGCATGTGGACAGGGCCGAGGAGCTCGCCCTGCTGCTGCACGAGCGGCTGAAGCCAAGCACATTGCTGGGCGTGAGCAGCTTCGCCCCAATCTCGGGCGAGCGCGAGCTGGAGCGCGGCCCGGGCCTGAGCCTGATGGCCCTCTGCGTGCCAGGCTTGCACTGCACCGCGCGGGCGCTTGACGACCTGCCCGCCACCAGCACGCCCACGCAGCCATTCGACGGCCCCACAGGCGAACCAACAACCAGCGAAGCATCAGCCGACGCACCAGCCGACGCACCGCCCGGCGCACCAGCCAGCGACCAGCACCCCTGGCTGGAGCCCCTGGGCCTCGCAGAGCCCGACGTCTTCGGGCTCATCACCTTCGTCGATCCCTTCTCCGTCGCGATGACGCAGTTGCTGCCCGACATGGAGGGGGCGCTCCTGGCCCGCACCCGCCTGCTGCCCGGGGCCTCGCCCGTCGTGCTCACGGGTGGGCTTGCCAGCAGCAGCCTGCGGGCAGGGGGCAACGCCGTGATGCTGGGCGATGCCGACGGCACGCGCGTGCTGCGAGCGGGGGGCGTAGTGTGCAGTTTGCGCGGGCCCTTGCACATCGACTGCGTCGTGAGCCAGGGGTGCCGCCCCATTGGCGTGCCCATGATCGTGACCAAAGCGAAGAACAACCTGGTCTACGAGCTTGGGGGAACGCCCGTGCTCGATGTCATCCACCGCGCCCTCGAACCCCTGGGCGATCAGCGCGAGGCCTACTTGCGGCGCGGGCTCTTCCTCGGGCTCGCGGCGGACGAGTTCAAGCCGCGGTTTGGGCGCGGTGACTTCCTCATTCGCAACGTCGTGGGTGGCGATCGCGAGCACGGCTACATCGCGATCGCCGACCTGCCTCGCGTGGGCCAGACAGTGCGCCTGCACGTGCGCGACCCCAAGGCCGCGACGCAAGACCTCGAGCTGCTGCTCGACGCGCAGCGGCTGTACGACCCGCCCCTGGGAGCCCTGCTCATCACCTGCAACAGCCGGGGCGAGCGCTTCTTTGGCAGCAGCGGACACGACGCGCGGGCGGTTGCGCGGGTGTTTGAAGCCAGCGACGGGCAGGCCAGCCCGCACGCCTCGGGCCAGCCCACGCCCAGCCCTTTCTGGACACCGCCGCTGGAAGAAAAAGCCGGGCTCGTGCCCCCATCAGAGCCCGACGCCCCGCTCTACGACCCCGAGCAAAGCCCGCCCGCGATCGCCGGCTTCTTCGCGGCTGGCGAGATTGGCCCCGTGGGCAAGCGCAGCCACCTGCATGGTCACACGGCGTGCGTGGTGCTGTTTCGGGAACGAGTGGGGTAGGGCAGTGTGGGTAGCCCGGTTCTCCGAACCGGGTTCGGGGCGAAGCCCCGAGGGGCACGCAGCGTGCGTGGTGCGTTTCGCGAGCGCGTGGGGGGAGCGGGCAGCTTGAAGGAGAGCTGGCGGCACAAGCGTGTCCCCTGTGCGTTCAGTGCGGGCGCTCTTAGCACTGCGAAAGACAAAGGCGGCGTGCAATCTGCACGCCGCCGACACAGAACTTTTTTGGGAGCGACGCTCGCTGAGTGCACAGGCGAGACGCCCGTGCCACCAGCCCTGTCCACCGGTACTGGCCATCCGCTTACGCCCGCACAACCTTCTTCTTGCTCGCGCTCTTCTTCGCCGCGCTCTGCACCACGCGGGTGCGTTCCGCGGCTTCTTGCTCAAACATGTCCGCAAACTTGCGGGCCTTGCGGGCCTTCCACATCTTGCGGTGATAGGCGTCGCTCGCGAGCAGCGGGAAGAGCGAGCTGTACTCGCCAAAGACCATCTGCTCGTGCACCACATCCACCTTGCCCCAGCTGCACGCCTCGCGCAGCGTGCTGCCGCTGAGCGCACCATCGCGGCTGTCGGCAACGCTGAACTGGATGGCATACTTGTGCATGCCCACGTCGCCGCGGGCCTTGCCGCCGCGCTTCTCCACCAGCAGCTCAGCCGCCACCACGATGTCCTGCGCAAAGTTCTTGGGCACGCCCCCGCCCATCATGAGCAGGCCCGTGTCCTTGGTGGCAAACTTGATCTCCGTCAGCTCGCGGAAGTCGGCTCCGCTGTCAAACGCCAGCATCTCGTGCCGGCCCTTGCCCGCCTCCATCTGCTCCACCTGATGCATCACGATGCCAAAGCCCGCGCTGCAGTCGCTGAACGCGGGCACAAAGATCGGCACGCGCTTGCGATGGGCCGTCAGCACCAGGCTCTCGGCCTTGGGGTGGTGCTTGTGCAGGTATGCGCCGAAGGCATCCACCAGCTCGCGGCTGCTATACGCGCCGGGGCCGTGGGCCTTGGCAAACTCGTCGAAGACCTTCTTGGTCGCATCATCGCAGGCCCGCAGGTCGTCCTCGTTGATGTAGGTGTCATAGATGCGGTCGATCATCATGTCACGCAGCGTGGGGTCGTCCACGGGCGGGGCCTCGGGGCTGCCCGGCGCGATGTAATGCTTAAAACCCAGGCCCTCGAAGAAGTCCTGGTCCACGATGTTCGCGCCCGTGCTCACGATCGCGTCGATCATGTTGTGCTCGAGCATCGTGATGATCGACTTCTTGAGCCCCGCGCTGATGAAGCTGCCCGCCAGGCACAGGATCACCGCGCACTCCTCATCCTTCAGCATCATGCTGTAGATGTCCGCGGCCTTTGCCAGCGTGCGGCTGCTATACGCCATGTCGCGATACGCGTCGATGATGGGGCGCGCATCGAACTTCGTGATGTCGATGTGCTGGACGGGGCGTGAGAGAAGCTCTTTCTTGGTCCACTTGCCGTTTGCCATGATGCATACTCCGGCCTGCGCGTGCCGCGCGGGCGATTGCGAAACCGAAACGAGAACGTGGGCCAAACGCCCCCTTGGCCTCGGGCAGACAACGCTCGCGCGGGGGTGACGCGCGACGCGGGATGATATGGGGCCTCGCGGGCAATGGCTGCGCACGCGGTTTATGCGGGGCTTGCGGCCCGGTGGTCCACACCCGGCCGCAAAGGCCCTCAATCTGTGGAGAAGCCCACCCGATAGCCCCGTTGCTTGTGCGCGGTGGGTGCGAAGACCCACGCGAGCTTCCCATGGAGTCGATGGCAATGCAGATGCTTCACAGCTGGTCATTCTCTCGCAAGCTGATGGTCCTCGTCGCGGTGCCGGTGCTTGGGCTTGGGGCGTTTGCGCTCGCCAGCTTCGACACCGTGTCACGCGTGAAGGTGACCGGGCCGCTCTATGCAAACATCGTCCAGAACAAAGACCTGATCGCGGACATTCTGCCCCCGCCCGCGTACATCGTGGAGGCGCACCTCGTGAGCCTGCAGATGGGCAACGCCACGAGCGTGGACGAGGTGAAGGCCCTCGCCGAGCGTCAGCAGCAGTTGCAACGAGACTACAACACCCGCATCGCCTTCTGGACCAGCGACCTCGCAAGCAGCGACATGAAGGACACCCTTCTGGGCGAAAGTCAGGACACCGCCCGGCAGTACTTCGCCGCTCTGAACGACGAGTACACACCAGCCCTGCTGGCGGCAGACACCGAGAAGGCCCAGGCGGTGCTGCGCGACAAGCTCGCGCCGCTGTTCAACGCTCACCGCACTGCGATCGACAGCGTCGTCGCGAGCGCAACCGAGAAGGCGAGCGCAGACGAGAAGGCGGCGATCGCAACCCTCGCCACCCGCTCGACAGCGCTCTGGACAACCGCAGGGATCGTGGGACTGCTGACGGCGCTGCTGGGCTGGGCGATTGCCCGCAGCGTGACCACCCCCCTGCGGAGCATGGTGCGTGTGCTCGAGGCAATCGCAGGCGGGCGCGAGAGCCTGAGGCCCGTGCTCGATGCGGAACGTGGCGACGAGCTTGGCACGCTCGCATCGAGCGCGAACAAGCTCATCGCCAAGCTGGGCGAGTTCATCGCGAGCGCTCGCAACGCCAGCGAGCAGGTGATGCGCGGCGCGGGCGAGCTGCAAGAGCACGCCGCACAGACCAACGACCAGATCGAGCGTGTGAGCACCCGCTGCCGCGAGGTAGCCAGCGCTATGACCGAGATGAGCGCGAGCGCGAGCGAAGTGGCCGACCAGGCGCAGCGTGCCGCAAAGGCCGCGATGACCGCGAAGCAGACCGCAACCACGGGCGGCGAGAGCGTGTCGCACACCGTCCATGGGATGTGCCGTGCGGAGGAGGCCGTGACCCAGAGCTCCCAGAGCGTGCAGTCGCTTCGCGACCGGAGCGAGGCGATCGGACGCATGATCGAGATGATCAACGACATCGCCGACCAGACAAACCTGCTCGCGCTCAACGCGGCCATCGAGGCCGCGCGTGCGGGCGAGCACGGACGTGGGTTTGCGGTGGTGGCCGACGAGGTCCGCAAGCTCGCCGATCGCACCGCAAAGGCCACGGGAGAGGTTCGCGAGTCGATCTCGCAGATCCAAAGCGAGACGAGTCATGTCGCCAGCACGATGCAGAGCAGCGCGACGCTCGTGCGTGAGGGCAGCGGCAGCGCCCGCGCCGCGGGTGAGCAGCTGGGCGCGATCGTGCACGCCAGCGAACACGTGACCGAAATGATCGGCACCATCGCCCACGCCGCCAGCGAGCAGAGCAGCACCACCCAGCAGGTCAGCAAGGCACTCGAGGAGATCGCCGCCATCACCGATACCACGCAGCGCAGCACCAGCGAAGCGCAGGCGGCGATCCAGGCCCTCGCGCAGCGCAGCGGCGAACTCAGCAAGCTCATCGAGCGCAGCGGGCTGAAGGTCGCGTGACCTCAAAGACGCAGGTGCTCTGCCACGCCAACGACTCACTCAGGTCTGCGCCGGCTTCGCGCGCCTCACGATTGAGCATGAGCGTGCCCACGCCTGCGACCAAACCCCTTCCAACAAGACCCCTCCGACCAAACCTGTTTGCCTGGGACTTCGCACAAGGCCGATCGCCCGGGCGGTGCGACCGCGCTTCACTCCGCCAGCACATAAGTCGCCATCCATCCATTGATCGCCGCCTGCAGGTCGCGTTCGTTCATCGCCTCGGGCTTCACCTGCGCCAGCAGGGCCCGCGCGGGCACCAGCGCCTCGCCCGCAGATAGCCCCGAGTCTTGCAGCTGTGCGAAGAACTCGCGGAGCGTGTTGAGGTGTGCCAGTGCTTCGACGTCGCCCGGGTTCGCGGCGATGGTCGTCTCGCCCGAGGCCTTGCGGGCCGCCGTCACGCGTGCGGGCTCGTTCACGTTCGCGGGCGTCTGGCTCTCCAGGCTCGCGCGCCAGCCGCCGCCCGTGGGCTTCATGCTGCGCTTGGTATAGCGCTCCCAGCTGTCGTTCAGCGTGTTGCGCATCGCCAGCAGAGCCGCTTCGTTGCCCGTGAGCGTTGCATAGGTGCTGCTTGCGCTCAGCAGGCTCGGTGCGTGCACGCGCGTCAGGTTCACCAGCTTGGGCGTGCCCGCGTCGCGCAGCGCGAGTGCCGTCGGTCCCACGCTGTCGGGCAGCGCATCCGCCATGCTCGCGCCCGAAAGCCCACGCAGGCGCACGTCGCTGCTCGGCACGCCCGCAGCCAGCCCCAGCGTCTGCAAGGCAGCCGCCAGCGACTCGCCCGTTGCTGCGCCGGGCACGCGCGGCATGAGCGGGTTCGCGCCCGTCGCCGCGAACAACGCGCTCGGACGCTCGCCGTCATACAGCAGGTTGCCAATCGCCGTGCTGCTTGCCCCCTGCGCCACGAGATCAAAGGGCAGCAAGATGCCGCCCGCCGTGATGCGAGGGTCGGCGAAGGTCGCGTTGTTGATGGGCGTCTCACGCGTGCGGAAGAGCAGCCCGCTCAGCTCCGGGTCGCGCCCGCTGCCCGCGTTCACCGTCGGCGCAGCCCCCACGCCAATCAGCGTCGGGCGGCTGGAGAAGTCGATCGTGCCGCCCGCGATGAGGTCGGCCCCGGGCTCGCGCACCACCTGGTCGCGAGGCGTCTGGATCGTGCGGTCCTGCACCTCGCCCGGCAAGCGCCGTGCAAGGCGAATGTTCGCGCTCGTCACGTTCAGGTTGCGCAGCGTGTTCACGTCGCCAAACTGGATCGCGCCCGTGCTGTTGAGTGTCAGGCTGCCAAACGCCAGAATCTTGTTGCCCGTGCCCACCGTGATGCCCGCAGCCCCGGTTGTGACTGTGAATGCGTCGGCGTCGGTCACGCCGCTGGTTGCCACGCGCCCCTGCGTGTCCCACGCATCGCTGAACACCACGTTGCTCGCCCACGTCGGCGCACGATCGACGCCGATGGTGATGCCGCCCAGGCGCCGCGACTGCCCGATGTTCCCGCCGAAGCGGTAGTTGATCTCATCCAGCACGCCGTTGGCGTTGCTCACCAGCGTCAGCGTCGGGTCGGTCGCGCTGCCGTCCGCGTCGATGGTCTGGCGGAAGAACAAACCCCCGTTGCCGCTGTTCAGCGTGAGCGAGCGCTGCACCAGCACCTGGTCGCCATAGGTCTGCGTGCGGGTCGTCTGCACGTCGCCATTGATGCGCGTCTGCCCCTCGGCGTTGGTCGTGATGCTGCCCAGGCGGAAGGTGCCGCCCACCGCAGCGTTGAAGGTCGTCTCGCCCGTGTCGGCTCCGCTCGCCGAGCTGTTCACCGTCAGGTTGCGGGGCGTGTTGCGACCATCGCTATCGAGCGTGCCCGTAAAGAACACGTCGTTGCCTTCCAGCAGCGTGTTCGACGCGAGCGTCACGCTATCGCCATACACCTGATCCCCCGTCGTCCGCACCACGCCACCCTCGATGCGGGTGCGCCCATCCGCGTTGGTCGTCAGCGTCGCGAGGCGACCATTCTCGCCCACCGCGCCGCCAAACCGCGTGATGCCGTTGCCGCCCGAGTTCACGACGAGGTTGCGCGCCGCCGAGGTGTCGCTGTTCAGCAAGCCGCCGAAGATCACATCGCCCGCGTTCGTGCTCACCGTGATGTCGTTGGTGAGGATCGTGTCGCCCGACAGCGCGATGCTGCCCGCGCCCGTGGTCGTCAGGTTGCCCGTCAGCGTCGTGTTGCCGTTATAGAACTGGCTCCCTTGGCTGCGCACCACGAGCGCGGTGATCGTCGCGCCCGTCACGTCCAGCGAGGCAAGCTGCGTCAGCCCGCCCGTGGTCTGCACGCCCAAATCGCCGCTGAATGCCACGTCCCCCAGCCCCGCGTTCACCACCAGGTTGCGCCCGCTGCCATTGCTTTGCGACAGGCTGTCGACGCGCCCGCTGAAGACGATGTCGTCGCTATTCAGCAGCCCAGCGCTCGCGATCGTCACGTCCGTCTCGAGCACGACCTCGTTGGTAAACCGCATCGAGCCTGCGTTGGTGCTCGTGAGGTTGCCGCGCAGCCGCGTGGGCCCGTTGTAGCGCTGCGCCCCGCTCGTGCGCACCTCGTTCATGATGATGCTCGCCGCGCTCACGTCGATGCTGCTGAGCACCTGCGTCAGCCCCACGCCCGCGTTAAAGCTCGCGTCGTTGATCGCCACCACCGTCAGCCCCGTGTCGCCCGTGCCCGTGCCATTCACGGTGCCGCCAAACACCACGGTCGGCGCCGTCAGCGTCGTCGTGCCGCCCACCAGCACCGGGCCCGCATAGTTCTGCGCCAGCGTCGTCGAGATCGCGCCAGCCAGCGTCACGGGCGTGCCGCTGTCCACGCTGATCGACGCGAGCGGCGATTGCCCGCCGATGTTGCCGCCCAGCCGCGTGCCTCCCGGCGCGCTGATGCTCATCGTGCGGGGCGTGCCCCCGTCGCTATCCGCCCCGCCCACAAAGCTCACGCCGCCCGCGGTGCTCGTGAACGCAACGTTCGTTCCCAGCAGCAAGCGGTCGTTGTACGTCTGGTCGCCCGTGGTCGTCACGTTCGCCAGCAGCGTCGTCGTGCCCGCGGCGTCGGTCGTCAGGGCACGCAGCACACGGCTGTTGCCACCCACAAGCTGCGAGAAGGTCGTCAGCGGGCTCGCGACGCTCAGCGCTACGGCGCTGTCACTCTCCACAGTGCCCTCAAACAGCACGCTCGTGCCGCCCGTGATCGTCGTCGTCTGGTTCGCCACGCTCTGTGCGAGCGACAGAGGCCCCACAAACCGTACCGCTGCGCCGGCGATGTCGCCAAACGCCACGATGCCCGTGCCCGTATTGCCCGAGTTGCTGGTAAACGTGAGGTTGCCAAACCCGCTCATGCCGGGCAGCTCAATCAGCCCATTGCTCGCCGTGATGCTCAGGCTGCTTGGCGTGGGCGAGACGCTGCCGCCCGTGATCCGCACGCCCGAGGCAAACTCCATCGTGCTATCGCCGTTCACGCCCACGCCGCCGTTCACGTCCAGCCGCCCGCCGCCCGTGCTCTGCAGCGCACCGTTCACAAACGTGCTGCCCGCATACGTCTGGTTGCCCAGCGTCCGCACGCTCCGCACCGTGTTGCTCGCGCCGCTGATGTCGGTGTTCGCGAGGGCTTCGGTCGCGCCGATCGCGCCGTTCGCAACAAACGTTCCCGTCCCCGCACGCACCGTGAAGATCCGGCCGTTCGCCGCCGCATCGGCTTCCAGCGAGCCGATGGCGATGTTCCCGCCCGCGCTCGCCCCGCCATCGGTCGCGTCCAGCAGCGTGTTGGTCACCAGCTGCGAAGCGCCCTCGATGGTGATCGCCCGCCCATTGGTCACCACCGCGCCGTTAAAGCGCGTGAGCTGCCCGCTAGCGATCCGCAAGTCCATGTTCTGCCCGCGAATCGGAGCTTCGGTGTCCACGCGCCCGCCCGTGCCGCCCATCAGCAGCGCAGCCTGCCCGCTTGTGTCACTCGCAAAGGTCGTTGCGCGCTGCACCCGCAGCAGGCCCGTGCCATCGCTGCGACCAAAGGTCAGCCCCGTCAGCGTGCTCCCGATGCGTGCCAGCTCATCCGCCTCGATGTCCACAAAGCCCGCGTTGTCGAATCCCGCATCGCTATTCACGACCACGCCCCCAGCCACGTCGCTGTTTGCGATCGCCAGTGCCCCGGTGCCCGTCACGTTCGCGTTCAGCGCAAGGTCGCCACCGCGCAAGTCCAGCGAGCCCGTGCCCACGTTGATGGCATTCGCCACCGTCAGCGTGTCCGCTGTGCCCACGCTCGAGGCCCCGCTCGCAAGCGTCAGGCCCGTCGTGGTGCCCGCGACGCCGATGGTCAGCCCGCCCGTGTCGACGAGGGTGAGGCTCCCCACGTTCGCACCCAGCGTGCCGATCGCATTGCCCGTGTTCGTCAGCGTGTAGGTCCCCGTGCCGCCCCGAAGCTCCAGCGCGCTTGCCACGATCGCGCCCGTCTGCGTGGTTGCACCGGCAGTGTTCAGCGTCAGCGTGCGCGACCCCGCCATCGTGATGCCCGCCGTGCTCAGGCTCGCCCCACGCAGCACGACGTCACTGTTCAGCGTCGTGAAGTCCAGCGCAGTGGTGTTCACCGCGCCGCCCCCGCTCGCACCAAACTGCACCCGGCTCAACCCCGTGATGCCCGCCAGCTCGCTGTCGTCAAGATTCAGCGTCCCGGTGCTGCCCGTGCCCAGCCCGAGCGTGGTCTCCGGAGAGCTCGCGCGGAAGCTCGCCTGATCGGTTCCCGAGCCCGTGATGCTGCCATCAAGCTGCATGCGGTCAGCATTCGCCAGCAGCGAACTCCCGCCGTTCAGCTCGACCAACCCGTTGAGCTCGAGCAACAGGCTCTGCGCGTTCGCGTCTCCGCTCACCGCGGTCAGTCCGAGGCTCTGCCCCGCGTTCACAGCCACGCGCGAGCCATTGCTCAGCTCGATGCCCGAGGCCCCCGTCCCCGTCCCGCGGCTCGTCCCCGTGATCAGCGTTGAGGACGTCGCGTTGACAATCTCGCCCCGAGCGAGAATGCCCCGCGCGTTCGCACCCGTGCCCGATGTGCCGTTGATCGTGATGCTCGCCGAGTCGCCAATCGCTTCGACGTCCCCATTCAGCAGCACGCCGTGCCCTTCGCTTCCGCCCGATCGCGCCGTGCCCTGCATCGTCAGGCTGGTCCCGCTGCTCGAGCTCGCCGACGTGTCGATCACGATGCCATGATTCTCGCTTCCCGTTCCATTTGCCCCGAGCCCACGAACCGTGAACGACCCGCGCACGCCCACCGTCGGGTTCTGGTGCGACAGACTGGCGATCCGCACGCCATGGGCGTTGCTGCCATCCACAAGCTCGCCCGCTCGCCCTTCCACCGTCACGCCGTCAGCCGTGTTCGAAAAGACGGTCAGAGTCGGCGCATCAACGCCCGAGTTCCTGCTCCCGCTCCCCGCCCCCGCGCTGCCGCCCAGCCCGCTGATCGACACGCGACCACCGCGAATATCCGCCGACGCCACCACGCCGCGCGCGTCCGTCACGTTGTCTGCACCCACACCCCGAATCACCACGCTGCCCGTGCCAGCGTCGATGGAAACGTTGTTCAGCAGCAAAACCCCGTCCGGATTGCTCGCCGTGCCCCGCGCCGCGCTCGCCCGCAGGTTCGTCACAAACGCATCGCTCGCGATGTCCCCCAGCGCCGCAGTGCTCGCGTTGCCGCCGCCCAAGAAGATGTCGCCACCGTCGGAGTTCAGTGTGGTCGACCCAAGCAGAGCAATCGCTCCCGCGCTCGGGTTCGGGTCGCTGGGCCCGCTGTTGGCAACCAGCAGAATGTTCGTCCCGCCCCCGCCCGAGGTATCCCGAATGCTCACCGTCGGCTGCATCACGATGCTGTTCGCCGCTTCAATCCGCAGCGTCCGCCGCCCCGTGCCGCTCGACCGCACGATGTCCGCCTCGATCGTGATATCGCCATCCTGCGTCCCCGTGCTCCCCGTCGTGATCGTCACATCCGTCCCGCCGTTCAGCCGGCTAGCAATGTCCCCCGCATCGACGATGCTGTCGTCGCCCGTGGGCGTAAAGATGTCGGGCGTGCCCGCATCGAAGCTGCCGTTGCTCGTGGGGTTGCTCTGAATGCGAATGTTCCGCGGATCCAGCAGCCATTGCCCGGCCTTGCCGCTCTCGCTGCTCGCATCAATCCGCGACCCATTCACCTTCAGCGTCCCCTTGCTGCTGGTCTCGATGAACCCGCCCTGCCCATTGCCCGAGCCCCGCGCGACGATCGCCGCGTGCGAGTTCGTAAACGCATCGCTCCACACAATCACGCTGCCGCCAGCTGCGCTATTGCCCACCCCGCTCGCGTCGATCGTCGTCGTGTTGCTTAGCGCAACCGCCTCCGCCGCACCCACACCAACATCCCCCTGCGCCCGCCCGATCGTCACGCTCCCGCCCCCCGCTTGCCCACCCGCATCGATCCTCGCCCCCACCGCCGCGATGCGCTCGCCACTGATGCTCACCTCGCCGCCGCGAGGCGTCGTCTCGACGGTGCGCACGGGCGTCACGACGCGGTCAATCGCCTGGTCCTTCGCGTCGATCGCGGCGCTCACCACGACATCGCCCTTGCCCGCGATCGTCGTCTTGCGTGCCCGCACGCTCCCGCCCATGTTGATCGCCAGCCCCATCGTGTCGCTCGCCGCGATGAAGGCCTGCCCGCGCCGCGCGTCGATGCGCCCCGTGTTCCGCACCGCGCCATCCTGCACGCTCGCCGCCGCGCCCTCCACGCGGGTGTAGACGTGCCCGTTGCGCTCGCCCACCATCACGTCCTGCCCCGCCGCGAGCGCAATCGTGCCCTCGGGTGCCACGATCGAGCCCGTGTTCAGCACGCTGCTGCCCGCGAGCACCACCGTGCCGCCACTGGCATTCGCGCTCGCGCTGATCGACCCGTGGTTGGTCACGTTCCCCGTCAGGCTGCTAAAGCGATCAACGCCCGCCAAGAAGTCGCGGTCGCTCATCTGCCCCGCCGCGGCATACAGCCCGCCCACATTCACCGTCGCCCCCTGCCCGAACACCACGCCCGCCGGGTTCACGATGTAGACGCGACCGTTCGCGAGCAGGCTGCCGTCGATGCGCGTGGGCCCGGCCCCCTGAATGCGATTGAGCACCTTGCTCGCCGCGTCGGGCTGCAAGAACCGAACCGTCTCGTGCCCCGCGATGTTGAAGCTGCTGTAGTTGATGATCGTGTTGTTCGCGGCGCGAATGAGCGTCGTGTTCCCATCGCGCACGATGCTCGCGCTCCCCGCCGCCACCTGCGCCCCCTCGGGCCCGCCCAGCGCAATCGGCGCATGCAGGCTCGCCACGAGCCCCGCCAGCATCGCGAGCGCGCGCGTCCGCTGCGAGCCCAGCACAGGCCCTTGGCTGTTCTGCGCTACGCCATCGATGCCGAAAGAGCCGTTGCCGCCGCGACGCCCAAAAACGTGATTGCTGCTCATAGCGATTGCCTCGTTCTGCACACACCACCCCCCCCCACCGCCAGCGTCCACTGCCCACACACCCCTCATGCGCATCCCGCGCGTCCCCAGTTCCCTCCCCACCCGTTCCCCGCTCCCCATTCCCCGCTCCCCCAGTCCCCGGTTCAATACGACAACGTCAACACCACATGAATGCGGTTATCCCCGCTGTCCACGGGCTCCGCGGCGTTGTCCACGTCCGTCAGCGCAAAGCCCCAGTCGATGCGGGCCTGCAGGTTCCGCTTCCACAAGAACTCCACGCCCAGGCCAGCGCCCACGAGCGTCTCATCCTGCTCGCCCGCCACCGCGTCGCTCACGCTGGTCTGCCCCGCATCGATGAAGCCCTTGAGCACCAGGTCCCAGTCCGTATACCCAAACGCCTCACTCGGTGCATACCGGAAGTCCTCGCCGCCGCTGCGCCGGAACCAGTTCAGCTTGCGATCACCCTTGAACCCCGGCGCGCTGATGGGCCAGGCCCGCGGCACGTGATAGCGATACTCCAGCGTGCCCACCACGCTGCTGTCGCCCGCCGCCACGCTCTCGGGGTAGCCACGCACGGTGTACAGCCCGCCCAGCACGTCCTGCTCGTTGGCAATCAGGCGATCGCCAAACGCAAACTGCCCGCGCAGCCCCACCGACACCTCGTGCGCCAGGCTTGTGGGCCCGCTCTCGCCCGTGCCCCAGAAGACATCGCTGATGAGCGGCTCGATGTGGAAGCTCTGCGTCGCGTCAAACTTCAGCACCTGCCAGCTCTCGCTGGGGTTGGGCCTGCCCAGGCGGGCAAGCTCGCCCGCGCTGAAGTCGCTGATGCTCTCGTCCTGCAGCTCAAAGCTCACCCCCGCCGTGAGCGACGACACATCAGTAATCCGCTCCGCACGCGCCCCGATGCTGGGGATGATGAACTGCCCCTTGCCCGTCTCGCTGAACAGGTCGTTGGTCACCTTCACGCTCTGCCAGCGCACCCCGCCCACCAGGTCGACAAAGAACTGCTTGCGCTGATAGATCAGCCTGCTGAACTCGCCCCCGAACACGTAGTTCACGCCGCTGAAGCGCTCGCTGCCCAGCCCCACCTCGCTGCTGTCAAACTCGCTGTAGCTGCCATACACCCGCACCCGCGTGATGTCGCTGCGCAGCGGAAACTCGTAGCTCGCCAGCAGCGCATGGCTGTCCTGAAAGTTCCCCGTGATGTAGTCCAGCCGCAGCACGTCGTCGCTCTTGGTCAGCTGGTTGTGCACAAACCCAACCCGCTGCCGCCACTCCGTCGTCGCCTCCGTGCCCGTGTTGCTCAGCTGCCCATACAGCGTCCAGGGCTTGCTCTCCTGCACGATGTAATCGAGGTTGATCTGCTGCTCGCTATCCCCAGGCGCCACCGCCGCGTCCACGCGGCGCCCCGGGTGGCGGTTCAGGCGATAGAGATAGTCCGACACTGCCTGCCGCCCCATCAGCTCCCCAGGCTGCACCGGGCTCTGCGCCCGGATGCGCGCATGCACGCGGTCCGCAGCGTTCACGCGCTCCAGTTTGCCGTTCGCGATGCGCTTCTCCAGCCGCTCCCCGCTCGCGATCGTGCGGATGTCGCCGATGATGCCCGTCCACACCACCAGGCGCAGGTCGCCCCGCGCGCCCGGGCGCAGGTCCTCGCCCGTCTCGGGGTCGATGTCCTCGGGGTGCACCTGCACCACCACGCTGCCCACGCCCCGCGCGTTGATCTCGCGCACCAGCCCCTGCTGCACCGCCCCAAGCGCCCGAGGCGTAAACACCCCCGGGTTGCCGTCCATCACGTCGCGCAGACGGATCGTGGTTGCGGGCAGCCCCGCTTCGGGCGTGTCAAACCGATCGCTCATCACGCCCAGCCGCACCGTCGCGCCAAGCAGCTCTTCAAGGCTGGGCTGCTGCGGGTGATCGCTGCGATATTGCAGCACAAACCGCGACACGCTGTAGGTCTCTGGTCCCGACAGCACAGGCTCGAGCGCGACGTTCACGTCGCCCCCGCCCGTCTGTTCGGTCGACGCCGTCGTGGGCACAGGCTGCCCGGCTGCGCTCCCCGTCTGCCCGCTGCGCACGCTGTTGAGGTCATAAGGCTGCTGATCGCCCGCCCACGCGGCCCCCGCCGCAAGGCCCGCGCACGCCGCCACCACCGCTGGAGTCCAAGCCGACTGCTGCATACGCAACGACGCCTCCTCGCTCGAACAGATGGCCCGGCGCACGCTTCAACGTCCCGCGCGCAAGGCATCCGCAAACGCAAAGATAGCCCGCTCGCGCGGGCCAGCATGCAGTGTCCTGTGGTTGGCGCAGCGCACGTCAGGCCCAAGGGGCTGCTCGCTCAAGCCCAATCAGTCCCGCTCCACCTCATACCGCCCACCCGCCAGCCCGCATGCATCGAGCGCGTTGCTCCGGGCATAGAGCGCTTCCCACCCACCCTCACGGGCCCGCAGCGTCGCCACCAGCGTCAGCCCATCGCCGCCGCGCGTCTGAACGTGCCACAGCCCCGTCGCCTCGCACTGCTGCACCGTCGCGTCCGCCGACGCAAGCTCCAGCACGCTCTGCCCCGCCCGCAGGCAGCACCGCAGCAAGCTGCCATCGCGCACCGTCCACACCAACTCCACGTCGTGATCGTCGTGCACGCCCCGAAGCTGCTGCTTGAGCGACGCCGCAAGGCTCCCAGCCCGCACCTTCCAGACGATGCTCGCCTGGTTGAGGCTTGGAGGCTGAACCGGCGCTTTGGACCGGGCAGTCGGCAGCGCGACCACAGCCGACGCCAACGCAGTCCCGAGCCCAGTTGTCAAACTGGCCCCCGCGCGCACGCCGTCGCGCTGGTGCATGTCATTCCGCAACGCGCTCATGGTGCACCTCGCTCGCCTGTGCCCTCGTCTTTGCCCAAAAACCCGAGCCCAGGAATGCTCGACAGCCCCTTCGCACTCAGCCCCGCCCCGGAGAGCTTGCCCCCAAACTCGGGCATGCGGAAGTCGGGCAGCTTCGCCAGCAGCGTTGCCGCGGCTTGCAGCCCCTTGCCGCTGGGACTCACAAACTTCTGCCCCATGTGCTCCAGCACCTCAAAGAACGACAGCATGTCCCCCAGCCGCTGCTGGTGCAGCTTCAGGCGTTCTGCTTCGTCGGCCGTCAGCGGCTCGCTCAGGCCCCCCCGCTTCTCGGCTTGGCCCGTGATGTCGCGAATCTCATGGAGCGACGCGAGCAGCGGGTCCACCTCGCGGTTCATGCGCTCGCGCACGATGGCGCGAAACAGCGTCCACACATCCCCCTCAGCCTTGAAGTATTCCTTGCGGTCCCCGCGCTTGCTCTCGCGCGTGATGATGTTCCAGTCCACCAGCGCCCGCAGGCTCATGCTCGCATTCCCGCGGCTGATCGCCAGGCGATCCATCACATCGTCGGTGCAGAGCGTCTGCCCGGTGATATAGAGGAGTGCGTGCACCTCCGCCATCGTGCGCGACACGCCCCACGCCCCCGCCATCTGCCCCCACACCGACACGAAGCGATCCTCCGCCTCGCGGAGCAGTGCCTGCGCATCGCCCCCGCGACCCGCCGCGCCGCCAGAGTTGCCCAACTCGAGAGCCATATGCACTAGTATGTCGGAAAACGACCCAAAAGTCCACCGAAGGTTTCAGAATATTTTGAAACTTTCCTGTTTCCGTCTGGTTCGCGGGCCGGGAGAACCGCTAGTTCCCGCATTCAGGCGACATCCACCGCATCCACATCCACCGCGGTTTTCGCGTCACTCTTGAGCAGCCCACGGGCCCGCAGCCCCTGCAGAAGCCCTTGCAAGGCCGAGGCTTGGGCCGCATACACCTCCACACCCACCCGAAACTGGTCATGCACCCGCGCCAGCAAGCACGGCGCGGGCCCCACCACTCGCGCTTGGCACGCTGGGTTTGCCTCCGCCTCGTGCCGCAGTGCGCTTGCGATCGTGTCGGCAGCGGCAGTGGCAGCTTCGACATCTTCATCGCGGCAGACAATGTGCGCAAAGCGTGTAAACGGAGGCAGTTGTGCTTCCCACCTCGTGCGCAGCTCGCTGTCGGCAAAGGCCGCGAAGTCGTGCCGCTGTGCAAACCCGATGACGGGCATCTGGGGCGTGTGCGTCTGGATGATCACGAGCCCGGCCCGAGCCGCGCGCCCAGCCCGCCCCGACACCTGGCTCAGCAGCTGAAACGTGCGCTCGCAACTGCGAAAATCGGGCATCGCGAGGCTGGTGTCGGCGTCGAGTACGCCCACGAGGCTGACGAGCGGAAAGTCCAACCCCTTCGCGAGCATCTGCGTGCCGATGAGCACCCGCGCTTCACCCCGTGCAAAGCTGCTGAGGGTGCGGAAGTAGTCGCGCATGCTGCCCATGCTGTCGGCATCGAGACGCAGCAGCGTGCTGCCCCGCACCAAACCCATCGATGCGAAGCTGCGCTCGATCTCGTCTTCCAGGCGCTGCGTGCCGGCGTGCAGGCTGTGCAGCTTGCCCTTGCAGCCCGGGCACGCGCTGGGCACGCGCTGGTCTTTGTTGCAGTGGTGGCAGCGCACGATGCTGCCCGCGGGCGCGATGCTGCTGGCGTGGAGCACGAGCGCGCTGTCGCAGTGCTCGCACATGAGCACGTAGCCGCAGGCGGGCGTGGTGCAGTGCAGGCGCCGCGCCACGCCGCGGCGATTGAGCAGCAGCATCGCCTGCTCGCCTTTTTCCAGGGTTGCGTGCAGCGCGTGCTCGAGCGTGGGCCCGAGCAAGCGCAGCGTGCCCGCGCCTTGCGGGCCCGGGGCTGCGCGGCGGAGGCGCTGCTCCTCGCGCATGTCCACCACGCGCACGCTGGGCATGCTGGCGCCGGTCGCGCGGGTCTTCAGCTTCCAAAGCGTGCTGCGGGAGGCAGATTTGCTCTGGTCGGTCGCGTTCAGCCAGCTTTCGAGGCTTGGGGTTGCGCTCCCCAGCAGCACGGGGCACTGGGCAAGCTGGGCCCGCTTGATGGCGACGTCGCGCCCGTGGTAGCGTGGCAACTGGTCTTGCTTGTAGCTCGCGTCGTGCTCTTCATCGACGACCACGAGCGCGAGGCCCGCGAGCGGCGCGAAGATCGCGCTGCGGGGCCCCACCACCACGCGGGCCTCGCCTCGCTGCACGCGCTTCCAGCCCTGGGCCCGCTGCTTGGGCGTGAGGCCGCTGTGCAGCACCGCGACGGTGGGCCCGAATCGCGCCACGAATCTGCCGCTGGTCTGCGGCGTGAGGGCGATCTCGGGCACGAGCACGATCGCGGTTGCGTCGTGCGAGGAGGCGAGCACGCGCTCGATGAGTCGCAGGTAGACCTCGGTCTTGCCCGAGCCTGTGACGCCCCAGAGCAGGTGCACGCCAAACTTGCCCAGCGACGCGCCCAGCCCATCGATGGTGTGCTGCTGCTCGGGCGTGGGCGTGGGGATGGGCTGGACGAGGGAGAATGCGCCGTCGTCGGCGGTGGGCGCGGGCGTTGG